>CP158972.1:0-312500 GCA_040429635.1 Tamlana crocina | reverse complement strand
AAAGTTATAATACTAACCACTATGGTTTTTCTATAACTTAATTTACGACATTTAAAAAACAAAACTAGTAATCCTGTAAAACAAAAAGTAATAAACTCTTTAGTTGGCATTGCTAAATAGATTGCTGTAACTAGAATGAAAAAATAAACTAATACATTTTTCACAGATAAAACATGAAATCTCTTAGATATACCTATTTTCCTAACCAACAGTATTAATACAATAAATTGAAGTGCCCCAACTAGGGGGAAAGATAAATGCTTTAGCCCAGTAATATTATAAAATAAAATAGTTAATGGGTAAGAGCCCTTAAACCCTATTTCGTTCCAAGGATCGTTTATAAGTAAATTTGTATCGTTAAAAAATCTAGTTGGTAAAAAGTAATAACCTGAATAAGCTATTAATAAACCTAAAAGAGAAATTAATAAGAACCTTATTTTAAAATAAGAAACCTTCATAGAACACCTTTACCTTTAAATTAACAAATCCTCTATTTGTGCAGCTGCATTCTTCCACGTTAACCGACTTTTTTTCTTTATCAGCGCTTTTTTTATATTATTTCTCTTTTCCTGATTATCCAAACTATCAATTATAGCATTAACTAAGGATTTTGAATTAGGCTCACACCAAAAACACTCATCCATTGCCAATTGTTCAGAAAACCCCCCCACATTTGTGCAAACCATAGGTAACTCTGCATAAATACCCAAGGAAATCACACCTGATTGTGTTGCCTCCGTGTAAGGCAGAATCAGTACATCTGCCCAAGACAGCAATTTTCCTATTTCCTCTTCAGAGAGATACTTATCTAGCACTTCTATTTTATCATGCTTTGAATAATTAACATCGTACAAACTTTTCCCTGCTATAATTAATTTATCAAAAGAATTCCCTAAAATAATTGCACTTTCCATTAATAATTCAACCCCTTTATACTTATCAATCCTTCCTAAGAATAACAAATTATTGGTTCTATCCTTTTTTGAATTAAATTCTACAAACTTATTCTCAATAATAGGATGAGGTACAATTTCGTAATTAACAACTATCCCCAACTCCCTTTCAACATGCCTGCGTGTATAATCAGTAAGGTAAACAACCTTTTTAGCCATTTTCAACCTACAATTATTCATGGACTGTGTTAACCAATTACGCTCGCCTTTGTGCAAAACTCCATCGTGTGCCGTAAAAATGACTTCCTTGTTAAAGAACTTAAAGAGGAAAATAAATGGTAAATCCCAAAAATGCTTGTATGGTAAATACAGTGCCTTATAATCTTTTCTGATTTTTGGCAGAAGGCACAAAATTAATATGGGTAGATAAATTAAGGTGTTAAAGAAAAAACTTAACTTGTTACTATAAGTTATTATTTCTTTTGATTTAACGACAGGTTTTTTTAATGACCTATTTTTAGAAACGAGGATATCAAAGTCTAAACTCTCAAAATTTGACACAATATTTTCAGCATATAACGGCAAACTATTCGTTCGGCCTAACGAAAGGACCAGTACTTTTTTTTTCATCAATTTTTCATAAAAACAGCCTAAAACTTAGGTTTCAATTCAAGGCAAAAGTAAGATAATATAAAAACCCTTTAAAACTTAGATGTAAATATTTAAAAAACTAACTTTGCCGTTTGTTTATTTTTCTTTTGATAGTGAAAAAAGTTTTATTTAATAATTTAATATGGGAGGCTTTAGGAAAAGGGCTTAATCTTATTTCTGTTTTCATAGTCAACTTCATTCTGGCAAACTATTTAGGGCCAGAGTTATTTGGTAGCTTTAGCTATGTTATAGCTTTTGCTTCTGGTTTCTTGATTCTATCTGAATTTGGCTTAGAGCGAATCGAAATTAGGGAAACCGTTAAAAACGAAAAAATAATCGAAAGTTCTTTGCTTATTAGATTGGTTGCCTCTATATCCAGCTACTCACTTTTAGCGTTGTGCGTTAGTTTTTTAGAGAGCGATGTGGACATGCAAAAAATGATTTTAATCTTTGCTGTTTCAAATTTTGCTTCAATTGGTTATACTTTCAAAAACTTTTTTATTGGAAAGTTCAAAAATTTATATTCCTCTATTGCCCTCAATTTTAGAGACATTTTTACCTTGGTAAGTTTATTGGTTTTAATCTATTTAAAATCCACCTTTTCAACTATCCTCTATTATTATTTAGCTGCTTATTTCATTGAGTTTATAATACTTGTATTCATTTTTACAACAAAATTTAAATCCTATAAACTTAAAATGGATTTCAGCAAAACTAAATATTTAATAACAAAAAGTTTTCCTCTTTTTATTGCTGGTCTGTTAATTTTCAGTTACAAGAAAATGGATTTGATAATTATCAATTATTTTTTAAACGATTATGAAACCGGCATTTATAGTTCTGCTCAAAAAATAGCCAGTGCACTGCTAACCTCTACAATGGTTATTATTATGGTTGGTGGGCCAATTTTAAATAAAACCATAGATACAGCAAGCTACAAAAAAAACCGCCTATTATTTTTTGAAATAATTATATTGAGTTCTGTTGTCTGCTCTATTATTTTCTTTATCTTCTCAGAAAACATCATTGAAATGGTCTTCACGAAAGAGTACGTTAAATCCATCTACCCATTTAAGATCCTTATTTGGAAGAACGTCTTTGAGTCTATTTTTTTAGCAACAGGATATATAATCATTATCCAAGACCTCCAAAAAAAAGCGTATTTAAGAAACTTAATAGCTGCGACCATAAGCATAATATCTAATTTAATTTTGATATCTAATTATGGAATCCTAGCTGCCTCTTACATCTCTTTAATAACGTATTTCTTTGCTGGTTTTGTTTGTAATTACTTTGTAAAGGAATATAGCTTTTTAAATACCATAACCCTAGAAGCCCTGAAATTTTCAGAAATCAAAAAACATTTACAAAAAAATGGATAAAAAAAAGATTGGAATTTTAACATACCACTATTCTAACAACTATGGTGCTGTATTACAGGCATATTCTTTACAAACAGTTTTAACCGAAAAGGGACATGATACCTATATCATTAATTTAACGCCCAACCTAGGCCTTAAAGGCAGACTAAAAACAGCAATAACAAAACCTTTTGCAAAAACCTTTAACCTGTTTAGGCAAAATAGATTAAACCTATATCCGAAAAGCTCTATTTTTAGCAACAACTTAAATTCAGTTGATTTTAAAAATTTTGACTGTCTAATTGTGGGGAGCGACCAAGTGTGGAGAAAAGATTATACAAGAGGTTTAGGCTACAGTTATTTTTTAGATTTTGCTCCAAAACAAACTAAAAAAATATCTTATGCGGCTAGTTTCGGTCTTGATTATTATAGTGGCGACCAAAAAGACATAAATGTTATTAAAAGCCTTTTAAAATCTTTTTCACTAGTTACGGTAAGAGAAAAATCTGGCGTGAACATATGCAAAGAACTATTTGAAACAAACGCCCATATGGTTTTGGATCCAGTACTGTTATCGCCAAAAGAGGCTTATTCATTCAAAGATGAAGTAGAAAGACCTATTGGCTTTATAACACAATATTTACTGGATGCTTCTGATAAAAAAGTTGCTTTTGTAAAAAGTATAGCTCGTTCTTTAGATAAAGAAATCACTCTAAATTATAAACAAAATTCTGGTAGAATATCGCTAACAAATATTCTGTTTAACAGAAAGAAGGAAAAATTCCCAGAGATTTCAGAATGGATAGCCAACATAAAAAATGCTGATTTAGTTATTACAGACTCTTTCCACGGTGTGGCATTTTCAATTTTATTCAATAAAGAGTTTATTTGTATATATAATGAAAAGAGAGGTAAAACGCGAATGCAGAATATTTTAGATACTTTCAATTTAAGGCATAGAGCCATATCAGAATCCGAAATGGACGAATTTGCCTTAAGTGCCCTTAAACCTATTGAATTCAATAAGGTTAACCATATTTTAGAAACACAAAAAGAATATTCACTAAACCTTCTATTTAGCAATATCAATTAACATGTAAAACATCAGTTAAAGGCTTTTTAGGAGATATGGTTGTTTTAATATCTTTTTCATACATGCCAACGGCCAAGTACATGATGATTTCCTGGTCTTGGGGTATACCTGCCGCTTTGTGAGCCTTCCAATCATTTAATGGTTTAGAGCACCAATTTAGGCAACACGTTCCTATACCCTGTGAATGTAAAGCATAAATCAATGTCATACTAAAAAGGCCTCCTTCTGTAAAAATCTGGTGTCTTTCATATGAGAACTCCATTTCTTTCAAGTTTCCTGTAATTATTATCAAACCTGGTATATTATCCCTAAAACCTAAATTCCCATTCTGGTATTTAAGCAAACTTTCTATCTCATGCTTATTTTGATAATAGTGAACTTTCCAAGGTTGTCTGTTACAAACTGATGGTGTTTTTATTGCAAGCGCAACAGCCTTTTTTACATCTTCCAAATTAGCTTTTGCTGAAAAATTCCTAATACTTGATCGAGACCGAGCTAAACTAAAAAAATGGTTCTCACTGTTGTTAATAGAACTATTATATTCTTCAACTTTTTTTGTGCCTGATAAAGCCCGTGTGTCTTCTTTCTCTATCAAGTTTAAAGGGTATTTTTCTTCTGAAATGTTTTTCTCTAGATGAAATTTTTTATACTCAGATAATGCAGATATTGCAATATTTTGAGGGTAATCACTACCATTTATTTCCTCAAATGATTTTAAGTCTTGAAATAATTTACCAAAAAACCATTTTCCAAATAAGGGCTTAACGTTCCTTAAAGTGAGCCCTTTCTCTATTCGGTGGAGATTAATCATAATATTAGAACCTAATGCCCTTTTATCTTTACTCCTTTTGAAGACCATATTAGAAAAATAAAAGCCTTTCAACATATCGTATAAGCAACATGTAAAATATTCTATAAAACTTTTTATAAACTTTAAGGACCTAATCATTTATATGCTAATTTATATCTTGGCGGTGTTTTAAGAGATGTTATAATGATAGGGTTTGTGATTGGTTGATATATAAACTATCCTCCCGTTTTTATTACCGAATACCTCGGCCGCTGTGCAAAAGTAACATAATTGCTAGTTTTAACAAGGTTGACTTTGTTAATTAAATCGTTTTCCGTCAGTATTTTTTGAGCAAAATCGTACCAAGTCATTGCCTCGTCGTCCGTAAAATGCTTTATACCGTATGCAATCGATTTTTTAGATATTAATTTTAAAACAAACCTTGCTAGATTCTCCGTATCGGTTGGGCAGCCTAATTGATCTGTAGTTATAGACAACTCATTCTTTTCTTCGGCTAAGGTCAATATGGTTTTGTAAAAGTTTTTACCATATTTTTTACTGTACAACCACGAGGTTCTTATAATAAAGTATTCTATAAGTATATTTTGAATATGTTGCTCGCCCAAAAGTTTTGATTTCCCGTATTCATTTATGGGATTGGTAGGGTCATCAATAGTATAAGGCGTTGTTTTTTCACCATCAAAAACATAATCCGTCGAAATGTGTATTAGAACAACATTGTTTTCTTTACACGCAAAAACTAAGTTTTTAACTCCTTCCGCATTGATTTTAAAAGCAACATCGGGCGTTTTTTCGGCCTGTTCCACGTTGGTGTAAGCAGCACAATTTACGCAGTAATCAAATTCATTTTTTCCCAAAAAGGAAGATACTTTATTAGACTCTGAAATATCCAATTCGGTTTTTGAAACAAAAGTAAAATCAATACTTAAACTGTTAACCGCGAATAATTCTTTAATGGTCTGCCCTAATTGCCCATTAGCTCCCGTAACTAAAACTTTAGTATTCATTTAGCTTAATACTTTATTGAACGGTTGAAGTTCTTTATCTTTTTCTGAAATGATCAACTGTTCTTCAGGAAAACCCCAATCAATATTCAAAACCTCATCGTTAAAGATAATTCCAGATTCTGAATCTTTATTATAAAAATTATCACATTTATATGAAAAAATGGTATCGTCTTCCAAAACCACAAAACCATGAGCAAACCCTCGCGGAACAAATAGCTGTTGATGTTTTTCCCCGTCTAAAATGATTGAAAAATGTTGTCCGAAAGTTGCCGAGCCATCTCTTAAATCGACACAAACATCAAATACCTTTCCTTTTATAACCCTAACCAACTTGGCTTGGGCAAAGGTTCCTGTTTGAAAATGAAGCCCTCTTAAAACCCCTTTATTCGATTTTGACTGATTATCTTGAACAAAATTAACCGATACACCTGTTTCCTTTTGAAAAACGCTTTCATTGAAGGTTTCAAAAAAGTACCCTCTTTCGTCCTCAAACACCCTTGGGGTCACAACAAAACACCCCTTTAAATATGTTTCTTCAACTTTCATGTTCTTTGATTAATTGTTGAAGGTATTTTCCATAACCACTTTTTAGTAACGGTTGTGCCAAGTCACTAAGCTGTACTTTGCTGATGTATCCCATCGAGTAAGCCACTTCTTCAATACAACCAATTTTTTGTCCCTGGCGTTCTTCAATAACCTCTACAAATTGTGAGGCTTGCATAAGTGATGTAAACGTACCGGTATCTAGCCATGCGGTCCCCTTGTCCAATATTTGGACGTTAAGGTTTCCTTGTTTGAGGTAGGTTTTATTAACATCGGTTATTTCCAACTCCCCCCTTTTGCTTGGTTTAATATTTTTGGCTATTTCAACAACAGAATTATCATAAAAATATATACCAGGAACAGCATAGCTAGATTTTGGCTGTTCGGGTTTTTCTTCAATAGACACAGCCTTATTGTCTTTATCGAATTCCACTACTCCATAACGCTGTGGATCCTGAACATGGTATGCAAAAATAACTCCTCCCTTCGGGTTGATATTTTTTTGTAGGGCTAAATCTAAACCAGACCCGTAAAAAATATTATCCCCCAAAATAAGCGCCACACTATCTTTCCCTATAAATTTTTCTCCAATAATAAAAGCTTCAGCCAAACCATTGGGGTCTTCCTGTACGGCGTATTCGAAAAGGCAACCATAACTGGACCCATCGCCAAGTAATTCCTTAAAATTAGGTAAATCTTTTGGTGTGGTGATAATTAATATCTCATTAATACCGGCCGACAACAAAGTTGATACCGGGTAATAAATCATAGGCTTATCGTAAACAGGCATTAGCTGCTTACTCACCACTTTTGTTAGTGGGTACAAACGCGTGCCAGATCCTCCTGCCAGTATGATTCCTTTCATTTATTTATCGTATTTTTTTAAGTACCACTCAATGGTTTTCTTAATACCTGATTCAAAATTCTCCTTAGCACGCCAACCTAAATCATTTTCAATTTTTGAAGCATCGATAGCGTATCTAAAATCATGCCCAGGTCTATCTTTAACAAAAGTTATTTGCGCTTTATAGGGCTTATTTTTTGGTCGAATATCATCGAGAATTTCACAAATACTATTCGCTATATATAGATTGTTCCGTTCGTTATTTCCTCCGATATTATACGTTTCGCCAGCCTTTCCTTTTTTGAACGCCAGCTCTATTCCTTTAAAATGATCTTCAACGTATAACCAATCCCTAATATTTTTTCCATCGCCATAAATAGGGATCTCTTCGTCATTTATGGCCTTTCGAATAATGGTTGGAATCAACTTTTCATCATGTTGTTTCGGACCATAATTGTTGGAACAGTTTGTAGTAACCACATTCATTCCGTAGGTATGGTAATAACTTCTAACCAAAAAATCTGACGACGCTTTTGAGGCACTATAAGGGCTATTAGGTGCATAAGGGGTTTGCTCGGTAAACAGACCTTCTGAACCTAAGGTACCATAAACCTCGTCGGTTGAAATATGTAAAAACCGTGAATTTACATGTCCTTCTTTTACCTGTTGGGGCGATTCCATCCAATGGTTTTTAGCTACATCAAGTAAATTGAAAGTGCCCAAAACATTAGTATTAACAAAAGCACTTGGGTCTTTTATGGAGTTATCTACATGCGATTCTGCCGCAAAATGAATAACTCCATTAAAATCATATTTGTCGAAGAGCTCTTCAATTAATCTCCTGTCACAAATATCACCTTTTACAAATGAATAATTCGGATGGTTTTTAACTTCTTCTAAATTACCAAGGTTACCAGCGTAAGTAAGCTTATCTAAATTGACTATTCTGATTGATGAGTTAGTGGACAAATAATAATGAATAAAATTTGCCCCAATAAAACCTGCTCCGCCTGTAACTAAAATAACCATAAACCTGATTACTTATTTATTATTCCACTCTGTTCCTTAAGGAATTTCCCTAAACCTAAAAACAAGAAAATCGAAAATGTAATACCGAATAATACTATGGGCAACACGAACTTCTTCTTATCGTGCCACTCTCTTATATCATATCCTGATTCAGGGAAAGTTGCTAACACATTAACGACATTTTTTTGAACCGCTAAAATGCTGTCTATTTTCCTTCTTTGGCCCTCATAGTTTAACCTTAACTGTACAATTCTAGATTCATCAACGATTAAATTCCCTGCAGACGATTCTGCATCTCCTAAATAGAGATTGGTACCAGAACCAGGAGCTACATCTTTTTGAGATTCATTAATTCTGATTCTTAAATACTCTTTTGCTAGTGAGTCTGTCTTCTGAACCTGCTGAAGCAATGTTTGGTCTTTCTTTTCGAGTATCTCTCGGTTGGTTTTTAGTAAATCATTTAAATATTCATTTTCGGAAATTTGATTCACAAACGCCTTCTCTATTTTTTTATAGATATGTTTGTCGGTAGAAGCTACACCAATCTTGTGTATTTTATAGTTATGAGGTGTTAAAGACTCCCTATAGCGATCATAAGTCATCTCAGCCCTTGATAAAGAATCCAGGCGCTCATAAAATCGAGAATACATTTCGGCAATGTTATTTTCATCTAAGTCAGGCTCTACATAAAACCCTTTTAAGTTTGAAGCCAACCCCGGAGAAATATTTAATTTATCAGCCAGTTCTAACGAATCTTTATCTAAATAAGCTAGTTGATGGAATTGCTTGATGTTTTCGTAAACCTGCCTTGTAGAATTAAAGTTAGTTTCAATAAACATATTGGCACCATACATTTTTTTTGAATTCACATCAATTATAAAACCTACAACCACTCCCAATACCACTGCACCGGCATACCATGGTAATCTTTTATAGATATGAACCAACAAAGCCAAAATCACTTTATAGATACTTGTAAAAATACTACCTATAAACTTAAAAAACCGGTCAAAAGCATTACCAATTAACTTAAATAACTGGCCTAAATCAACTTCTTCTGATTGATTTGGCTGTTGCTGTGGCAAATCTTTACTCATAATTGCAATCTATTAATTTAATATTTGTTCTAATATAGTTCTGGTAATTAAATAAGTGGGTTTTACTCCCGAAGTTCCTAAACCTCCTGAGGCTAAAGTAGCCCCGGTTTCCAACGGATTATCGCTGGCGTAATAAGCATATCTTACTTTAACATCTGGCTTAATGCTCCCTCTAACTTTGGAGGCTGCCTGAATAGCTTTTTGATAATGAGCTCCTTCCATTTCAAGGCCAATAACTTTCCAAGTGGAGTTATAGAAAAACTTTAAAATATCTTTATTCTGAAGCGACGTTCCTAAAACGGTTATCATAGCGCCTTCGTAAACATCGACACCCTGACCTTCTAAATCTGCTTTTTTTAATTGGTTTTCAAAAGGATAATTATCAGCCGTGCCTTCAAAAATATGTGCCGAGGGTATCATTATATCACCCTTACCACCTTCCAAAATACCTGCTTTACCCATAATGGACACCGATTCTACATTCAAATGAATGTCTTTTTCCTTCCACCTAAAAGGTTTCAATAATTCATCTATTGTTTCATAGGCCTGCTCACCAAAAGCATAATCCATCACCAAAATAACTGGTTTTTCTTTTTCTATTACCGCCGGCGTAACCTTGATATCCAGTTTACTTAAATCTATTTTTGAAGTATCGAATATCTGAACGTCGATATTAGCCCCAGATGAGTCTTTAAGGTAAATCATCCCTTTGCTAAGCGCTTCTTTGGTTACTTTATTCCGTAAAGCTTGGTTGTCTTTATTGCTTAAATCCTCATAGAGACCAAAAATACCTTTTGAGCTGCTCTTTGATTTTAAACTTTGATGAGCAAAAAGCGTATTCATAACACTGTGCATATTCGCACTTATTATGTGGAGGGGCCTTTCTAACAACTTGTTGTTGAATAAGGTTTCCTTGATGTTATCGGCCCAAATTTCTCCATGAATATGGTGGCCTATACGTTCCCGCAATATGGGACTAAACGTAATGGTTCTTTTGTTGAAATGAACTTGCTCTTCTATGGCCAGTTTACCCAACCAATATATAATATGTAAAAGTCGTTCTGGTTGATTGGGCGTAGCAAATTTGTGATATATATTCGTGAGTTCTTTAAAGGTCCTGCCCAGAATACTGGCCAAATGAGTAATGGCTACCTCCCGCTCTTCTTGAGAGAGCTCATTGTTTGCCAATACAATTTTTTCCAGTTTTTGCCAATCTCGGGTAGTGTGCCCCTCATCATTTATAATGACCTTCGAACTGATTTTGTGCGACTCAACAAACATAAAGGTCAAGTGCGTTAAAATGTCGTAAATATCCGATCGCCCTCGGGTAATTTCAATATTCATTTGCTCGCTATCAATGCGGTAGCAATTTCTGCGTCGTTTTTCAGGAATTATTGGCTTAAAATGCGAATTGCCGTAACCTTCATCACTCGTTAAATTGATAAAAGTACACTGCTCTATCCCAATGGGAAGCCTATCGATTACATAAAGCAAACCTTCCAATTCGGCTTTTTCTTCGGCAATGGACCCATAAATTTCGGGGCGTAAAGTTAGCAACGCTTCCCTTAAAGTTTCGCCCGAAATGCCCATAGGCTTGTAAAACCCACGGTTGAACAAATGACGCATGGTAATATACATGCGCTCAATGGCATTCGAGCTTTCTTGGGCTCGCGTTCGTGCATGATGTTTTTTATTACTCATATTGTCATTAAATCCGCGGCAAATATACTATTAATTGTGCGATTTTACCGTTGAAAAAGCATCAACAATTTTTCGGTCGTTTGAAAGTCTCGGTATTTTATTCTGGCCGCCTAATTTACCAACCGATTTCATATATTCCTGAAAACCATCTTTTTTTACTTTGGTAATTTTTAATTGCTGAAGCACCTTGCCTTCAATCAGATCGAAATAATACGAATTTTGTTTTTGAAGCGACTCGTCCAGTTTTTTAGCCAAATCGGAAAGGTTTTCTGGTTCATTTTCAAACTCAATAAACCATTCGTGGTAAGGCAAGCCAGCTTCTGGGTTAATTTGCGGCGCTACAGTAAATTCGGTTACCCTGATTTCGGTATTTTCGGTAGCCTCCTGCATGGCCTGCTCCACCTCTTTCCCTATAACATGTTCGCCAAAGGCTGAAATAAAATGCTTTATTCGACCTGAAACGATAACGCGATAAGGTTTAACTGAAGTAAATTGAACTGTGTCGCCAATATTGTAGCCCCACAAACCAGCATTGGTAGAAATAATCATTACGTAATTTACGCCCACTTCAACATCTTTAATAGTGATGCGTTTGGGGTTATCGTTGAAAAATTCATCCGCTTTTATAAACTCATAAAAAATTCCCGAATTAAGTTGGAGCAACATCCCTTTTTCATCCTGTTGATCCTGAAATGCAAAAAAACCTTCGCTCGCCGGGTATAATTCAATACTATCTACTTTTCGGCCAATTAAATTTTCAAACTTGGCTCGGTAGGGTTCGTAATTAACACCTCCAAAAATGAACAAGTTGAAATTTTTAAACACCTCGCCCACTTTTTTGCCCGTTTTCTTCTGAATTTTTTCAAAATACATTTGTACCCACGACGGAATTCCCGAAATTACCGTCATATTTTGTGGCAAGGTTTCCTCAACTATGGCATCGACTTTGGTTTCCCAATCTTCGATGCAATTAGTTTCCCATGAGGGCAAACGGTTTTTTTGAAGATATTTTGGAACGTAGTGCGCCACTATCCCCGAAAGCCTCCCTAATTGAATACCATTTTGCTCTTTTAAAATGGGGCTTCCTTGTAAAAAAATCATTTTGCCATCCACAAAACTAATGTTCCCCGTTTCGTGAATGTACATTAAAATGGCATTTCGTGCTGCTTCAACATGACTGGGCATACTTTCTTTTGTAATGGGAATGTATTTAACTCCCGAAGTTGTGCCCGAAGTCTTAGCAAAATAAATGGGCTTCCCTTTCCAAAGTATGTTTTCTTCACCCGCAACTACTCTTTCCACATAATGTTTCAACCCTTCATAATCCCTCACCGGGACCCGTTTTACAAAATCGGCATGATTGTTTATGCTCACAAAATCGTGTTCTTTTCCAAAAACGGTACTTGAAGCTTCCGAAATTAAATGTTGAAACACCTCTTCTTGGGTTTCAACGGGGCTATAGGCCCACTTTTTGATGCGCTTATAAACCAATTTCGAAAACGGTTTAGCCAAAAACGATTTTACTGATGCCATTTAGTTGAAATCTATAAAGTTGGTGGGGTTAATGGGGTAGCCATCGTTCCAAAGTTCAAAATGCAAATGTGGCCCTGTGGACAACTCTCCTTCATTTCCAGCGGTAGCTATTACCTCGCCAGCCTTAACCAAATCGCCTTGGTTTTTGGTAACGGAAGCATTGTGTTTGTATACTGAAATTAAACCATAACTATGTTCTAAAATGACCACGTAGCCTGTACTGGCTGTCCATTCTGCAAAAATAACAATACCATCGGCAGTGGCTTTTATGGGCATACCTTTGGCCACAACAATATCAACAGCATAATGTTTTTCTTGGGCATTGTACGGTTCGCTTATTTCGCCGCTTACGGGCGGAAACAATATAAAATTAGACACCGAAGTGGCCGATTCAAACAAATTGTATTTGTCTTCTTTATCTACTTTTTCGCGTAAAATGGAATCTTCAGCAATGGGTTTTAAATCCACTTCACTGGCTTCCAATTTTACAGCGGCAACAATGGAATCTCTGTTAAAATCGGCGCTGCTGATGTCGCCCGTCAACACTTTTTTAATGGATTCGTAATAACGTTCGTTCATGGCAAGCGCCTGTTGCAACGAGTCGGTTTTGTATGTAAGTTCGGTAGCCTTCTTTTTTAACGCGGTTGAGGAATATCCCGGAATATATTCGCGAAGCGGTGTAAAGGCGATGATTAAATAGGTGAGCGAGATTAAAAAGATGGCCAATAAAGACCCCATAACAAAAACATTGAGTCGTGTTAATTTAAACGACAAACGCTCCTCAAAGGTGTTTTCGTTTAGAATAACCAACCGATATTTATCGAGCAGTTTTCGTTTAATTTTTTTTGGTTCCTTTTTTTTCCCTTTCATGTTAAAAACAAAAATAATAGAATTTATTCAATACCCATCTGTTAAAACCGAGTAAACCGTTGTGTCTCTTATCTGCTTTGAAAATGCTAAAGTTATGCTGAAAACGTTTTTATTTAAGTTTAATTATTAACTTTGCTGTTAAAATAAAGATTATGAACTTACATATGCTACCTTTAGCAATCGGCCCATGGCAAATCGCATTAATTGTTGTTGTGGTTTTATTGCTTTTTGGAGGTAAAAAAATACCAGAATTAATGCGCGGATTAGGCAGTGGCATTAAAGAATTTAAGGATGCCAGCAAAGAAGAGGAAGCCAACGGCGAAAAAAAAGAATAATGCCACTTTTTTTTAGTGCGGAAGAAAAAAGACCAGCTTAATTTGTTTTAAGCTGGTCTTTTTTTTCGCTTTGATTTTTATTATTTATTCCAATTTAACGGTTTTTATTATAGCTTCCATTTCTAGCATATAATTTCGTTTGTCAACCGAGGGTGCAAACACAAAACCTTCAAGAACAACCCAGCGTTTGTTAATTTTATCTTCAATAACGTAATTGATAAATGGCCCACCCATAAAGGCATTTCTAAGTTCCCAAATACCTTTGGTTTCCAAAGCGGGCTTATTATCAATAATAGTTTCTGCCAAATACGGCGTGTAAGCCTCTTCAGTTGCCAAATACGAACCTTCAACACCGCCTTCAATATGCAACTTACCTACCGAATCTCTTATTTTAATTACTTGGTTTACCAAACTATCATTTCTTTTAATGGCCGAATAAGGCAATTCAAAAATCATTAAATTGGTTGTACCGGTGGTTATATCTTTTCTAATCCAGAAAAAATTATCGGTCGATTTGGCGACCCGATAAATTGAAGGAAAGCCTACTGTAAGCTTAAGTTTTTCTTTAATGGTTTCAAAGCTATGCGGCGATTTTGCCATTTGGCGCAGCCTTTCGGCAATTTCGGCATTGCGGAAGGTTTCTATTATTTTAGCTTCGTTTTCCTGCAAAACCTCAATAACATCTTCTCTTGTTTTTCCCGAAACGGTTATCACTTTTTGAGGTTTGGCATACACATTTTCTGAAAAATCGATGTCCTTTTCAGTATTTAACTTTACCATTAAAACCGTTCTATTTTTGGTAACAAACCCAGAAAACACGGCTGGTGGAATCTGGCTAATGGTAAACATAGGCTCGTCCTGCGGCAATCCATAAATTGGTTTGGCCAATACCGCCCGAATGGCTTCGCCCACTCGTCCGTCCCATATTTCATTTTCGGTAACAACGGAAACGTTGTTGATAGCCCCCGAAGAATCTTGGATAAAACGTTCGGTCTTAGACTTTTTTTTGTCTCTGCACGAAACAAAAAACAGCACGCATACCAATGAAAAAACAATATATCGCATCATTATATCTAAATTTTTAAGGAATTAGCCTTTGGATATTTTAAGTTTCATTCCCGGTTTTAATTTAGTACCACTAATACCGTTCCAATCTTTAATATTTTGAACAGAAACTCCAGGAAATTTTTGTGAAATGCTCCAAAGGGAGTCTCCCGATTGTACCGTATAAGTGGTTACTTCTCCGGTTATAGGTTTTGGTTTTTTAGTAACTACTTGTGGTGCTGGCGTAGAAACATTGGGCCTTCTTGGAAAAATAGTTAACCGCTGCCCAATACTTAAGTTGTTACTTCGCAAGCCATTCCAACGTTTAATATCGCTTACCCTAACACCGTACATTCGGGAAATTTTCCCCAAATAATCGCCAGACTTAACCCGATACCTAACACTTTGGTTGGCTTCAATAAGCTGTGGCATGGGTTTTTCGCGCTTATCAAACTCCGCTTTTGCGTAGGCATAAATGGTATCTTCATTAGTTACAAACGCCCCGATGACCTCGCGCGGTAATCTTAATGAGTAATTTTCATCCTTTATAAAAGGAATGATATCCAATTTATACGACGGATTTAAAAACTGAAGTTCTTCAATGGGTGTTCCGGTAACTTCCGAAACTTGGTCGAGGGTAATCATTTGTTTTACACGAACGGTATCCGTTTCAAAATAGGCCAAATCGGGTTTGTACTTTTTAAAACCGTGCTGCTCGGCGTATTCAAAAATGTACATATTAGCTAAAAAAGCTGGTAAATAGCCTGCGGTTTCGCGCGGTAAATTATGACGGATATTCCAGTAATTCTTATAACCACCCGACCGGCGAATCGCTTTCGTGACATTGCCCGGCCCTGAATTGTATGCCGCCAGAGCCAAATCCCAATCACCAAAAATCTCGTAAAGTTTAGCCAAATATTTTGCAGCTGCTTCGGTCGATTTTATAGGGTCGCTACGCTCATCAACATAACTGCTTACATCCAAGCCGTACATTTTTCCGGTTGTGAACATAAACTGCCATAAACCCGTGGCCCCTACCCTAGATTTGGCCCGTGGCTTTAAAGCCGACTCTACAATGGCTAAATATTTTACTTCCAACGGAATATCGTACAAATCCAATTCACGCTCGAACATCGGGAAATAAAAGGCACTTAAAGTGATTAAATTCTGAAGGTGCTTCCGTCTGTGTTTTAAATACGATTTGATAACACTCTCTAAAGACGGGTTGTACTCGACATTAAAAGGTGTTCGGGCATCGAGTTCTTTTAATCTGGCTTTTAGTGTATCGGTTGGTAACTCAGGGTAATCAACTTCTTCATAAGTCAATTCCGTTACCGATTTGTAAATGGTGTCGAACAAGGCGTTGCTGTACAGCTCTTCAAGCCATTTTTCGTCCAATTCCAAAGCCAGCTCGTTATCCTTTAAGTTTTTGATATCCAAGCTATCGGCCTGCGCTTCAATAGTTTTGACATTTTTTGGTTGCCCGTCAATTATGGAATCCTTTAAAAATTGCTGTGTCTGCGCCAAAACGGTATCAATCGTTTTGTTGGCTTTTAACGAAACAGAATCTTTAACCTGCGAAACAGCGGTTAATGCATTAAAAAAAAGGAAAGTTATAAAAAAACGAAAAGCCATATAATCCATTCTGTTTACTGAACGATAATATGGCTAAATTCGTGTTTTTTCAGTGAAATTAAAAACGAAAATGTTTTTATTCCAAAATAGCGGCGATTCCCGGAAGTGTTTTTCCTTCTAAACTTTCCAACATGGCACCACCACCAGTACTTACATAACTTACTTTGTCTTCAAAACCAAATTGTTTTACAGCCGCTACAGAATCGCCCCCTCCAACAAGTGAAAAGGCTCCGTTTTTGGTCGCTGCCGCAATAGCATTACCCAAGGCTATGGTTGATTTTGCAAAATTTTCCATCTCAAAAACGCCTAAAGGCCCGTTCCAAAGAATGGTTTTCGATTTCATTACGGCATCATTGAATATTTCAACCGATTTTGGCCCGGCGTCAACACCTTCCCATCCATCTGGAATAGCTGTAATATCAACAATTTGTGTGTTGGCATCATTACTAAAATCATCGGCAGCAACGGTGTCCACAGGAATATAAACTTTTACATTTTTCTCCTCGGCGTGCTTTAAAATTTCTAAGGCCAATCCCATTTTATCGTCTTCACAAATAGAGTTTCCTATTTTTCCGCCTTGAGCTTTAACAAAAGTAAAGGCCATACCGCCACCAATAATAAGGTGGTCAACTTTATCTAAAATATTTTCAATAATGGTAATTTTTGAAGACACCTTTGCACCACCAAGTATGGCCAACACCGGTTTTTCGCCCGTTTCCATAACTTTTTTAATGCTCTCTATTTCTTGTGCCAAAAGGCTTCCGAAGCATTTTTTCCCTTCAAAAAACTGTGCCACGATAGTGGTTGAGGCATGCGCTCTGTGCGCCGTACCAAAGGCATCGTTTACATAAATATCGCCCAATTTTGAAAGTTGCTTGGCAAAATCTTTATCGCCAGCAGTTTCTTCACTATGGAAACGCAAGTTTTCCAGCAACAAAATTTGTCCTGGTTCTAAATTAGCCACGGCTGCTTCTGCTTTTTCACCAACACAGGCATCAACAAATTTTACTTCGACGCCTAAAACATCTTCCACTTCGCCAACAATATGACGTAACGAAAATTCGTCCTGAACGCCTTTAGGTCTTCCTAAGTGAGACATTAAAACACAGCTTCCGCCATCTTCCAAAATCTTTATAATGGTGGGTTTTGCCGACACAATTCGGGTAGCATCGGTTACTTCAAATTTCTCATTTAATGGCACATTAAAATCTACGCGGATCAGTGCTTTTTTATTCTCAAAATTAAAATCGTTAAGCGTCTTCATGTATAAAATATTTGTCTTTTTTATGTATTGTGATTCACAAATGTAAGTAATTAAAAAGCTATATAAAATCTGTTTTTTAACGAAAACGATATAGAAGCGCAAGTTTTTTTAAAAAGGAAGGTATTTCGGTTGTAATGGCTATTTCCAAAGTTCTTTAATTATGAAAATTCGTTTACTTTTGCCTTATGCTTTTTAAGAACATTTTAGGCCAAACCCACATAAAAAACCACTTAACCAAAAGTGTTGATAATGGACGTATTCCGCATGCCCAATTGTTTGTTGGAAAAGAAGGCACAGGTACATTGCCCATGGCCCTAGCTTATGCGCAATACATTTTGTGCGCCAACACCAACGGCGAAAACAATACGGGCAACGAAGCCTGTAACCTAAAATTCAAAACTTTTTCGCACCCCGATTTGCATTTTGCCTTTCCGGTAACCACCAGCGACAAAGTGAAAAGCAAGCCCGTTTCCAGTTTTTATTTGGAAGAATGGCGACAACTTTTGGAACAGCAGCCCTACGGAAACCTGTTCGATTGGTACAAACTGCTCGGTGTGGATAACAAACAAGGACTGATAAGTGTTGAAGAGGCCAGTGAAATTGTAAAATCGCTTGCGCTGAAATCTTACGAAGGCGGATACAAAGTGATGCTGATTTGGATGGCCGAAAAAATGAACACTCAATGTGCCAACAAACTTTTAAAATTGATTGAGGAACCGCCCAAAAAAACCATTTTTTTATTGATTGCCGAAGACGAAGAACAGATTATAAACACCATCCGTTCGCGGTGCCAAATACTGCGTTTTCCTCCATTGGCTGAAGACGTAATTAAAGAGGCTTTAATCAAGGAATACAGCCTTGATGAGGCTACGGCTACTAAAATCGCACACCAATCTAACGGCAATTACAACAAGGCTTGCGATTTGGTGTATCAAGATTCTGAAGATATTCAATTTGAAACCTGGTTTATTTTCTGGATCCGTAGTGCATTTAAAGCTAAGGGAAACAAAGCGGCCATTCACGATTTAATTTCTTGGAGTGAAGATATTGCCAAAACCGGCCGCGAAACGCAAAAGCAGTTCCTAAATTTTTGTTTGGACTTTTTCAGACAAGCGCTTCTGCTAAATTACAACGCCACCGATTTGGTGTTTTTAGAACCCAAAACCGAAAAATTTAAACTCGAAAACTTCGCGCCTTTTGTTCATGGCAACAACATTATGGAAATTAGTGACGAACTACAGGACGCCATTAACCATATTGAACGCAACGGCAATTCTAAAATTATTTTAACCGATTTATCCATTAAATTGACGCGTTTGCTTCATAAAAAAGCCAGTTAAAAATTATCCTTTACCTTTTTTTTCCTTCCCATATTAAAGATACCGACCTTTAAACCTATACCTACAGAAAACCCATTTAAATCTCCTGTTTTATATGGCTGTTCATAGTCGCTGGTAAACCTATATCTTAAGCCAGTTTCTAACTGGGTATATCTAGAAAAGTTATAGAGTATGTTAATTCCTGTCTCCACGATGAAGAATTTATCAAAATCATCGGTTTCAAAATCGTCGTCGAAGTCTTCGTAATTATTAGAAAAGTTATTGCCAAAAAAGCCAACCGCACCACCTCCTATTAACACCGGAAATGAAACACTAACAAAGCGCTTACCAAACAAAATGGGTTCTAAATGTAGCCCGCCATAGGCGCCAAACATTCCAATTTTATCGCCATTAAATAAGTCTGGTCTGTCATTAGTCCTTTCGTTAAAGAAAACGGTACCACCAAAGCCTACTTCCATTTTCCTGTTAGCCACATAGGCAAACTTAAAGTTTCCAAACCCAGTATCTCTATTATCTAATTTCCCGTAATGTAAATTAAAGCTCAAATAGACCCCGTGAACAACGTTTTTTCTATCATCGAATTCCACATAGTCTTGGTCTTGTTCTTTCTGTGCAAATACTAACGAATTAACTGTGATTAACAGTAGAAGCACTACTACTTTTTTCATGTTTTGATTGATTTTTATTAAAGTTCCTTTAATATAACTATGCCTTGGTATCCAGTTATGTCAATAATACCCTGGTTTTTGGCTCCATAAGCTGCTCTAATTTGCCTAATCTTATTCTTTTCATCTATCACCTTGCTGTTTATGCTATGCATGGATTTAGGCAATCTTAAAACACCTTGCTCTAATTCTGCACTAAAATTAAAACTGGTTTCAGAAATATTTACATAAACCTCTGAAGACTTTTGATTTAGATTTATAACTGGTGCCTTTGTATCGAGTTTCTTTAATCTAAGTTCTGCAAGATTTAGGTTTAAATTTACCTTAGAACCAACATGGTTTAAAGTCATTTGGGAATATTTTAACGCCCCATGAATATGGTCTACAGTATTAATTTCTATATCATCTTTGTTAGAGTTAATATCTAAATTTCCAACAGTTTCTATAGTCATTTTAGACCCATCAGATTGTAGTTTTAAAACTTCAGATTCATCAAAAGATACCGTTGCATCCTTAGAATCAATACGACTATGTTTAAGCACATTGGCTCTTAGATTACCATATTTTATGGCTATTTTGGAGTCGTCTAAATCATTGGTTATTCTTAAATCTCCATGTTCTATATTGGCATTTAATTTTCCGTGCCAATCTGAGATAATAACATCTCCATACTTATTAATAATCTCTATGGCAGCGTTTTTGGGAAGATATATAGTATAGTTAATATTGCTATTCGTCTTTTCTCTATTCAAAGGCCCTATTTTCTTAAAATATTTATTGAAAAGCGAGGCATTTTTTTCCTCGATTTCGGTTTTGACCACCAATTGCGAATTGGAGCTAATAAATGTGGGGTTTATTCTTTTTAAAAGGTCCTTCGCCTTGTCTAAATTCTTTCCTTTTACTTCTGCCGAAACTTCTAGTTGAATCGACGCTTTGTCCCAACCATTTATAAATACATTACCATATTTATTCTCTAAATAAAGTGCGCCTTCACTCTTAAGAGGAAATGTCTTTTTAATGTCTTTACTAAGCTTGTCCTGTGCAAAAACAACACTCGAAAACAGCACAGTAATCGTAACAAATAATAGTTTATAGTGTATATGCCTCATCTTCAAAATCTGTTTTTATAGGATATGATCGCTCTAGCAAATCATCCATAAGTTTTATTTTTTTTCTGTAATTGTTAATTATGGCTTCTATAATTTTTTCGTTATTGATGCCTAATTTAAGTTCACCTTTTAATGTTTTATATTCTTCGTCTAAATCGTCTATTAGCGATAGAAAATCGTCTTGATCTGCTTTAGAGATATGTAAGCTCTGCTTTATTAATGCTACTTGATTATTTACCAAAAGTTGATAATGGCCATCTATTTCGTTTAGCTCTTGATTAACAATTTGTGTATCGTCTTGTGTGTTGTCTAATTGTAGAAAGAACAAGGAAAATCCAAGTAAGACAACAATACTGGCCGCTATTTTAAAAGCTGATCTTCTCCACAACGGAATCACCTTTAAGGGTGTTTCTGGCAATTCTGTTACAATATCTCCCCACAACCTTAGTTTGTCCACTTCATCTAAATGATGTGTATCAAACTGAGTGTTGTTCTCCTGTGTATATTTTTTTAATTTATCCATGCAATCAATTCATCAATGCTATTAATTTCTTTTTTGCTCTATGATATTGAGATTTTGAAGTAGAACTACTAATTCCTAAAATTTCTCCAATCTCAACGTGATCGTAACCTTCAATTAAATATAAATTGATAATGGTCTGATACCCTGCAGGCAGTTGTTTTATGGCTGCGATAATCGCATCTACGTTAAGATGTTCTTCTGTAATGTCTGTATCCTCCTCTGGCTCTGGGGTATTATTCTGAAAATCCTCTACAGCAACCAAGGGAATGCGCTTTAACTTTAAATGATTAATACTCTTATTAATAACTATACGCTTTAGCCAAGACCCAAAAGTGCTCTCGTAACGAAAACTATTTAGATTTTTAAAAGCCTCTATAAAACTATCTTGCAAAATATCTTCGGCATCCTCTTTAGATTTCACCATTCTAATACACACATTAAACATACCATTCACGTAAAGTGAATACAGTTTGTATTGCGCTTGTCGGTCACCTAATTTGCTTTTTTCGACAAAATCTTTATGTGTGAATACTACTTGGTTAGTCACTACAATATATTGTGAAATCGGTTATGCTTTATGTTTCTATTTTTATAGACAATAGAAAATTAAAAGGGTTGCATGAAAGTTACAATTATTATAAAACAAGAACGTTTAATTCGTGTTAATTACTGCCCCATCGCTACTTGTGGAAACATTAACTGTGGGATTGCCTTTATAAAACACCACTGCATCGCTCGATACATTGCCTTGTAATTGTTCAACGCAATGAATTGCCACCGATGCATCTGATGAACAATTCACATTACAGATATCAGCGATAAAATTAAAACCTTCTATTTTTGCGTCGCTACTGGCATTAATATTAACGCTATTTGCAGACCCCATTAACCTTATGAATGCATCACTGGATACCTTTACCTGTAATGTTTCTAAGTTCTCAAAACCTGAACAGGTGCCATAACTATCTGCCGATAGTTCTAAACTCGTAAGGTTGGGCATCACAATGTCTAACTTAAGCTCGTTTAATCTTCTTATGTTGCCAGAAAGGCTTGCGATTAACCTACCGTTTTCCACCCTGGTGCGTACTTGTTCTATAATATTATCGCTAGTTGTTATTTTAACCGAATGCTCTGTACCTTTTTTAATTACAACTTCAATATCATTGGATATTTGTACTTCGCTAAAGTTCGTTAAGGTACGTTCTTCTGTAATTATGGTATTCGATGCTTTAATGCCTTCCGCAGAACACGAGCTAAGCAAGATTGTGAAAGCAAAAACCATATAAATAATGTGTACTGTTTTCATATTGTTTTTATTTAATGAATTCATCTTGATTCTTGTTTTGAACCGAAATTGAGCCAATTATTGAAAGGTATAGGTTACGGTATCATATTCCGATAGCCTGAAGTAACCAAAAGCATAGTTATCAGGGTTGTCTGTATTGATACAATTGCCCCTTAATTGCCCTGGAATCGTACTAAACGGGTCGCCGGCACTATCATACTGCTCAATGAGTAGACTTATATAATTATCGTACTGTTTTGAAATCCCGTAAAGGCTAATTTCTACAACATCGCCGGGGTTAAATTCCGCAGAAGAATCGTCGTCGTCGTCATCCTCCTTTTCAAAAAAGGTATCCAGCTCATTGCCATCTACAAATTCATCGGGATAATCTTCATAAATAGGAATCACATCACCTGCTTCAATAAATTTTATAAGATAGTAGTTCTCTATATCTGCTGGGTCATTCCAGAAGATGGAAACATCTAAAAGTTCTTCATCGAAACCACCTTCAACAGATTGTTCCACACGGTTTATGGGTGAAACCGAAATAAAGGTTTCAGTTGCCGAGTAGCGCTCGTTATTGTACACTATTTCTAGTTCGTAAGTATGGCCTATAATAGGTTCAAAATTACTGATGGTATAAATGCCATCATTCTGGTTCGTGAAATTATAAACTACGCCGTTATCTTTATTGGTAACGGTTACTATGGCGGTATTTACAGGACTTGTTCTATTGGTATCAAAATAAGGCGTTGATGTGCTTAATTTTATTTCTTGATTGCTTCCATCGGTCCCTTTTTGCCAGTCTAAAGACGCTTGAACAACAAGTCTTGGTGAAGCCGTTGGAACGGTAACATCTATAACATCTTCGCAAGCCGTGGTAATGACTAAGAGTAAAAGTGCAATTGATTTTATATAGGTTTTCATCTGTTTAAAATTTAAAGTTGTAAGTAATTGACGGAATGGCTCCAAAAATGGATAATCTAGTGGCCTCATTTAAACCTGTATCTTGATTTTGAAGGAAGGAAATTGAAGCGGCATTTCTTCGATTATAAACATTATAGATACCAAACACCCATTCCCCTTGAAGTTTTCGGTTTAAATTCTTTTTGGGTTTGTATGTAGCTGATAAATCTAACCTGTGATAAGCAGGAAGACGGCTCGCATTACGGTCGCTAAAACTAGCTATTGATAGGCCTTCATATTCATATTGGCTATCAGGATACGTAACAGGTCTACCCGTTTGGAAAACCGCATTGGCACTAAAACTCCACTTGTTATTTAGTTTGTAGATACCTGTTAGAGACACATCGTGTGTTCTGTCGTAAGGTGTATTGTACCAGTCACCATTATTTATCCCAGGTCCTCCGGCAATGCCGCCGGGAGTTTTTTGTTCAGATTTAGATAAGGTATAGGCCAACCAACCGGTTAGTTTTCCTTTGTTCTTTCTTAATAGAAATTCAAGTCCGTAGGCTCTAGATTCCCCATTTAGTATCTCGGTTTCTATATTGTTATTCCCTATTAAATCTGAACCATCTATATAATCGATTCTATTATCAACATTCTTATAGTAGGCTTCTAATTCCAGAGAATACTTTTTATTCTTAAAGTTCCTGTAATAGCCTATGGCATATTGGTTAGATAACTGCGGCTCTATAAACGCTCCACTGGGAGTCCAAACATCTAGAGGAGTCACAGAAGTTGTATTTGAAAGCAAGTGTAGATATTGCGCCGACCTTGTATAACTCGCCTTTAACGATGACGATTCGTTTAACTGATATGATAGCCCCAATCTAGGCTCTAAATTATTGAAGGTTTTAATGCTTTCATTCTTTTTAAAAGCAGTTTCCCCAATCGCTGTACCTGTTTCATAAATACCTAAAGCGCTATTGTAAACTACAGGTTTATTATCTTGATAATTCGTGATATTTACACCGCCCAAACGGTTAAATCTACTCAATCTAAGCCCGTATTGCGCCGTAAATTTATCGGTGATTTTATGTTCGGCACTCACATAAATGCCGCTTTCTAATGCTCTTTTTTCATCCAGCTTTAAAAAATTTATTGGTGAAGAAGCTGAGGTCGGTTTTACTTCACCCGGATTAAGGTTGTAGAGGATACTACTAAAGCCAAAATCCAGTTTTAAATTATTGTTTAAGTAGTATTTAAAGTCATATTTAAGATTGTAATTTGTGATATCGGCGTCCCAATCTAATTTCACAAAATCTATTATAATTTGGTAATCATATTTGCTATAAATCAGTGATAAATTAGAAAACAACTTATCATTAAAAATGTGATTCCAGCGTAAGTTTCCTGAAACATTTCCGTAATTGTTCTTTAAAAAGTTATTAATATTGAAAACGTCTCGTCCAAAGTAACCCGATAAATAAATTTTGTTATTTTTATTTATGTTGTAATTTGTTTTAAGGTTAAGATCGTAAAAAGAAATTTTATCATCTTTTACCTCTTCTATACTTTTCATTAAAAGATGTGCGTAAGACGATCGACCAGCAATTAAAAAGGAGCCTTTATCTTTAAATAATGGCGCCTCTGCTGTTAACCTACTCGAAATCAAACCTATACCTCCATTCAATTCGAATTCCTTACTGTTACCATCTTTTTGATGTACGTCTAAAACAGAAGACACCCTACCTCCAAAATTAGCAGGAATGTCACCTTTGTAGAGCTTAACATCTTTAATAGCATCGTTGTTAAACACAGAAAAGAACCCAAAGAAATGCGAGGTATTGTAAATAATAGCCTCGTCCAATAAAACTAAGTTTTGGTCCACAGCTCCTCCTCTAACATTAAATCCTGGAGCGCCTTCGCCATTATTGGTAACACCAGGCAGCATTTGAATGGATTTAATAACATCTACCTCACCAAGTACGGCTGGCATTTGCTTGATAGTAGAAGCGTTGAGCTTAGACACACTCATTTGTGGTTTTTTTATACTAACACGCTCTGGTTCTTCTGCTGTTATTACAACTTCCCCTAGTGTTTGAGAAAGTTCTTGTAATTCAAAATTAAGTTCTAGATTTTTGCTAAGGTTAACCTCTTTAGTAATGTCCTGATAGCCCATGTAGGACACAATTAAGGTATAATTTCCTTGGCTTGCCGTAAGTGAATAAAACCCGTAATTATTAGCAACAGCACCACTACTTGTTCCTTTTAAAAATACTGTGGCACCCATGAGGGTTTCGCCGTTTTTGGCGTCTTTAACCTTGCCTCTTATTGTGTAATTTTGAGCACATATTAAAGATGAGAATAATAGGCCTAAACCTAATAAAGTATATTTCATACTGTTCGTTTTTTTGATTATCACTTTTATTGACAAACAAAAAAACGAAGGGTTGCATTGGGCCTAAAAAATAAGTTTTCTTAGCATAATTATTTCAACAAAAAAACCCTGCTAAATTAGTTTAACAGGGTTTTTTGTTATTAAAATAAGTGTTAATTACTCCTCCTTTTTATAGCCAGCATTTAAGGCATCCAAAATGGTTTGGGTTAAATCGTGTTGTTCTTCACCATAAAGCACAGTAGCTGCGGCTTCACTGGTACCTAAAATATAAGTATAACCATTTTTCTTTCCATAATCCTTAACAAATTCTTTTACCTTAACGATAGTAGAATCTATTTCCGTTTGAAACTCTTGAGTTAATTGCTGGTTCTCTATTTGCATTTGCTGTTGCAACTGTTGTTGCTTTTGTTGCAAACCGGCCATAAGCTCTTGTTGTTTTTTTTGAGAAGCACGTTGCGCTTCTTTTTGCGTTTCTTGAACTTCGGCCTGAAAAGCTTGCCCTATGCTATCCGCTCTTTTTCTGAATTTCTCTTCTTTAGCCTGATATTTAGTTTCAATATCTTTTTTTTCTTGATAATCGTTAATTACTGTTCCGTTATCAATAAAACCAATTTTGTTTGGCTTTTGGCAAGATGCTAAAACAAGCATCGCTAGTAATACATAAATTGTGTTTTTCATTTTTTGACTACTTATTTATTATTTACGCAAATATTTTTTTGCTAAGCACAAATGTAGCAAAGTAAACCATATTGTAAAGCTGAATTATCCCTAAACTAAAAATAACAAAAATTTATATATACTAAATATTGAATAGAAATTAATTATAAAAACAAACCTTAAATAACGTGTTTTAAGGCTGTTTTATAAAAAAGTGAGGCCATAGATTATTTAGAACAAAAACAACAAAGCAGAAGGCTTTAAACGAATTTTAAGTGTTTTTTGCCACGTAAATTAAAGAAGAAACCTCTTTTGTAGCAAGTGCCTTCAAATTTGAAAACAAACCAATACAGAAAGCGCATATAAGATTCATTTTTCCTGCTTTATATTTTTCTGAAAGCAAGCTCACATAAAAAGCATCAAACCACATAGGTTTGGTTTTTATAACTTGCAAAGAAAAGCTATTCATTAATTTTGAAACTGAATCTCGATTAAAATGCCATAAATGTCTCGGCACATCGTAAGCTGCCCAAAAGTTTTTATAATGTTTGGCATCGTAACTTTTATAATTGGGAACGGCAATAATTAAAGTTCCGTTTGGTTTCAATAATTTTTTAAAAACTGATAAGTCTTCTTCCAAATTTGGCAAATGTTCCAAAACATGCCAAAGGGTAATCACATCAAAACTATGTTCCTTAAATTTAAAAAATTGGCCGGCATCAAAAACAGCATTATTTGTTTTTTTATTGGCTATGCCCCTAGCCTGTTCATTAGGTTCAATTCCAAAAACTTTCCAATTGTTTTTTTGTGCGGTTTGTAAAAAATCGCCCGTTCCGCAACCAAAATCCAAAAGCGTTTTTTCGCCTTCGGAAAACCGATTGATTAAATTCAATTTACTTTTTAAAGAAAAGAAACGGACTAAATGATATGCTTTTTCAAAAAGATTTCTTTTGGAATCGGTATGTGAAATGTAATCCTCACTTTCGTAATATTCTGGTAATTTTTCAATGGACGGTTTTGGGTATGTTTCCAAAAACCCGAATTTTTCATTTTCTAACAATTGAAAATCTTCTCCAGAAACGGAATGATCTTTTAAGTTTAAATAAAGTTTTTGGTTGTTTTTTATTGCCACGAATTCACGAATGTTTTCTCGATAATAAAGATTAAGCAATGAAATTTTACTTCAAAACAATCTCGTATAAATGATTTAATTTTTGTCTAAAAAAAGAACGTTCCACGTGGAACGTTAAAAAACTCAGTCCTTATAGTTAAACAGAGATTCCTGCTTTCGCAGGAATTTATCGACCCATATAAACCAATAAAACGGAAATATCATTAGGGGACACACCACTAATTCGTGATGCTTGCGATACCGTTGTGGGTTGAATTTTTTTCAATTTTTCACGTGCTTCAAAGCTCATCGATTTGATTTGTGAATAATCAAAATTCTCTGGAATTTTCACATATTCCAAACGACTCAACTTATCGGCATTATTTTTTTCCTTAGCGATATATCCAGAATATTTAACTTGAATTTCAGTCTGCTCAATAATCTCTCGATCCAAATTATTCTCCTGAATATAGCTTTCCACAGCATCCACTTTTCGAACATCATCCATTTCGATATTGGGTCGTGCAAATATTTTAAAAAGTTTACCCGATTGTTTAACGGGAGCAGAATCTTTACTAACCAAAATCGGATTTATCTCTTCTGGCTTTACGCTTAAATTTTGGAAAAAGTCGACAAACTTTTCAGCCGATTCGTGCTTCTCCTCCATTCGATTTAATCGCTTTTTTGAAGCCAATCCTATTTCATATCCTTTTGGTGTTAATCTTAAATCGGCATTATCTTGCCTTAAAAGTGTTCTATATTCTGCTCGCGAGGTAAACATTCTATATGGTTCTTCCGTACCTTTTGTAATCAAATCGTCAATCAAAACCCCAATATAAGCTTCGTCCCTTTTTAGC
Source organism: Tamlana crocina (assembly GCA_040429635.1). Taxonomy (NCBI): domain Bacteria; kingdom Pseudomonadati; phylum Bacteroidota; class Flavobacteriia; order Flavobacteriales; family Flavobacteriaceae; genus Tamlana; species Tamlana crocina. The sequence continues at coordinate 283,938 of CP158972.1, read as the reverse complement.
GTAAAAGCGTCGTTTTCCTGAACTTTTAAACTCGCATTGATTCCAGCCATCAAACCTTGAGATGCTGCTTCTTCATAACCTGTTGTTCCATTAATTTGTCCAGCGAAATACAAACCATCAATCAACTTAGTTTCCAAAGTGTGCTTTAACTGTGTTGGTGGAAAATAATCGTATTCTATAGCGTAACCTGGTCTAAAAAACTTGACATTCTCAAAGCCTTTTACAGAGCGCAAAGCTTTAAACTGAACATCTTCCGGAAGCGATGTTGAAAACCCATTTACATAAACCTCCACCGTATTCCAACCTTCTGGCTCGATAAACAATTGATGCCTATCCTTATCTGAAAAACGATTAATTTTATCTTCAATTGACGGACAATAACGAGGACCCAAACTTTTAATACGACCATTAAACATAGGCGACCTATCAAAACCTTCACGAAGTAAATCATGAACCAATTCGCTCGTATAAGTCATATAACAAGAACGTTGTTTTTCCAACGGTTTAGTTACATCCAAATAAGAGAATTTTTCTGGATTATCATCACCCGGTTGTTCCGTCATTTTTGAATAATCCAAACTTCTACCATCCACACGTGGCGGTGTTCCAGTTTTCATTCTACCGGAATCAAAACCTAAATCGACCAATTGCTCCGTTATTCCGGTTGCGGCTTTTTCACCTGCTCTTCCTCCGCCGAAGTTTTTATCACCAATATGAATCAGTCCATTTAAAAAAGTGCCGTTAGTCAACACCACAGATTTCGCTTTAATCTCAATTCCCAAAGAAGTTTTAACACCAACCACTTTTCCGTTTTCAATTAAAAGTCTAGACACCATTTCCTGATAAAAATCAAGATTCGGCGTTTGCTCCAAAAGCATTCTCCAATCTTCAGCAAAACGCATTCTATCACTCTGCACCCTCGGACTCCACATAGCCGGGCCTTTTGATTTATTGAGCATTTTAAACTGTATAGCAGACGTATCTGAAACTATCCCGCTATAACCACCCAAAGCATCAATTTCACGAACAATTTGCCCCTTGGCAATACCACCCATAGCAGGGTTACAGGACATCTGGGCAATGTTCTGTAAATTCATTGTTACTAACAAGGTTTTGCTTCCCATATTGGCGGCGGCAGCGGCAGCTTCACTACCCGCATGCCCAGCACCAACCACAACAACATCATACTCTTCGTTAAACATAAATCCTGAATTTATTTTGAGATGTTCCACGTGGAACAATCAAATTTAAGTTTGCAAATATACGGCCTAAAATTTAATTCTTTTTAAACCTTGACAGATAGTAATTCTCCTTATCCCGCATCAATCTGGCCTCATAATCTGTCTTATCTTTATAACCACAATAATGGAGCACACCGTGAATAATAACCCGTTTTAACTCCTCTTCAAAAGCCACATTAAACTCGTTAGCATTATCCTTAACCCGTTCTACAGAAATGAATATATCTCCTGCAATGGTCTTCCCAACCGAATAATCAAAACTAATAATATCAGTCAAGGTATCATGGTTAAGATATTCAATATTCAATTTATACAAATAGTCATCATCACAAAACACATAATTGATTTCTTCAAGTTTGTATTTTTCGTTTAAAATAGCACTCACAACCCAATCTGAAATGGCTTGTTCTGAATCTAATTTAAAGTCCGTTTCGTAATTGAAATTAATCATTTTGCTGCTTGAAATATTTCTGAACCTTTTCTTTATAAACCGGTTGCAAAGGTAGAGCTTGTTTGTTTAATATTTCGGTGGTTTGAAAATATTCTTTTGCCGTTGGAATTTGATTGTTTACAGTGCCAGAAAATTGTTTTTTGTTTGATTCCGATTCTCGCCTTTCTTCCTCACCTTGTTGATGAGTAGCATTCTGCATCTTTAAAAGCTGATGTTTTAAATCCATCATTTTTTGAAGGGTTTGATTCGTAAAACCTTTGTTCAATAATTCCAATTCTATGTTTTCCATTTTTCGAACCAAAGCATCACCATTACCTCCCAATCCTTCTTTCTTAATTTTTTCTTCGAGCTCATTACGCAATTGTTGCTGCTGTTGGTAGATTTCATAAAGCAATCCATTCATGTCTTCGTTACTTCCTTCACCTTCAACGCTTTGTTTACCACCCTCTCCCTGTTGCTCACCATTTTTGCCTTTACTACCTTCTTCTCCTTCTTTTTCACTTTCATTGTCTCCCTGGCCTTGTTGCTTTCCTTCGCCTTCTTTTGGCTTACCCTGTTCTCCCTTTTTCATGCCCTGCTGCATCATTTTATTCAGCTGTTCTTGGCTCATAATAATATCGGGCAACTGCATATCGCCTTGGCCTCCCTTACCAGCCGACATACTCAAGCTTTCCTGCATACTGTCCAAAATATCACTTAAAATATCTGCCAAATTATTAGCCGAAGTCACAGCGAATTGCTGATTAGAAATACCTTGGTACATTTGATTTTCAGCAAGCAAAGTCATAGCCTTATCAATGTTGTAATACACATCGGTAATCTCTTTGTTAACCTTTTCGGAAATTTTAGTCTGACGCAGAGAAAGCGCAAACAAACTATCATCAACATGCTCAAAATGTTCTTTTAAATTGTTTTGTTTTACCAAATACGAAGCATATTTATTATGACTGCTTTCTATAGTTTTGAATTGATTCATTAGTGCTTCCTGATCAAACGAAAACAACACCAAATTATCTAAAATCTGACGAAGGGTTTCCATGTCCTCCTGCATCTGTTCTCCACCACCAGCTTGCATGGCGCCCTTCATCTGTTCGCTCATTTGCTTCATCTTTTGCGCTGCCTTTTTTTGACTTTGCTTTGCTTTTTGCAACGATTCTTTAGATTTGTTTTGTTCAGAATTTTCTTCATTTTCAGAAGGCGATTGTTGCTCCATCTGATCTAATTCATCAGCCGCCTTTTGTTGCTCAGCATCCACTTCTTTCTCATCTAATTTGTCACGAGGAATATCAATTGGCTTTTTCAATTGATTGCTTTCCTTTTCCAAAGCATCCATTTCTTGTTTGTATTCCTCAAACTTTTCATTTAATTCATCTTGCTTTTCCTTTGTATTTTCTTCCTTTGGTTTATTGATTTGCTCATCTTGTTCATCTGATAATTTCTCCAAATCATCACGTAATTTTTCAAGCTTCTTTTCTACATAAAAACGCTTGGTCAATTCCAAAAGCTGTTCTAAACTACGCTTTTTGTTTTTGTTTTGTTTCGCTAAATCATCCAATTTATTAATCAATTCCTCTTGACTGATTTTATCCTGAAGCTTCTCAATTTCCTTTAGTAACCTTTCGTCCTTTTTTAACTTTTCTTCATTCTCTTTTAAACGTTCTTTGAGTGCTTCCTTAAATTCATCCTCATTGGGGTTTTCTTTTTGGAACTCTTCCAAATTATCCTTTAATTTTTGGTTGAAATGTTTCATCATTTCGTCCTGCTGCTTTTGTCGTTTAAAGAACGACTCTAACTTTTTCTTATCGTTAAAATTTAAATCTGATTTCTCCTTTTGCGTTTGCGTTAACTCATTCAATTCCTTTTCCTGCTCATCAAACTTTTCCAAAGACTTATTCAAATCCTGAATGGTTTCCCCCTGCTCCTTTAACCGTCGCTGCTCTTCCTCATCCTGTGTCCGTTTCCTGTAGGTGAACAATGCACTCTTAGCACTCTTAAATCGGTTAACGGCATCATTATCGAATACCTGAAAATACATCTCATAAGCTACCCCAGCTTCAATATTGATTTCGTTCGGGAAAGCTGAAATAAATTCGGAAATATTGGAGTTGGAAACCGGAATTACGACTTCCTGTTTGTTATTTTCGTCATTGATGGGATAATACACGAGTTGTAGTTTGCTAAAACCATAATCGTCACTTACCTGCCCTCTAAAATAAAGCGTTTGCATATCCAAGCTGTCCTGTTTCATTTCCACATTGATTTCAGGATATTGATCCTTAACCACATCAATATTAAAACCTAAATTTTCGTAATGTTTTAAATGTTGATTGCTCGTACTTAAGGAATAATCGAAATTACTGAACACCTGTTTTGAAATCTCAAACTGGTTTGATTTTTCAGTAATAAAAAGCACTGTGTCTTTTGAAAACAGAAACACCTCATCGGTCGATTTGGTCTGTAATTTCCAAGTGATTTTAGTGCCTTCGGGAACAACGGCATTACCGGTACTGTTCAGTATTTCATCTTGTTTTTTGGTATAATTCGGATAGTCAAGCACCATTTTAAAATCCAATAACGACGGCGTTTCCACCACATTTACAGTATAGGGTTTTGAAGTCACCGTATTGGCCGAAAGTTGAAACGTAACGGGTTCGCCCAATTGCGAAAACACATATTCAAACTCACCCGGTGCTTTCTGCTGCAAAAAATAGGTTTCGTTGTTATAATTAATTTGGGCGGTTTCCGGAACTACCTCGCCAGCCGTTTTTACAATCAATTTAAAATCTTTGTGCTCAATGGCATTTAGGTTGCCATTAACCACAAAAAACTGGAACGGTGCTGGCGGTTCGTAAGCTGTTTTGTAATGCACCACGCGTTGGTAGCTATCGCTAAACCAATTGAAATTCCCCGAAACAAACGTCAGCAATAAAATAACCACGGGAATGGCGGCGTATTTTAAATACCCTAAATTGCGTTTAAAATTTACGGCCAATTTGAAAGGTACCGGCGTCAATGCCATCGATTTCTGTTCTATACTGGCGAACAATAATTCCGATTGTTCGTTGCTTTGATGAAGCTGAAGGACGTTCAATAATTTATCGTTAACCTCTGGAAAATGTTTCCCAATAATTTTTGAAGCCGCTTCGTAATCAATCCCTTTTTGAAGCTTGAACAGCTTCGCCAACGGAATAAAAACAAACTTGATCAGCAACCCCAACTCTACCGCTACAAACAACCAAAACAATACAGTTCTCGCCGTCGTATTGAGCCATAACACGTGCTCAATAAACAGCGTAAACAAAAAATACAACAGCCCAATGGTAAAAAACAAAATAGTGCCCTTAAGCAATTCGTTGGTATAAAATCGCCTAATAAACGCTTCAAGTTTGCTCTGTATGGTTTTAAAATGGCTCATAAATTTTAAAAAATCACGCTAATGTACTAAACTACAACTTTATGTGCTATTGTTCGCTTAACATCATGTTAATTTAATGTAGATGCTCAGCATATTTAGACACAAATTGCACGAATATTCACAAATGCATCACATAATTATTTTATGGTTTTGGAATGAAAAGATTCGTGCTAATCGGTGAAATTCGTGTCTTTATCATGTTGTCTTTTTTTGGACATGAATGGCACTAATTTTTACGAATTATTTATTGAAAAGCTTGATTCTCAACAAAACCATTTAACTAAAACACCCCTATAATCCCCTCAAGGGGATAATAGCCCACGTGTTCCATTTCATAAAAAACGAAAGGCTTTCCAATTGAAAAAAGGACAAAACGGTATCCATACCAGTAGAAATTCGTGTCTAAAGAATTTTGATTGTATCTTTGCACAAACTTAAAAAACATGACCAAGAACGTTCGTGTGCGTTTTGCACCCAGCCCAACCGGACCACTACATATTGGCGGTGTTCGTACCGCACTTTTCAACTATCTATTTGCTAAAAAACACAACGGAACTTTTGTGCTTCGTATTGAAGATACCGACCAAACCCGTTACGTTGAAGGCGCAGAACAGTACATTATCGACGCCTTAAATTGGTGCGGGATGCCTTTTGACGAAGGGCCGACCGAAGCCATACATAGTACCAGTACCGGCAACTATGGCCCATACCGACAAAGCGAACGCAAAACGCTTTATAAAAAATATGCCGATATGCTTATTGCATCAGGCAACGCTTATTATGCTTTCGACACGGCTGAAGAATTGGATTTTCATAGAAAAGACCAAGAAGCCAAAGGAAAAACCTTTATTTACAATTGGCACAATCGATTAAAATTGAAAAACTCCTTATCGCTTAGCGCGGAAGAAACCCAAGCCAAACTTGATGCCGGTGAAGATTACGTGATTCGTTTTAAGAGTCCACAAGATGAGACGCTTCATCTAAAAGACATCATCCGCGGAGATATTAAAATTGATACCAATATTCTGGACGATAAAGTGTTGTTTAAAAGCGACGGCATGCCTACTTACCATTTGGCAAATATTGTAGACGACCATTTAATGGAAATTACCCACGTAATTCGTGGTGAGGAATGGTTGCCCTCATTGGCTTTGCATTATCAATTGTACCAAGCCTTTGGTTGGGAAGCTCCCGAATTTGCACATTTACCGCTTATTTTAAAACCCACCGGAAAAGGAAAATTGAGCAAGCGCGATGGCGATAAAATGGGCTTTCCGGTATTTCCGTTGGAATGGACCGACCCCAAAACCAACGAAGTTTCCAGAGGATACAAAGAAGACGGTTATTTCCCTGAAGCCATGGTTAACTTTTTAGCCTTTTTAGGTTGGAATCCCGGTACCGAACAGGAAATTTTCTCGATGGATGAATTGATTGCCGCCTTCGATTTAAAGAAAGTAAACAAATCGGGTGCTCGCTTCGACCCCGATAAAACCAAATGGTTTAACCACCATTATATGCAAGAGCAAAGTGACGCTATTTTAGCTGAACAGTTTAAGCCAATTGTGGACGAGAATGTCACCCTGAGCGCAGTCCAAGGGTCTCAACAGGATGAGATTTCTCCCGCTGGTCGAAATGACATCGATGTGGAATACATCGCATTAGTCGTTGGTTTAATAAAAGAACGTGCCACCTTTGTTCATGATTTTTGGGACTTGAGCCACTTCTTTTTCACGGCACCAACAACCTACGACGAAAAAGCATCCAAAAAGGCTTTTAAAGAGGATACAGCCGAAATTCTTAAAAAAGTAAAAGACATCATTCTACATATTGACGATTTTACCGTTACCGCTTTGCAAAAAGACATTAAAGGCTGGATTACCAGCAACGACATTGGTTTTGGCAAAGTGATGATGCCGCTACGTTTGGCCTTAGTAGGCGCTTTACAAGGCCCGGATGTGTTCGATATTATGTTTATGATTGGGAAAAATGAAACGGTTAAGCGTATTGATAACGTTATAAAGGTGTTGTAAGTACTACTAACTTAAAATATTAAAGCCCTTAAAATGGATTTACTGGTCTGTTTTTTAAGGGCTTTTTTTATTTGCTTTATTAAAGGGTTACTTGTATTTGTAAAAAATTTCAACTACATTCGTTAACCTGTGCAAAATTTATTTCAGTATTAAAACAGCTGTAAAGCATTATTAAGAATTTAAAAAGTAAACTTAGTCATCTAAATTGTAAATGGATAAACTAGATAATACAATCATTTTTGTATTGTAACAATGAAACCTTTGAAAAATGAAAAAAATAATACATTCTCTAATTCTATTGTTAGTTTCTCTACCATCATTTGCAATAGATATAGTTAGCAGTTCTGCCTCACAAATAACCGGAGGTTTAAATGTAAATGTTGAAACCTTTTGGACTGAAGGGTTTAGTTTATTAAGCAGTAATTTTTCAATAGAAAATAATGTAATAAATCTTTCAATTTGTTTCAAAGAAGAAGGTACCTTAGCGTATCACCAAGAAGATAATGATTTTTTTATCCCATTAACTAATAGTGGTAATTACACGATTAATATTGATGTTATTGTATCTTCACTAGGTTCTACAACATGTGATTCAACTGTCGTGACAGATACAGATTCTACTAGTGCGGTATATAACTCTTTATCAACCAATGATTTTAAAGGTTTAGGAAAGGAAAGTTTTATTATATTTCCTAACCCTGCATCAACAAAAGTCAATTTAAAAGTTGAGAAAGTTTTCCTCAAAGGAATTTATTTATTGGATAGCTTTGGTAGGGTCATAACAAGGTTAAATAATTTACATAAACAAAATATTGAATTTGACATTTCCCACTTAAATCAAGGTGTTTATTTTATTGCAGTAGAAACCGATAATAAAGTTTTTTATAAAAAACTGCTTAAAAAGGAACAAACCTGAAAATAGTGTAATACTCGTTTATTACCTGAATTAATATCATCAGCTATTCTAAATAACTGATAGACAATATTGTTGCTATAAATTTCTGATCTAATTGAATAAAAGATTTCAACAACTCCGAAATATTTATTTTAAACTTTTAAAATAGATTTAATGGTCTGTTTGGAAGGCTTTTTAGTTCTAATAAAAATTGAAGTTGTATATAATTTCAGCTACCTTCGTTTACCTGTGCTGAATTCATTTCAGTAAAGACGGATATAAGTCATCTGTACAGAACTTTTTTTCAGTATTTAAACAAACGTATATCCTTTAAATTAGCTACAATTAAAACAGAAAAAATGAAATATGCGATAATTCATCAAACCATATTACTTTTATTGGTTTTTCAATTTAGTTTTACAAATGCCCAAAATAAATTTGAAACACCTTATGGAAATAATGATTCCGTTGGAAAGTATGTAGAATTAAATGGAGCTAAAATTTATTATGAAGAATATGGTAAGGGTGAACCATTACTCTTAATACATGGAAACAAAGGAGACATTAAAACAATGGAATATCAAATTGACTATTTCAAAAATAAATACAGAATCATTGTTGCTGACAGTAGAGGCCAAGGGAAATCGGAATTAAAAACAGACTCTCTTACTTTTAATCAAATTGCAAAAGATTGGGAGAGCTTAGTGAATTATTTGAAGTTGGATTCCATAAATATACTTGGTTGGAGTGATGGAGGCGTAATAGGATTAAAAATGGGTATCAATAGAAACATTAAAATAAAGAAAATAGTCGCAATGGCGCCAAACTTGAGACCAGACACTACAGCTGTCCATGCTTGGGCTCCCAAAGGAGTTAAAGAAAGATTAATAAGTGCAAGAAAAATGAGGTCTAAAGGAGATAATTCCCGTGACTGGGAATCATATATACAATTATCAGAAATGTTATTATATCAACCCAATATAAGTCATTCTGATTTAAAAAAAATAAAAGCCCAAGTATTGATAATTGTCGGTGACAGAGATATTATAAAAAATGAACATGCAGTAGAAATTTATAATAATCTTCCTAAAGGTCAACTTTGTATTATGCCAGGTCTTAATCATGGAGCTCCTCAGAACAATCCAATAATTTTTAACGAAATAGCAAATAGATTTTTAACTGAAAAATTTGATTATAAAATTAAAAAATAACTGTAGCCAATACGATGTAAAAAAATTGCTTGGTTCTAGCCCACTCGGAAAATCCTGCGGATTTTCCTCTGGTTCATTCCATTTTTAATGAGCTAGTTGCTTGCACACGCAACAACCTTTACACAATCACATTAAACGTTCTAAAACGACACCGTAGCCCCAAAAACCAGCATACTTTGGTTGCCTTTAAAACGGGCATCTCCCCCACTCGTATCCAAATCCTGTTTTTCCAGTTTTTTTAACATATTGGTAAACCCGTAAATGTATTGGGCTTTAAGCTTAAAATTTTTAATGCCTGCCGAAGCCCCAACAGCACCATTAAAATGAAACTGCGAAATGTTGGTGATATCCTCGGCTGTTAAGTTGGCGTAGTTATTTATGTAATAACCTTCCTGGTTTTTATCGTCAAACTCCAGTTTACTGTTGTACTGTATCATGGGGCCAACATCAATGGTAAAATGGTTGGGAATCACTTTTACGTGCATGAGCATCGCCACTTGCACAGCAAACAACTTATAATCGATAAATTCATTTTCGGTGCTTATCATGGTGGGGCGTCCCGCAATCTCCACATGACTTTCCGAAAATTGCAAACCGTAACTCATATTGTACCAACGTAACGGAATATCCACATTCGCCATAAAGCCGCCTACAAATCCATTAGATTCTTTGGTGTCAAAATTATCGGTAAGAATATTGAATTTAGCAATTCCGCCGGTAATGTTAAAACCATTGGTTATGGGGTAATTGCCCCTTTGCGCAAAATTATTTGTAACAAAACATAGTGCCACAGCTACTAATAGGAAAAGTCGGATTCGTTTCATTTGTAAGCCTCTAAGCGATCAAATATAGCATATTTTTGTATCTTAATTTTCTTAAACCTTTTAACTAAACATTATGAGCTTCTTTTATCTTCCCTTTATTATTCTTGGCCTGGTTATTTTATTTGCCTCGTTTTTTATCGTGAAGCAGCAAACCGCTGCTATTATCGAACGATTTGGAAAATTCCACAGTATTCGCCAATCGGGGCTTCAACTTAAAATTCCATTGATTGACAAAGTCGCTGGGCGATTAAGCTTAAAAATTCAACAATTGGATGTTATCGTTGAAACCAAAACATTGGATGATGTATTTGTTCGTTTGAAAGTATCCGTTCAATACCGTGTTTTGAGTCAAAAAGTGTACGATGCCTTTTATAAATTGGATTATCCACACGACCAAATTACCAGTTACGTATTTGATGTGGTGCGTGCCGAAGTACCAAAAATGAAATTGGATGATGTGTTTGTTAAAAAAGATGACATCGCACTTGCCGTTAAAGCGGAACTCAACGATGCTATGCTCGATTATGGATTCGACATCATTAAAACGCTTGTAACCGACATTGATCCCGATCCACAGGTAAAGGCTGCCATGAACCGTATTAATGCCTCAGAACGCGAAAAAATAGCCGCACAGTTCGAAGGCGACGCCCAACGTATATTAATTGTTGAAAAAGCCAAAGCGGAAGCTGAAAGTAAGCGTTTGCAGGGTCAGGGTATTGCCGATCAACGTCGCGAGATTGCCCGAGGTTTGGAAGAGTCGGTTGAAGTGTTGAACCGCGTTGGAATTAACAGCCAAGAGGCTTCTGCATTAATTGTTGTAACGCAGCATTACGACACCTTGCAATCTTTAGGAGAAGAAACCAATAGCAACCTTATTTTATTGCCCAATGCGCCACAGGCTGGCAGCAACATGCTAAACGATATGGTGGCCAGTTTTACTGCTAGTAACCAAATTGGAGAGGCCATGAAAAACGCCAAAAAGAAAAAAGAGGAATAAACAAACCATTCCTCTTAAAACTTAAAAAGCCCATTAGAAATATTTCCAATGGGCTTTTTTTTGCTATTTTTTATATCCTTCTATCAGTTTTTTTAAACTGTTTCGGTAATCTTCTAATTCCTTCTGATTTAAAGTGGCACTTACCTCGCCTTGTGGTAACGTACCTCGGCTTTCATCCAAATATTTTTGAAGCTCGGGATAATCGTCTTCAATGGTTCTAGTAAGCGTTGAGATTTCGGTTAAAATATCTTTTTTTTGTGCTTCCATTTTAATTTGCTTTTTGTGTTAGCAGTAAATTACAAAAATGAAAACGAAAAAGTCTTAAAAAACTACTAATTTACACCTTATCAACCAGATTACTCTTCGTTTTTAGCGATAAGAGAGTTGGAATTATCGTTACCTTCATTGTCTCTCCAAGGCTTGTAATTTTTGTATTCTGGTCCTTTTAAATCAGACTTATCAGAACCAAATACTACCGCTGTATAAGTTTTATCAGAAGCATCTGTATTGTGCTTTTTGTTCTTATAAGCTGGGCCTGTTAATTTTTCTTCTTTTGCTACTGAATAAATGGTAACAGGTTCACTTTTTTGCTTTCCGTGCTTATAGTTTTTGTAAGCTGGCCCGGTTAAATCGCTTCTTTTTTGAGCGAAAGCTGAAGTTGATGCTGCAAATACCAATGCTAAAATAATGGCTATATTTTTCATAATCTTTTTATAGTTTTTATTATACTACAAAAATAAGTGTAAAACAGAGCCTTTACTGGTAATTGAAACCACGTAATCCGTATCCGTATTTATACGGATAAAACGTTAATGGCAGGGTTTAAATTACGTTTTAATATCAAACAAACCCAGTGTGTCAGGTTGAGCGAAGTCGAAACCCAATCGTAATCCTAGTCTCTAAAGACCTTTCGACTGCGCTCAAGGTGACAACTGTTAATTTTTGTTGAAATCCGAGTTCAACTTTTGAATATTATGGTTTTAAATCAAATTAATCTGTGCGGCTTTTTTTATCAATTCGGCGGTATTTTTTACTTCAAGCTTTCTCAAAATATTGGCGCGGTGGGTTTCAATTGTTCGCGTGCTTACAAATAATTTCGCAGCAATATCTTTGGTAGTCAAGCCCTCTGAAATAAGCTCTAACACCTCCTTTTCTTTATTGGACAGAATGTTTTCGCTAACTTTTTGTTCAGACATAAAATTGACCATCTTTTCGGCAATCATGGGGCTGAAGTATTTTTTGCCCTGATCAACAATCCGGATTACCTTAATTAACTCGTCTTCATCGGTGTTTTTAAGCATGTAGCCATAGGCGCCCGCTTTAGCACATTTGGCGATATAGTTTCCATCGTCATGCATCGAAATCACAATAGGTTTTACTCTTGCGTTTTGTTTCTTTATTTGGCTTAAAACCTCAAAACCATCCATGTTTGGCATGGTAATGTCGAGCAAAACAATGTCGATATCATTATTTATTTCCAACGCTTCCATAAATTCTTTTCCGTCTCCAACGGATTTTACAATGTCGATATCGTCGTGCTTTTTCAACAGTTCTTTTAAGCCATTTCTAAAAAGCTCGTGGTCGTCAGCTATGATTAGTTTTATTTTCTTCATGTTCAATAGGTAATTCGATTTCGAAAGTGGTATTGCCCTGTTTCGATTTTATTTTAATTTCACCGTTACAGATCTCAACCCGTTCTTTCATGTTAATAATGCCCGAACCCAGTTTTACGGTATTGATGTTAAAGCCTTCGCCATCGTCAAAATAAAAAAGGGAAATGAAATCGTCAAATTCCGAAAGGGTAATCCGGATATTTTTTGCTTTGGAATGTTTTAAGGTATTATTAATCAATTCCTGTCCTATCCTAAAAATATTGATGGCTTGGTTTTTCGTGATTTTACTCTCGTTTTCCTTGGTTAAGTCTTCAAACTCTATGGAAATGCCAGAAGTTTTTTTGATGTTATCCACAAAATTGGTGAGCGCCACACCAACGCCAAAATCGTCTATGGTTGAAGGCATTAGGGCATTCGACATCAGTCGGATTTCTGAAATCGTGCCATCGAGAATCTTTTTCATTTCAGCCTTTTGGGTGGGGCTTTCAATACGATTTTCAATATAAAATTTCAACGAAGTTAACAACGGACCAATACCGTCGTGCAGTTCGCGTGAGAGACGTCGGCGTTCGTTTTCCAAACCATCTACCATCAGGCGTTTGGTATTAACCCTGTTTTTGTTTTCCTTATTTCGGAACTCCAACAGTTTGTCACGCATTTTTATCAAACTTTTTCCCAATAAATCATTCTGACTTTTAGGAACGTAATTGGAATTTAAGTTCATCTTTCCCAATTCATTGGAAAAACTTACCGCACCCTGTAACGATTTTTTAAGGTTCGCCAAAGCATCGAACATGTCCTTTATTTCGTTGGAATTGATAACAAAATCGTCGGTTTGGTTGTAGTCGCCATCGGCCATTACCTTCAAACTTTTACGCATGTTCGAAATGGGGTTGGTAATAATTTTGGTTAAAAACAACGATAGCACGATAGCCGCTGTCATGATGATTAAAATGAGTCCCAACAGCCTTAATTTAAGTTGTTCCAATGGGGCTTTTACCTCGCTGGTGTCAATCTCCGAAAGGATAACCCACTTGAGGTTAGAAACGGATATGGGGCTGTAAACGCTGTACACATCAATGCCGCGATAGTCATGAAACACCCCTCTGCCGGTAGTTCCCGAAAGCGCATCAACCACCCCTTTGGTTTTGGCTTTGATGGATGAAGGCGCCTTTTCTGGCATAAACCGCGATGGCGAACGCATGGTAAAATCGGCCCCAACTAAATAAGACTCCCCGCTCTCCCCCATTCCAGCACGTTCCAATAGGATTTCCTTGATTTTGTTGTATGGGATAATTTTTGCCTTTACCATGCTATCGTTTACCGAAACCAACCCTATTGAAGTCTTACCTTCTTTGTTGTAGCTCGTAAAATCATAAATTCCAGAAGTACGCAGCACGCTTTGAGGCAGCTCCATATCGAGGCTGTCAATTGAAAATTCATTGCTTTGTTCCGCCAAAAAAGTTTTCCATTCCGTTTGGATTAAATTTTCAAGCTGAATTTGTTTTAAGGTTTTTATGGAATTGAGCTGAAGCAGAATTCTATCGTCCAATACCTTTGAAAACTGATTGTAAAAGGTGATGGACAACATGAGTATCACCATAAAAATCAAGCTGTTTATGATGATGAGTATGAGGTTTCTTAGGCTCATTGACAAACTTTGTAATTAACAATGGTAAAGGTAAAAAGTATTCTATTTCTGTTCAATTTTAAAGCTCAATGTCACTTCGAGCGGAGTCGAGACCTAATTTTATAAATGTTTTTTTAAAGGCTTCTCGACTCCGCTCGACCTGACAAAAATTAGATGTTAATGACATTACCAATCCCATTTTTGAAAGTTACTAAAACAAATCTATTTAAACGGGTGGCGCACCTCCCAATCTTCCGATGGGTTCATCAACTTAAAGATTAATCTAAAAATACCGTTTAAAAAGCTGTTAGTGTGCTTTAAATACACCACCATGGGCTTGGCTTTTGCCCCCACCGAACTTTTTATTTCCATGGCTGTACGGGCATAAACCACTTTTTTAAATTGGTTGCTTATAGCGAATTCCAACATGTCGTAAAGCATGTTTAAATACAGCTGGTTGGGGTATTGATGCGCTTTATCATAACCCAAAAAATAGGTTTCCAAATCTTGGTTGTTCAAAATGAGCGTAAAAAAACCAACCAATTCGCCTTTTAAATAATAACCAAAAACCTTGAAGTTTTCCTTTAGCTGAAGTTTTAAACTATAAAAATGATTTTCGGGAAGTATAAACGTATTAAACTTGGCATTGTTGGAGACGTTCATGTAAAAGCGATGCAGTTCGGGTGTGTGCTTTTCAATAGCATCCAAATCCATTTCAACGGTTTTTATGGAATTTCGTTTTTTACGGGCCCGTTTATAGCGGTCGCGGTATTTTTTATTGAGGCTTTGCAAATAGTCTTGAAACGTTTTCCACTCTGGCCTTACGGAAAGTATCATATTGGGTTGCACATACACTTGGTGCAAATTTTCGGAATCGAAAATAGCTTTAGCTTCGTGAATGGCGTCATCCTTAAAAAAATCCTTTAAGGCAACCGCTCTTATTTTTTTATTTTGATTGCGCTTGATTCTTTTAGCAATATCATCCAAAGCTGAAAAAATAGCCTCAAAAAATTCAGTTTTCAAGAGGGCTTTCGGATTATAAAAAAGTCCGTGCTGCCCCGTATGCGTTAAGTTGCCCACCACCAAAATATTGCCTTTTAAAACCCGCGACACCACATCCTTAAAAAACGTTTTGATGCACGATACCTGCGTGTTGCGAAACATATCCTTTAAATACAACTGCACCCGCTGCGCAATGGCAATGCCTTCCAAAGCCTCATTTTTAAAAACACCAATGTAAAACCATTGGATGTTTGTTGGAGTAGCTTCTTCCATGGCTTGTAAATAATGCGATTGCAACAACACATCGTGTTTTGCTAAAGCGTCCCATCCCAGCGGAAGTTCGTTAAATGATGCGTAAATTTTATAGTGTATCAATACAAAAAAGAAAAGACTGAAAATTACAATTCTCAGTCTTTAAATATGTTAAAAGTTTACAAAAAATCTATTTCCATGCGCAAATAATGCCGCCCATTAAACCCAGGGTAACAATCCAATATCCGGCATTTATAAAAATGTATTTAGCGCTTTTACGCTCGAAAAGCGCATTGGTGCCCAATATAGGCAAAGCAATAAAAATACCTGTTAACACGCCATGGAATACGCCATGTTTAAAGGTTCTGAACGCATCGGAATAATCGGCCATAAACACTTCGTACGACGGTAATGCATTGGCTGGGTCGCCCCCTACCAAACTAAAAGCTCCCATTTGGTGGATTACAATTCCGGGAAGTGCCGTAGAAAGTAAAAACGCAAAAAGCAGTGCCAAACCAAAGATTTTGGCCATGTTGGCCCCTTTCATTTTTTCTTCGGTCATGTCGGCCGCTTTCATCCAAGCCGTTCCGAAAGTTTTTGGGTTGTACCAAATAAAACCGACCACCAAGGCCGAAACCGCAGCCACAATCATGGCTAAAAAATTGAATTCCATAGTTTAAGAAAATTGGTTAGTATGCTTAAAGATAGCTAAAAAACTTTTCTGTTTAGCTAGACTTGGCAAATCTTACTTGTGTTAAACCTAGTCGAAGTAAAAAAACTTTATGATAATATGAACCTTTTACGCATTTAGGTGTATTTAAAAATAAAGATATTTATTAACTATTAAATTTACACCGATGGAAAAAACAACACTCAACCTTATTTTAAGCACAATTATTCTTGCAACATGCGTATTTTATCCAAATACTATTAAAGCTCAAACTGTTAAAAACTGGCACATTGCAGGAAGTAAACCTGAAAGTTATAAAATAGGTATAAGCCACGATAAGGAAAGAAATAGTAACGTAGCATATTTAAAATCCAAAGAATCTAAAATAGATGGTTTTGGCACCATAATGCAAAGTTTTCAACCAACTGATTTTTTAGGAAAAAAAGTAAAATTAACAGGCTACATAAAAACTATTGATGTTAAACGTTGGACAGGAATGTGGATGCGTGTTGATGGCCCAATTAAAGGACAATCCTTAAGTTTTGACAATATGGGAGACAGGCCTATAAAAGGCTCTACACCTTGGAAAAAATATGAAATCATTCTCGACGTTCCAAAATCTGCAACTAATATTTCCTACGGCGTACTAACCGATGGTACAGGCGATGCTTTAATAGACAATTTTAATTTTGAAATTATAAGTGATGATGAAACCTCTACCGGAAGAGTAAAATTGGAAAAACCAACAAACACAAATTTTGAAGAATCTAATTAAAGCGAATTGAGATTGGATTTTATAAGTAAAAATTTCTATAAGAATAAATCTGATGAAGATCTAATAGAACTTATCAATAAAGGAAATGAAAAAGCTTTTAACGAAATATATAGAAGATATTCCAAAAGACTTTATTATTTTTTCTTTAAAAAACTATACCAGGACCACAATAAAGCCGAAGATTTTTTACAAGATTTATTTCTTAAATTAATAGAAAAGGCTAATTATTTCGATAAAACCAAGTTGTTTTCTACTTGGTTTTATACTATCGCATATAACATGTGTAAAAACGAATACCGATTAAACGAAAAACAAAATTTAGTAAAAAACGGTATTTTAGTAAAACCAGATGTTGTCGTCTACTCGAACGTAGAAAACAAATATGATACTGCTATTTTTAACCGCTATTTACAAAATGAGTTAGCTAAAATTGACGAAAACCATAGGCTTGCATTCTTAATGAGATATCAAGATAATTTATCAATTAAAATGATAAGTGAAATTATGGGATGCTCTGAGGGTACCGTAAAATCTCGACTGTTTTATACAATTAAAAAACTATCAAAACAACTAAATAAATTTAATGCTTTAAAAAACTGCAACGATGGAAAATAGGCTTGAAGAATTATTATTAGCAAAAGAATATTCTAATTTATCTCCTAAAGAAAAAGCTTTCGTTTTAACAAAAATATCCAAAGAAGATTACATTATAAAACGTACTTTACTTATCAATTCCATTGAGTCTTTCAATGACGAGTATAAAAATATATCACTAAACAAAAACATAAAAAAAAACTTAAGTGATGCTTTTAAAAAGCAAAAAACAAAAGATAAATCAAACTTTTTAAAAAACTTTATAACAACAAGAAAGGTGTTAGCACCAACAGTTTCTGTGGTTTGTTCCTTTGTTTTAATAGTTCTATTTTATAATTTTTATAAAGAAATTACATTGAAAAACAATATAGAATCGGTAACCAATTATTTACTTTATGAGAATATCAATAAAGAGAATATTAATCATTTTTATTTGATTGATTCTCTTAAAAACCATCATAAAATAGCCGATTCAATAAATATGAAACACAACGAAATGAATAAGTTTTTAAGAATTAAAAATCAAGGTTTAGACGCTTCTTTTTCTCCGTCAGACCATAATTTTTAATTTATTTGTTTAGCCTCTGCCACCAACAACTCATTTTTATCCTCCAAAGCCTTTTCTAAAAAGGCATTGATTTCCTCATTTCTTTCTTGTCCGTTTTCCAACAAAACGCCTAGCACCAAAGTCGCCGCAATACGGGTACCCACTTTTTTTACCGCTGTATTGAACAAAGGCTCCAATTCGTCGTAGCTCACCTCTTTGGCTAACTCTAAAATATCAGCCTTTACTTTAGCCTGTTTATCTTCCGGGTAATTGGTATATTTTTTTCCCAATTGCTGAATCACATTTATGGCCTTACGCTTAGGTTGTTGATTATTAGGTTTATTGTTTTGTTTTGGCTGTTGTGGCTTCGGTTCGTTTCGACTACGCTCAACACGGGTTGCTTTAGCCCACGAATCGCGCAACCCAACGGTTTTGTTGAATACCAATTTTTCTTCGGAAGCATCGTCATCCACATTAAAGTAGCCCAATCGTTGAAACTGGAACCTATCGCCTACTTTGGCTTCTTTTAAACTTGGTTCGACAAAAGCTTCGATGATTTTTAGGGAATTCGGATTTAAAAACTCCATAAAATCTTTGTCCTGGTGCGCATCGGGCGCTTCGTCCATAAACAATCGGTCGTATTCCCTTACTTCCGCTTTTACAGCATGCTGAATAGATACCCAGTGCAAGGTGCCCTTCACTTTTTTGGAAGTATCCTCGGAATAGGTACAATGGATTTCAGTAATATGTTCATCTTTTACCACACTTTCAGCCTTGATGATGTAGGCATTTTTAAGTCGAACTTCGCCACCCAATTTCAATCTGAAAAATTTGTTACCGGCTTCTTCCTTAAAATCGTCCTTTTCAATGTAAAGCTCACGTGAAAACGGTACTTTTCTAAATCCGGCGTTATCGTCTTCCTGATTGTTTTCGGCATCGAGCCACTCTACTTTATTTTTAGGATAATTGGTAATCACCAATTTTACCGGGTCTAAAACCGCCATAACACGCGGAGCTCGTTTGTTTAGATCCTCACGGATACAAAATTCCAATAACGATACGTCAATCACGTTATCGCGCTTCGCCACACCAACGGTTTCCACAAACTTACGCAAAGCTACGGGAGTGTAACCACGGCGGCGCAACCCAGAAATGGTAGGCATACGCGGGTCGTCCCAACCTGAAACGATATTTTCCTCCACCAATTTGAGCAGTTTACGTTTGCTCATAATAGTGTAACTGAGGTTTAAACGGGCGAATTCGCGTTGTTTAGGCCTTAATTTATTAGGGTCGACTACTTGATCTAAAAACCAATCGTAAAGCTCTCTGTGGGGCTTAAATTCCAACGAACACAAACTGTGCGAAATCTGTTCAATATAATCGCTCTCGCCATGTGTCCAGTCGTACATCGGGTAAATGCACCAATCGTTTCCGGTACGGTGGTGCGCTTTTTTCATGATGCGGTACATGATCGGGTCGCGCATGAGCATATTGGGGTGCTGCATATCAATTTTAGCGCGCAAAATGTGTTCGCCTTCATCAAACTCGCCGTTTTTCATGCGTTCGAACAAATCGAGGTTTTCTTCAATCGTTCTGTTTCTGTAAGGGCCATCCACACCTGGTTGCGTAGGCGTACCTTTTTGTTCGGCCATGGCCTCGCTACTTTGCGAATCGACATAAGCTTTGCCTTCTTTGATGAGCTGCAGTGCCCAATCGTATAATTGCTGAAAATAATCGGAAGAAAATAATTCTTTGTCCCATTTATAGCCCAACCAAGCCACATCTTTTTTAATGGCATCCACATATTCCTGTTCTTCTTTAGCAGGGTTGGTATCGTCAAAACGTAAGTTTACAGGTGCATTGTAATGCTCACCCAAACCAAAACTTATACCGATGGCCTTGGTATGACCTATATGCAAATATCCGTTGGGTTCTGGCGGAAAACGGAAACGTAAATCGTTTTTCGGTAAACCATTAGCTAAATCTTCCTCTATAATTTGCTCGATAAAATTGAGCGATCTTCTTTCTTCAGACATAAATTTTAATCCTATTAGAGAAACTAAACGGGTTAGTTCAAAAAGTTCTGTGTAAAATTAGGTAATTTTGCCCGATAATTGAGATTTTAATACGCCAACATGGGAATTATAAAAGTTGAAAATATTCGCATTTTTGCCTACCACGGCTGCCTAAAGGAAGAAACCAAAATTGGTAGCGATTACCGAGTGGATTTGGAGGTGGAAGCCAATTTACAAACTTCGGCCAATAACGATAAACTGAGTGATACGGTTGATTATGTGTTTTTAAACCGCGTGATTAAGGAAGAAATGAGCATCGCCTCTCACCTTTTGGAAACCGTAGCCAAACGTATTTTAACCCGCATTTTTAACGAAGACAAACTGGTTACCAAAGCCACGGTTTGGGTAAGTAAACTGAATCCGCCCATAGGTGGAGACGTGGAACGCGTAACGATTAAAATGACCGAAAAGCGTAAAAATTAATTTTAACACTTAAGAAATGTTATTTTTTTTTACATTTGCACCACCGTTTTAATGGCGTCGTGGCCGAGTGGCTAGGCAGAGGTCTGCAAAACCTTCTACAGCGGTTCGAATCCGCTCGACGCCTCAACAAAAGCTTCCAATGTTCTGGTAGCTTTTTTTATTTTATGCACTTGCCTTTGTTAAAAGTTTCAACTAACTTTCGCTTATCAACTGATTTAAATTATTAAGACGACTCACATCGTTAAAGTTTTAAACAATTAAAATTAGACAGAGAGGTCCATGCAAATTACACCCGAAAACATTCAAAAGGTTCTTTACGAACTCTTTCTTAAGTACAAATTCAACAACACGAATGCTAAATTACTTGCTAATGTATTTACAGAAAGCACTTTAGACGGTGTAAGCTCTCATGGCGTCAATAGAGTGCCTCTTTTTATAGAATATGTAAAAAAAGGAATAATTAAAATTGATGCTGAAGCAGAGAAAACAGCTTCTTTTGGCAATATAGAACGTTGGGATGGAAATTTGGGCCCTGGAATTGTAAATGCAACTAAGTGTACTAACAGAGCCATTGAATTAGCAAAACAACATGGAATGGGCATGGTAGCATTACGCAACACGAATCACTGGATGAGGGGCGGAACTTATGGAAAACAAGCTGCTAATGCCAATTGCATTTCAATACTTTTTACGAATACTAAACCAAACATGCCACCTTGGGGAGGAAAAGACAGCAGAATCGGTAATAACCCCTTTGTGGTATCTATTCCAAGAAAAAAAGGACATGTTATATTGGATATGGCGCTTTCGCAGTTTTCATTCGGTAAGATTAACGATTATAGACTTAAAGGAGAAAAATTACCTTATCATGGTGGCTGGGATGACAAGGATGAGTTGTCAAATGATCCCGATAAAATTTTATCAAAAGAGCGTGGTTTACCCATTGGTTATTGGAAAGGTTCTGCCCTTTCTATGGTGTTGGATATGCTGGCTACCATACTTTCTGCAGGAGACTCTACCTACAAAATAAGCTCAAAAGAAATTGAGACAGCCATTTCCCAAGTTTATATCTGTATCTATCCTGAGGTTTTTAATGACAATGGACTACAGGAGAAACTCTTAGAAGAAATTATTAATTTTACTCAAAACGTAGAACCAATAAATCCTGAAGATACAATATACTATCCAGGTGAAAGAAGCGCACAAACCAGAGCAAAAAATTTAAAGGAAGGCATTTTTGTAAACAGAAGTATTTGGGAAAAGATTATGGCACTCTAATAAAATAAAAGCAAAAATTCCACTTGTCTATAAAAGTGAATACTATGAATATAACTCGAAGAAACATTTTGAAAAATTTAATGCTAGCACCTTTAGTTTTAGGAGCTAACAAACTAATGGCTCATACCAACCCATTAAAAAAAAATTCGACATCAAGACTGCAATACAGCATCAATGCGTATTCGTTTAATTCAGAGCTTAGGAGTGGCGAAATGACTTTTTATGATATGATGGATTTTGCAGCAGATATTGGTTTGGATGCAGTAGATATAACGGGGTATTATTTCAATTCATATCCAGAAATACCTTCAAACAAAGAGCTTTTTGATTTAAAAAGAAAAGCACTCGAGTTAGGACTTGATATTTCATGGACTGGCGTTAGAAATGACTTTGCCACTCCAAATCTTGTAAAAAGAAACAATGACATTGAACTTATCAAAAACTGGTTAGAGGTATCATCTAAAATAGGATCACCTATAATGAGAATTTTTACGGGAAAACATAAAAGCGAAACCTATTCAAAAGACGATGTAAAGGAATGGATGGCGAACAACTTTAAAACCTGTGCCAAATATGGTGAACTTCACGGTGTCGTTGTTGGTCTGCAAAATCATGATGAATTTTTGTTTACCAGTGAAGAAGTTATTGACATGTTGAAAAGAGTAAATTCAGACTGGTTTGGATTAATTTTAGATTGCGGAAGTTTACCTTCTAACGACCCTTATAAAGAAATAGAAAACCTTGCTCCTTATGCTAATTACTTTTTAGTAAAAGAACACGTAAAACAAAAAGATAGCACTAAAGTCCCTGCAGATTTACAACGCATAGCTAAAATAATACAATCTAGTAATTACCGTGGATATGTATCGTTTGAAAGCCTTAAAGAAGGAGATACAAAAGCCATTATAAAAAATATGGTTAGCGAATTTAAATCAGGCCTTAACTGAAATGGCATCTAGAAATTGCTTGCGATGGTATTAATTATGTTACTCAAATCTTTTCATTTTCAGTCTTAAATAAAGTAGTATAAACTAAGGTTTACTTGTATATTAGTAAATCAAGGGTTGTAGCTCATTACAAACTTTATCACATTTTGAAAGCGTAGATGTTAACTAATTACCTACTTTTCATATACTAATACGTTAACTTCCTAATCCTCAGATTTTCCAACTAAATTAAAATCGAGGTGTTTTTTAACTAAATCGGTGTTTTTAACTTTTACAATCACTTCGTCTCCTAATTGGTACATGGTTTTGGTATTTCGCCCAACCATGGCATATTGATCTTGGTCGAAGCCGTAATGGTCGTCTTTCATATCGCGCACACTTACCATGCCCTCGCATTTGTTTTCAATAATTTCCACGTAAATGCCCCAATCGGTCACCCCCGAAATTACGCCCACAAACTCTTGGTCTTTATGGTCTTCCATAAAACGAATTTGCATGTATTTAATGGAATCTCGCTCGGCTTTGGTGGCCAGCATTTCCATA
This sequence comes from Tamlana crocina, assembly GCA_040429635.1. Classification (NCBI taxonomy): domain Bacteria; kingdom Pseudomonadati; phylum Bacteroidota; class Flavobacteriia; order Flavobacteriales; family Flavobacteriaceae; genus Tamlana; species Tamlana crocina. Next base: position 260,525 of record CP158972.1, on the reverse strand, counting down.
TTGCTGGAGTGTTGGCATTTTTCTTCGTAAGTGGCTTCGTTGGCACTTTTTCCGCCATCTAAATAATGCTGTAACAATCGGTGTGCCATCACATCCGGATAACGACGAATGGGTGAGGTAAAATGGCTATAATAATCGAACGCCAAACCGTAATGCCCAATATTGTGCGTGGTATATTCAGCTTTGCTCATACTGCGAATAGTCAAAGTATCGACTAAATTTTGCTCCTTTTTGCCCACCACTTCCTTCAATAAATTATTAAGCGATGCCGATGTGGTTTTGCGGTCCTTAAAATTGAGTTTATAACCAAAACGTCCCACTACATTTTGCAATGCCGCCAGTTTACTATCGTCTGGCTCGTCGTGCACTCGGTACACGAAAGTCTTTTTCGGACTTTGTTTTCCTATAAATTCGGCCACTTTTTTATTGGCCAACAGCATAAATTCCTCAATCAACTTATTGGCATCTTTACTGGTTTTAAAGAATACCCCTTGCGGATTGTTGTTCTCATCGAGATTAAATTTTACTTCTACTTTATCAAACGAAATAGCGCCCGTACTCATACGTTTTTTACGCATAATTTTAGCCAATCGGTCAAGCACCAAAATAGCTTGTGCTATTTCGGGTTGGGTTTGATATGCTTTTTCGGTGAGTGAAACGTCTTGGGGGATTTCGGTTTTTATTTGAGACGCTTCGACTCCGCTCAGCGTGACATCCGGATTGTTTTCAATAATCGCTTGGGCTTCTTCGTAAGCAAAACGGGCATCGCTATAGGTTACGGTTCGCCCAAACCATTGGTTTTTAATTTCAGCTTTATTATTCAGTTGAAATACTGCCGAAAAGGTATATTTTTCTTCGTTGGGTCGTAATGAACAAGCATTATTCGATAAGACTTCGGGAAGCATAGGAACCACACGGTCTACCAAATAAATGGATGTGGCGCGCTCGTACGCTTCGTCATCCAACACTGTGCCTTCTTTTAAGTAATGCGATACATCGGCGATGTGGATTCCTATTTCGTAGAGTCCGTTGTCCAAAATTTTAAACGACAGGGCATCATCAAAATCCTTAGCATCCTTGGGATCGATGGTGAAGGTTAAATCCTGGCGCATATCGCGACGTTTGGCAATTTCTTCCTTGGTAATCGAAGTATCTAAATTATTGGCGTACTCCTCAACATCGTGGGGAAAATCATGTGGCAATCCGTATTCGGCCAAAATAGCATGAATTTCGGTACCGTGTTCACCTGGTTTTCCGAGTACTTTAAGCACTTTTCCGTAAGGTGAATCGGCGTTATCGGGCCAGTCTTCCAACTTTACCAAAACCTTATCGCCATCTTCAGCTTTTAAAGTTTTATTGATGGGCACAAAAATATCTTTGTACATTTTGGTACTATCGGCCACAACAAAAGCATAATTATTATTTTTCTGCATTTGAATAACGCCAACATATTCCGATTTAGCACGCTTAAGGATATTGGTAATTTCCCCTTCCATTTTTCCGCGTTTACGGCGCTTATAAACGTAAAATTCCACTTCGTCACCTTGCAATGCTTTGTTAACATTGTTTGAGGCTATAAACACATCTTCGTCAAAATCATCGCAAATCACGTAACCGGCGCCACGGGACGATAAATCCAAAATCCCCACATGATACTCGGCCGTAACAATGGCTTTAAACTTGCCACGATCAACCTGCTCAATTTCCTGTTTGGCGGCCAATTTGGCCAAGGTTTTTATAATTTGGTTACGGCTACTGGCATCGTTAACACCTAATTTAGCCGCAATTTGTTTATAGTTGTAAGATTGGTTTCTATCTTTTTTTAAAATACTTAGAATGGTATTTGTTAGGTTGGAAATGCCTTTTTTACCGGATTTCCTTTTTCTCTTTTTACTCATTAATTGTTGTAATCTATTTATTTTCCTAAGATACTAGGAAAAAATGTTATAAAATAGCTTTATTAAGGCGAAGATTAAGCTATTTGCTTTGCAAAGCTACGGTTTTAAAATTTAATACGATTTTTTCAATGTTATCTTAAGGTGAATTTAACTTATCCACATTATATATTATAATATCTATTTCTTTTAAAAATTTAAAAAATAAAATGATGGTTATTATAGCTTGTTAATATCTGGTATAACTTTTTTAAGTTTTATTTTGATTACAATAAATTTACATTCTGTTAAAAGGTAATTAACATGATGAATTATTTTAAAGGGTTAATTTTTAACTGATTTCAAATTTTAATCCACAATTGTTAACAACCCAAATTAACCGTTTTTAACTCATAACTTTTTTAAAATTGATGTTTATATCGATCTTATTTTGGTCTGAAAACATCTCAAAAAAAAACGGATTAAAAATTTGCATTTTAGTTTCCGGTTTTTGTTTGAAAAAATAATTGAATAATCCCAATTTTAATTTTACAAAACTATCAACACTTATTAACAAGTAATGAATACTTCCATCCACAATGTTAATAATTGTTACCTTTGTATAAGATTTACCATAATACAAAAAAGATGAAAATTTCAATAGGGAACGACCACGCCGGAACCGAGTATAAACAAGCCGTTGTTAAACACCTTGAAGCTAAAGGATATACCATTATTAACCACGGTACCGATGCTAATGATAGTGTGGATTATGCCGATTTTGTACATCCGGTAGCCAAGGATGTTGAAAACCAAAAAGCAGAGTTGGGCATCCTTATATGCGGCAGTGCAAACGGTGTGGCCATGACGGCAAATAAACACCAAAAAATTAGAGCAGGACTGGCCTGGAACAAAGAAATTGTTCATCTTATACGTAGCCACAACAATGCTAATATTTTGTGTATTCCGGCACGTTTTACAGCGGTTCAACAAGCTATTGAAATGGTCGATGTGTTTTTAAACACCGATTTTGAAGGTGGCCGCCACCAAAACCGAATCGATAAAATTCCTGTTTCTTGCTAAATGGGGCACAGCCACTCGCATAACCACGTGCATGGGCACAACGATTTAAAAGGTCGGAATCTTTTAATTTCCATTTTTTTAAACATTTTAATAACCACCGCACAAGTGGTTGGCGGATTGGTTTCTGGAAGTTTGGCACTTTTAAGTGATGCCTTGCATAATTTTAGCGATGTACTATCATTGGTGGTGAGCTATGTGGCCAATAAATTATCTAAAAAGGAAGCCTCGTTCGATAGAACCTTTGGTTATAAACGGGCCGAAATTTTGGCCGCTTTTGTAAATGCTTCCACGTTAATAATTATTGCGATTTTATTGATTATTGAAGCCGTAAAACGTTTTCAAGATCCCGAGCCTATAAAGTCGGGGTTGGTTATTTGGCTATCGTTATTGGGGATTGTTGCCAACGGTTTAAGCGTACTGTTGTTAAAAAAAGATGCCCATAACAACATTAATATGCGTAGTGCTTATTTGCACTTGTTAACCGATATGTTGGCCAGTATTGCCGTGCTTATTGGCGGACTTTTAATGAAATACTATCAACTGTTTTGGGTGGATAGTGTCCTTACGTTTTTAATTGCCGTTTACTTAATTTTTGTGGGTTACGATTTGTTAAAAACCTCCACTAAAATGATTATGCTCTTTACACCGGCCCATATCAATATTGAAGATGTGGTGAAAACGGTTAATAAACTTCCAAAGGTAAAAAAGCTGCATCACGTGCACATTTGGAATTTAAGTGATAACGAGCTGCACTTGGAAGCGCATTTAGATTTAAGGGAAGATTTAGCCATTACCGAATTCGATGCACTTTTGGAGGAAATAGAATCCGTTTTGCATATACAATTTAACATCAACCATGTTACTATCCAGCCAGAGTTCAATAAAAATGATGATAAAGGCGTAATCGTTCAAGATTGAAGCGTCATTCCGATTAGGTACGACGTAGGAATCTCATAAATGTAATAGTTAAATTAATATCTTTAGATTGTAGTCATTTAGAAAAGAGAAACGTTCCGATAGCTATCGGGATTTTAAAAAATAACCCAACCCCAACTATTTTAAATATCATGTTAACAACCATAGTAAAATCATTCGAACAACTCACAAAACAAGAACTGTATAAATTACTGCAACTCCGCAATCAGGTTTTTGTGTTGGAACAGCATTGTATTTACCTCGATTTAGACGGAAAGGACCAAAAGGCACTGCATGTTTTGGGTTATAAAAATGAAGAATTAATTGCTTATACCAGAATTTTTAAACCTGGTAATTATTTAAAGGAAGCCAGTATTGGTAGGGTATTGGTGGTAAAAAATGAAAGAAAGCACCATTATGGAAATAAAATTATGGAAGCTTCCATAAAGGCTATAAAAGAATATTTTGAAACGTCGGTCATTCAAATTTCTGCGCAGTGCTATTTAAGAAAATTTTATGGCGATTTAGGTTTTTCGGAGTTCGGTGAGGAGTATCTGGAAGATGATATTCCGCATATAGGCATGATAGGGACTTTCTAATTTTACAGCGTCATTGCGAAGGAGTGAGCAACTAAAAAGCCTGTACTGAGCGCAGACGAAGTATGGCAATCTTTTAATAAATCTTCTTATAGTTACCGCTTCAAAGCAAAATGCCCTTTTAAAACATTTCTATTATTTAAAACAATAACATACCAATAGCTATCGGTAGGCAGTAATTTCCCGTTGTAAGTGCCGTCCCAACCATTAGCGTTCGAGGGCAAAAATTTCAATAATTTTCCGTAGCGGTCGTAAATCGTAATATTGTTGATAAGATTGGTGTTGTCAATCACTTTCCAAACATCGTGAAAACCATCGCCGTTGGGGGTAAAATATTTTGGGATGTAGTATTCATTTTCAGTAATTAAAACAAAAAAACTGGATTCATTGCTGAAGCAAGCCGTCTCGTCATAAATATAAATGGTTTGTGAAGTGGAAATAATATCGCCAGCATTTAAAGTAGTTCCAGTACCATTTTGGCCCGTAAAATAACTCCCGTTAACCAAATTTGGAAGGGTGTAACCGGTGCCAATAACATCATCCAACTCATCAACAGGAACAAAACCGTTACAGTCGTTAATATTTTGTGCATAATTGTTGAACGTATCGGGCATCCAATCTGTACGGTCGTCATTTAGGTTATCAACAATCACGCAGTTCAAATCTTGATTTCCACTGAAATAAACCGAATTCATATTACTGTTATTACTATTTTTTAGGTTTAAATTGCAAAGCAGGTTGTTACTGCAATTCAAATCGGTGAGGTTGGTGTTGTTTGAAAGGTCTAATACCGAAATACTATTTTCATAACATATTAAAACGCCCAATCGTATATTATTTTGAAGGTTTAAGTTTGAAATTCGGTTTTGGTCGCAACTTAAATAAGTGAGGTTTATATTGTTTTCAATATTCAAATTTGCAATGAAATTGTTGCCACATTGCAATCGGCTTAAACCCGTATTGTTTGAAACATTTAGAGTCGAAATTTGATTTCCTTCGCAGACCAAAACATTCAATTTTGTATTGTTTGTAACATCCAAATCAGTTAAAAGGTTGTTTTCACTGCGTAACGAAATCAGCTCACTATTTTGGGTAATATCAAGATTGGTCAACTGATTGTTGAAACACCATAACCGTTGCAAATTAGGCGTGTTTTCAATATTAATGGCTGTTAACAAATTATCGCTACAATATAATTCGGTGATATTTGAGTTTTGGCTAACATCCAAAAGCGTCAATGCATTATCGGAGCAATCGAGATTGGTTAAAGCAATAAAATCTTCGATTCCGGTGAGGTCTAAAATGTTTTTTGAAACGAGGTCCAAATCGGTTATTATACTAATATTTGCCGTTGGAATTTGTCCGTTAATAGGAGGGGAGTCGTAACCCAAATCAATCAATGCCTGCTCAAAATTAGGATCTGGAATAGCGGTATTTTGACAAAAACTTTTAAAGCTTATCAAACAAAAACAAACTATAAAACCAATTTTATGGGGCATAGGCTTTTAATTAGCATTGCCAACGTAAGTAATCACAATTTCTACGCGCCTATCAAACTCTGGGTCGCCTCCCAAAGGAAACTTACGTCGCATGCCTAAATGCCGCATACGTTTTTTATCCACGCCTTTTTTGGCAAAATAATCGTAAACATACTTGGCCCGTGCTTCCGATAGGTTACGTTTTTTTGTTTTTCTATCAACGGCATCACGCGTAAATTGGGTACAGCACACATGCCCTTGAACGGTAAAATAAATATCGTCGCGCTCTACCAAAGCTTTGGCAATATTTTCTAAAGTCTTTTTAGAACCTGGTGTTACTGTGGCATAGCCCGTTTTGAACAAAATATTCTTAAAAATGATTTTATCGCCCACAGCGCTTTCATTTATTAAATCTATTTCGGTTTTTTCCTTGATTTTTTCAGGCGTTACTTCGGCCACCTCTACTTTTTCGGGTTTTGGTGGTTTGGGTTTCACTATAATTTCAACCTTTCGGTTCAACCCTCTAATTTTCAAAAGGTCTTTTTCTTCAACTACTTTTAAAAGAATTTTACCCTTACCATCAACGTTAGAAATCAGGTCTTCACTAATCTCGTTATTGGCAAAGATGGCTTTTATGGCGTCAGCACGTTGTTGCGAAAGTTTTAAGTTGTAAGTATCGGCGCCACGGTCATCGCAAAAACCGAAAATAGCAATCGATTCAATTTCTACATCCGAGATGTTCGAAATGAATAACAACAATCGGTTTTCTTCAGTTGGAGGTACCACGAATTTATCGGTATCAAAATAAACTTCGTGTGTTAAATCTTTTTGCGAAAAGGCCATTACACCGTTAAAAGTCAATAATATCAATACCAATAATTTACGCATAGTAGGATTTAGAATAGATGGATAAATATACTATTTTTAATCGAAAACCATCGTAAAAGCCTATAAACAGGGCTTTTTTTAGGACGATTGAACAAAAACACTATAGCCGTAAATACCCGTTGTAAGTGGATAGGTTACCTAAAATATCTGTGGCTTTTTTAATTTCGGGGTTATGGGTTTTGTAATATTCGTAAAGCCCTTCGCGGTACACGTAGCGTTTTACGATTTCTTCGGTAAGCAGTTTCAGTAAAAAATCTTTGTTTTCGTCAATCACACTTTTTTTCGATTGCTCTAAATTTGAAATCAAAGCGTTGTAGTTGTTTTCGATATCGTCGTTCAATTCTTCTTTTTTAGCCGTTTCGAATGCTTTTTTTAATGCTTTTTCGGTATCGGTTTCAAATGAAAAATTATTGGATTTTAGGAAACTTTTAAACTCCGAAAAATCCTGATTATTAAGATTGAACCCATCTATATTTTCGATGTTGTGGTTGTAATAATAGTTTGTAGCAAAATCGAAAATCAAGTTGTTATTGACAATAGCGGTGGTAATGGGCGAGGTTTTGTAAGTACCCATAGGCACGTCGGGATACACGCCGCCGCCATCAAAAACCTTTCGTCCGTTTTTGGTTTTAAACTCGTGATAATTTTTTTGGTCGATTTTAACGGCCTCGCCTTTTTCGTTCCTATTCCAATAATCTAAAGCCTGAATACAGCGTCCCGAAGGTGTGTAATATCTAGAAATGGTAATTTTTACTTGGGTGCCATAAGTCAGCTCTTTTGGGCGTTGCACCAAACCTTTACCAAAGCTGCGGGAGCCCACGATTACGGCACGGTCTAAATCTTGTAAAGCACCCGAGACGATTTCGCTGGCCGAGGCGCTTTTTTCGTCAATTAAAATAACCAAAGGCATTTCGGTATCAATGGGATCACGTTGGGTGAGGTAAGTACGGTTGTACTTTTTAACCTTCGATTTTGTGGTTACCACCAATTGCCCTTTCGGAACAAACAGATTAACAATGTTAATGGCTTCATTTACTAATCCACCGGGGTTTCCGCGTAAATCCAAAATCATTTTTTTGGCGCCTTGGGCCTTTAAATCGCGAAGGGCGTAATTGGTTTCCTCGAAGGCTTTTTGACTAAAACGGCTCAATACAATATAGCCCGTTTTATCATTAATCATTGAAAAATACGGCACGGCCTTAATCTCCACTTCCGCGCGGTTTATGGTAGCCGTTTGGGTTTTGCCTTGGCGTTTAAAAGTCACTTCAACCGAAGAACCTGACGTACCTTTTAGTAAATCGCCAGCACTTTCTTTATAATTGGCCACAACGGTGTTGCCCACCTTTATAATTTCGTCTCCAGCCTTTAAGCCCGCTTTGTCGGCAGGATAATCTTTGTAAGGCTCAACCACAATCAATTTATCTTTTAAAGTCTGAATTTTAGCCCCAATACCCGTATAATCGCCGGTGTTGTTAATTCTTGCCGCTTCAACATCCTGCTCGTTCATAAAATTGGTGTACGGATCCAGGTCTTCCAACATACTTTTTATGGCAGTGTCCATTAAATCGGCCGGATTGGTATCATCAACATAATTCATGTTGAGTTCCTTAAACAGCGTGGTGAAAATTTCAATCTGTTTCGCGATTTCAAAAAAATCATTTTTAAAAGCGGTAGTGCTGAAAAAAACAACTCCAGCCAGAATAGGGATTATGATTCTTTTCTTTAATATGAGTTTCATCTATTTGAATTTTTTAACAACTTATTTTTTAGGTGTTTGTTGGTGTTGCTCTGGCAGTTATCAAAATGTTTTGACTATTCCCTACCAAAAGCCCATTATGATTTTTTACTCTTATTTATCCATTTTCTTAAAAAGAAAATTCCGATGATGAGAATGATAATAAACGGCCAAATATGTAAAATTCCCAAGAAAAATAAGGAAATTCCGTTGAAGCCGGATTTTATGGCATTCCACATTTTGGTGCCGTACGATTTGGCTACCGGCGCTTCAGAAGTGAGTTTATAAAATTCAATTTCCAAAGTGCTTAGCGATACTTGGTTTTGAAGGTAATTCAAGCGGCCTTGTTTGGCTTCAATTTCTTCTCTGATGGTTGAAAGTTCGCGTTCTATTTCTAAAATTTCCTTGACGTTTTTAGCTTTGTCCAATAATTCCAAATAGCGATTTTCCAACTGTTTTTTGGCCTTTAATCGGGCTTCCAAATCAATGAATTCTTCGGTGACATCTTTTGCAGAAACACGTTTTTCATCAAAATACGATACGTTTTGGCTAACGGCATCTAAAGCATCCTGAAAGTTTATAGTGGGAATTCTTATAACCAACCGACGGGTAATTCTATTAAACGCATTGTTAGAATTATCATCTTGAATAAAACCTTTGTTCGCTTGAACCACATTTTTAATGTCGAGGTAGGTTTTATCTAAATCTCGTGTTTCAAACCGCAGAAATGAGGTTTTAATGATTTTTTGAGCCGTTGATTCAGAAGGAACCGCCATATCATTATCAACAGTAGCCATTTCTTCAACACTGTGCATTACCTCAGATTCAGTATGCACCACCGATGTATTCTCGCTTGATGGTCCTTTAGAGCACATCAAAGGAAACAAAAGCACTAAAACATAAGATAGTAGTTTCATAACAGATTTTTTACTGGCTTTCCTCCGAAATTTTGTTTAAAAATTTAGTAAACAACTGGTTCATTCGTTTTTCAACTTGATCAAAAGAGGGTTTTTCTTTGCCAATGTACAAAATCATAAACGCGTGAGGCGTTGTTAAATTGTTAAAATACTGGCCTTTATTTAGTCTGTAAGCTTCTCGAAGGAAACGTTTTATGCGATTTCTAGCCACAGCAGTTTTAAAGTTTCGCTTACTTACCGAAACACCGGTTTTAGCCATAACATCATCATCAAAAGTAGTGCCCAAATAGACCAATCGCAAGGGAAATGCCGATACCGATTTACCCTCGGTAAACAGTTGGTCTATTAGTTTTTTGCTTTTTAGCTTTTCTTTTTTGCCGTAGGTGAATTTCAATGCGCTGATTTTATTGCCAAAGGTAGCAAAATATAAAAAGCGTTTTTTAATAAGAATTTCGATTTGGTGGAAGGAATTATCTTTTCACGGTATGCTTAGCCACAGTAAACGTTTTTCCAGCTACGTTGGCCAGCCAACCCAAATGGGCCTTGGGGTCTTTGGCGAGGGCTTTTAAAATATCAGTAGTAGTTTTAGCCAATTGCGTACCATCCTTTAAAAATTGAGAGGGATGTTCTATATTTTTCAATAGGTATGAATTGGTATCATAGCCCGCTTGCATAATTATTTTCAAAATAAATTCGGCATCCAAAGCTTTGTAGGAAGGGTAGGTACCCTCAAAAATTCCAGCAACGGTGCCTGCAAATTTTTGGTCTTCCTTACAACGGCCAATCAATATTTTTAAGAATGACATCCAAATGGGTTCCAAACTTTTATTTTTTCCAAATTGAACAAGCAAATTTGAAAGTGAAAAATCGTATTCCAATTCGTTTTCGATGGTTTTTTGATAAGGTATTAACGCTTCAACACTAAAATCGTTGATTTTTGAACATTCCTTTATGGTTTCGGAAGCCCACCGCGCACTCAAAACTGCATATTGTATACCATCACCGCTAAGTGGATTGATTAGTCCTGCAGCCTCGCCCACCAACATAGCTCGGTTTGAAACCACTGGATTTTTTGGGTCATAAAATGTTATGGGCCAACCTTGAACTTTTTCCGTTGCCGTACCGTTACCCAGTCGTTTTTTTAAATCGGCGTTGGTGTCAATAAAATTTGAAAAGCATTTTCGAACCTCCGAAACTTGTTTCGGGCACGTTTTAAATACCATCGCCATACCCACATTGGCATCGTGTTCCCCTTTCGGAAAAAGCCAATAAATCCCAGGGAAATTCTCTTTGTTGAAATACACATCCACACGGTTTCTTGGACCATTTACATTTTTATAATACGAACGAAGCCCCAGCAGTTGATAAGCCGGGTCGGGGGAGTTGCCACGTAATTGTCTTGCCACTATCGACCTGCTACCATCGGCACCAACAATAAGTTTTGAGGTAATTTGCTGTTCCGAAGCGCCAACTTTGTATGTAGTGCTTACTTTCAGATTGGTAACCTTAAAATCCGTAACCCGAGCCCCTTCAATAAAAGTCGCTCCGGCCGATTTTGCTGCATTGTAAATCATAAAATCCAGTTCAATTCTCGGTATAATCCGTGCATGAAAAGGCAATTCATCGGGCTTTTCCAATTCGATAAAGGTTTGATCATTTTCCATAAACAGTCCCACTTTTTCAATGGTATTAGCCTTTTTAAAAGTATCGGTTTCGGTAATGCCCATATCGTGGAGTTCCTTAAGCGCAATGGGACTCACACCATCGCCGCAAACCTTGTCCCTTGGGAAACGTTCGGCTTCGATAACCACCGTTTTTATGTTCGCTTTTGAAAGATGATAAGCCAGCGAACTCCCCGCAGGGCCGCCGCCAACAATAAGCACATCGCAATCTACCGCTATGTTTTGCCTAATATGAATCATCTTCAATAATCTCTGTTTATCATGTACAAAATGATGGTTTCCAGAAAGGCTTTATCTTCAGAATCCTTCAAATGTGAAAAATGGGTGTAAAATTCTTTTAAAGCTGCGCCGGCCAAATATTGACTTGTTTTTTTGGCATGGATGATGGATTCGTATTTATGCATCAGCTCCAAAATGTGTTTGGCATCGGTCATGGTTCTTTCCAAAACGGGTGTGCCCAAATAGTTTTGTATCAACGATTTTTCGTTTTTTGAACATTCTGAAAGCAGATGAATGAGCATCAATGTGCGCTTGCCTTCAATAATATCGCCACCTATTTCTTTTCCGTAGGCACTCTCTTCTCCCACTAAATTGAGAACATCGTCCTGAATCTGAAAAGCAGCACCCATAAAATAACCCAATCGATTAAAATTATCGGGGTTCACGTTGCCTTTGCTCCCAATAAGCGCACCGATGCGTATGGGCTGAATGCAAGTGTACCAACAGGTTTTTTTAAGAATCATGCGCAGATAATCGCTTTCCGAAAGGTCGCAGCGGTTATCCTGTCGCCAACCCAATTCGAGGGCTTGTCCTTCGGCCGATTCGGTAATAAGATGATGGATTTCCAAAAAAATGCGTTGCGCCAATTTTTCACCCAAAAGGGTTTTGTTGTGCCAAAGCGGAAAAAGGCTCAAGGCATTCATCATATCGCCTACGTTTATCGCTATGGCCCTGCTGTGGGTGGTGTGCATCGTGGGTTTGTTGCGGCGCGAGAGGCTTTCGTCTTCCACATCGTCGTGGATTAGGAAGGCATTGTGAAGCATTTCGAGGGTAACGGCGCTAAATTTAGCCTGACTTAATGGTCCGCCATGTGCACCACAACTGGCCATGCACAACCCCGGCCGGAAGCCTTTTCCGCCACGGTTGGGATAATCCAAAACCAAATCGTACAAATATTTTTTGGGCTCTTTTTCGGGTACAAACGCATGGATGCCACGGAGGGTTTCAGCACCGTAGAATTTTAATTTCGATTTCATTTCCGAAACATCCATCGTAGCGTGTTTTTTGAAATTTTAGTACTTCAATCCACAATTTCCAAAACCAAAAGAATCCTAATTTTTGGATTGTTTATATCGGTTAAAAAAGCGTTGTAATGCCCAACGGTACTGTTTTTTGGAAGATTTATGGTAATGTTAATGTCCTTTTCTTCCTGGGGTTTTAGTTGTACCGTTTTGGGCTCTATTTTAATGGCTCGAAGTCCTATTTTTAGTGAACCACTGCCTAAAAAATCCGATTTTCTGAGTTCTATGGTAGTGGTTTCGTTTTCCGAATCATTGAACAAACTCAAATTAAGCGTTGTGGTTTCCCCTGCTTTTAAAGGATGTTCGGGTTCCAGAAAAATAATATCGCCATTTGATGGTTTTGAGGAACTTTTTGAAGCGGACTTATTTTTTTTTGAAGTTGAATTCGTTTCGTTTTTCAAAGCTTCAAGAACCTCGTTCATTTGGCTGGTAATGGAAGCAAAGCCATCAATCACTAAATCGAGTACTTCGTGCGAATCGCGCCTAATGCGGTTCATCAAGGCATCGGGGTTGCTCCTCAGTTCGTCAACATCAATCAGTTTTTTTTCAATGTTTTTGGCAGCCAAAATACCCGCGGCTATTTCTTCCTCTAAAATATTAACGGCAGAATTAACGATGTTCTGCGCTTTGTTCACCACGCGGTCGGGGTCTATCCACGATTCGTTTTTATCCTTTTTCGATTCGCCAGCACCCGATGCGTTTTTTTTGCTATTTTTTCGATTTGGCATTGGTGGTTTTGGTTTGTGGGGGTTGCACATTGAGGTGGATTCTGAAAAATGAAGGCTCGTAGCCTACCACCGACGCATTGCTGAAATACATATTGGGCGGTGTGTTTTTTGGAATCCGCAAGGTGATTTTTACCGTGCTGGACTCACCCGGCTTTTGGGTGAATTTTTGCGGACTGAATGTAGTTTTGATACTAGGAAATTCTTCGGATGCGCTGTTTATAAAAATGGAATTGGTGAGTTGGCATTCGGCAGTTTCGGTTTTGGTGTTTTCCAAAACAAATTCCAAAGTCACGCTTGAACCCGCTTCAGCATTGGCCGACAGTTCAAAAGCTGGTTCAGTTACCATTTCATTTTCATTGTTTTCACCATTTAAAAATGAATCCACCATCCCCAAACCCAATTGCATGGCGTGGTTATAATATTCTAAATTCAATTGGGCAAACGCCTTAAACGCCTTGTTGTACTGTTCGGGCTTAAAAACAAACAGGTTGCTCGACTTGTTGGGCTGTTTGCTCCATTGGTTCAGTAGATTTAAACTTTGGTTCATGTATTTTTTATTCAGTTCCAAAGTTTGCTTAAACAAGGTTTCCAAAGGCTGATTGTCGGTTGTTTTGGTCATTTTTTAAGTGTTTTGGCGGTCGCGGTTTTGTTGGGGTTCGCAGTAAAAGTGCGATTGCCAACTTTGCCATTTCAACTTGAATTTTTTCTCTTCATGCGGCGTTGCCGTTGTGGCATGGTGGTCGGCCACATTAACGGTCAAACAAATATTTTGGTTGTATTCCTTTTCGCGGAGCACAATTTCTGCGGAATATGTGCCATTACTAAAATTGGCTAAATCGAGTACTAATAATACGCGCTCGGAATCATGCGGTTGAAGCGACACACTGTTTTTGTTCAACTTGGGTTGCGAAGGTGCTAACGTGCCATCCTGGTCGGTCAATTCCCGAATGCCTACTTGATAGGTTTTGGCTGAGCTACAGTTGTTTTTTACCGTAAAAGGAATCATAATGCGCTCTCCAGCCATAGCTTTTCTATCGATGGAAGCAATGCAGTGTGGCGGGCATTTTTCTTTTGGCGCACAGCAATCCTCGTTATTCATAATGGCTTTAAGAGGGTTCAAAGCACTTTTGCCCAACTGCCCCATTTGTTCACTAACAGGGGCGTTGTTGCCTATCATATTTTCTAACATGGTGCCGTAAAATTGTATTGACATGTCCGAAAGGGTTTGGATATTTTCCATAACGGCATCGCTAAACACGTTCGATTTTAGTTTTCTGTTTTCCATGGCTTAGGTGATTTTAGATTCTTGGTGCGATTTAATAACAAACGATAATTCTTGGTCCCAAAACCGAACGTTCAAATCGTAGTCGTTATCGGCTTGGGCTTCCTTCGGCATCACAAAAGAAAACGTAACAAGCATCTGCTTGCCGGGTTTTATTATTTGTCCGGCCTCGGCAATTTTGGCGTTGGCCCAATTGGGCAATTGTTCTTTGATGTGTTGCGTAATTTGGTCCATGGTCGCGTTAAAACCATTGGCTTTTCTATCTCTTACTCCAAAACCAAAGGCGCGGCACAGCATATCCATATCGAGAGCTGCCACGTGTTTAGGATTGGGGATTTGAAAATCGAGGTTGCCCCTGTTTAAAACGGTAAAACTAACGCTGTGTTTTGTGCCCGGAGCAGTAGCCTGAAGCGTAAATTCGTTGGGTTGCACAGCGATGTTGATACTAGGCTGAACCACCAACTGAACTTGTTTTTTTTTGCCCTTAATTTCAATGAATTGATGATAAGTGCCCGGTGGTGTTTCTGGAGGAAGGCTGACCGTGAGCGACTGTAATTTGGTTTCGCCGGCACGCAGTTTGGTGTTTATATAAAGTGAAATATCACTTAGTTTGTTTAAACTTTTGCTGGTAGTGGGTTTTAGACCTATGTACCGAATTCGGGTGTTGGTTTTATTGGTGTTGCGCAACTGTACCGTACCGCTCAACCGTGTAGGTGCACCATTCAAAATAATGGTTTCATCTCCAAAATCGATATTTTCAATTGTAGCATTGGGTACTTTGGTCATCATGGCGTTTGTTTTTTGGTGTCGGTTTCTCGAATGTCACTCCTTTTCGGGAAGGGTCGGGTGTCGGGTTGGCAACAATCGTCTTCGCAAAGTTCAGCCGATGTAGGTACGTAAGGTTCGGTAATAATTTGCCCTTCGCCGCTAGTGCAGATACTAAAAAATTCTACGCCCATCATTTTAAAACAAATGTTGGTGTAATTCGGTATACGCACGCGATGTTTCATCAAATCTTTGATGTCTTGCAAGGTGAACCGAGGCAGATTTAAAATTTCCATTTTATTGTCGGTTGCCACGGGTTCTTTTGCATCTCCGGTAAGTTTTAGTGTATTGGTAGTATTCAGGTTGCCGCTGATAATGTTTTGCACACTTCCGGAAAGTGCCGTTGCAATTTGTCCGGAGTGCCGGGCATCCATGCCACCCGATAATTCGGTGTCCACATCAAAAGGCGCATCGGGGTGAATGGTATGGTGGTAATTGGTAGGAATTCTTGGCGTACTCATAGCGTGAAGAAATTTACAGTTAGCCCCTTAAAGGTAGTAAAAATTTCACGATAATTGAACGTAAATATTTAAATTTTAGATAGTTGTGTTTTTTGAATGGACGTTGATACGTAATAATTGAATATGTTTTATCGTTTACCAAGTGTTTTCCCAGTCTTTCCAAACGGGTTCCAAACCATTATTTTGAAGCATTTCTGCAATGGTTTCCGTGGGGCGTTCGTCTGAAATTTCAAACTGCTCCAACGATTGTGGTTTTACCACATAACCACCGGGGTTGGTTTTCGATTCGGCACTCATGGAGGTAATGCCCAAATGGACAATATGATTTCTGAAGGTTTCACTCTCGCGGGTACTCATGGAAAGTTCCACATCTTCATCCAATAACCGGAAGGCACAGATGGTTTGTGCCAAATCGCTGTCGGTCATTTCTACTTTAGGTTCCAATCCACCGGAATGAGGACGCAACCTCGGAAACGAAATGGAATACTTGGTTTTCCAATATTTTTTTTGGAGGTATTTTAAATGCAAAGCCGTAAAAAAACTATCGGCACGCCAGTCTTCCAAACCAAACAATGCGCCCAATCCTATTTTGTGAACACCAGCCCTGCCCAATCTGTCGGGAGTTTCCAATCGGTAGTTAAAATTCGATTTTTTCCCTTTCGGGTGATGTTTTTTATACTCTGCCCTGTTGTAGGTTTCTTGATACACCAAAACGGCATATAAGTTGGCTTCAATCAGCTCTTCGTATTCATTTTGGTCCAATGGCTGGACTTCAATAGTAATATTAGAAAACTGTTCGTTAATCAGTTTAATCGAATTTTTAATGTAAGGAACTCCAACCGTTTTGTTGGCTTCACCGGTAACCAACAAAATATGGTCGTAGCCTTTATTTTTTAAAAAGGCAACTTCTTTTAAAATTTCGGCATCGGTAAGAGTGCGGCGCGGAATTTTATTCGTCATACTAAATCCGCAATACGTACAAATGTTTTGGCATTCGTTGCTTAAATACATAGGTACGTACATTTGTATGGTATTGCCAAAGCGCTTTTTGGTAATACTTTGGCTCAGTTGGGCCATTCGCTCTAAATAGGGTTTGGCTGCTGGTGAAACGAGGGCCTTAAAATCTTCTAAATCGCGTTTGGTTTTAGCTAAAGCATGCTCTACATCTTGTGCCGTTTTGGAGTTGATACTAGACAAGGTTTCGTCCCAATTGTAGGTATCGAGAATGTTTGTGAAACTACTTTTTATTGGATTTTGAATATTGGTTTTCATATTTTATGCGAAATTCTTTTTTGAATTGGGAACTTCAATTATGAGATTACTTCAGTCGTACCTCCTTCGTAATGAGGTATGGTTATTTTAAAAAACTGGTTAACGGGCTACTGGCTTCGGCGTGGGTTTTTACGGAAGCCAATTTGGCGTTGTAGGCCATTCTTCCTGCTTGAACGGCCATTTTGAAGGCTTTCGCCATGTTGGTAGGGTTTTGCGAAACGGCAATGGCGGTATTGACCAAAACGGCATCGGCACCCAGTTCCATGGCAAAGGCGGCGTGCGACGGGCTACCAATACCAGCATCCACAATTACGGGAACGTTGCTTTGCTCGATAATAATTTCTAAAAAGTCTAGGGTTTTCAATCCTTTGTTGGTGCCAATTGGTGCGCCCAATGGCATAACACACTGTGCTCCCACTTCTTCCAAACGTTTGCACAACACGGGGTCGGCATGAATGTAGGGCATCACCACAAAGCCTAATTTTACCAGTTCTTCGGCTGCTTTTAAGGTTTCAATGGGGTCGGGCAACAAATATTTGGGGTCGGGATGGATTTCCAATTTTACCCAGTTGGTATCCAAAGCCTCACGGGCCAATTGCGCCGCAAACACCGCTTCTTTGGCATTTCGAACGCCCGAGGTATTGGGCAATAGATTGACGTGGGGCTGCATGATGCTTTTCAGCATTTTATCCTTACTGTTGTTGGCGTCAACACGTTTTAGAGCCACCGTAACCAACTCACTTTCCGAAGCGAGAATGGCTTCTGTCATTAGTTGGTTGGAACTGAATTTTCCAGTGCCAGTAAATAATCTCGATTGAAATGTTTTATCTGTTATTTTTAGTAAATCGTTCATATTAAAAAGTATGGCGTTGCTCTTGGGTGGCCGATGCGCCCAAAAGTTTGTTAATATTTGAAATGTTGTTGAAATCTTGTGTAATGGCTCCAGACATGGCAATACCGTGAACACCGGTTTTTAAAAGCTCAGGAATGTCGGCTTCATTTATTCCTCCAATGGCAATAATAGGCGTACTGCTTTTTAAGGTGTCGAGAATAGCTTGATAGCCTTCCAAGCCCAAAATAGGGCTCAAATTAGCTTTGGTTTTAGTAAACCGATACGGCCCCAAGCCAACATAATCGACGTTTTTGGCGATTAGGTTTTCGCAGTCTTCAAGGGTATTTGCCGTTCCACCAATTAAGTACCATTTACCTAAATATTCACGGGCTTCGGCGGGGCAGGTATCGGTTTTTCCCAAATGCACACCGTCTGCTTTTATAACTTTAGCAATTTTATAATGGTCGTTTATAATCAACCGCGTTTGAAAATGTGCCGTAATTTCCCGAGCTTGTTCTGCGGTTTTTAAAATGATATCTTCGGAATAATTTTTTAATCGAAGTTGCACCAATTCGGCACCGTAGGTACAGGCTTTTTGGACGTTTTTAAGATGGGCTTCCGGAGAATCTCCTTGTGATATATAATGAAGCTTTGCTATTTGCATGTTGCTAATGTTTTAATTGATAATTGTGATGACCGAGTAAACCCGAATTCGAATTTAAAAACTGCTCGGTGTAATATTTGGCGTGTTGGGCAGCGTCTTCCAAAGGTATTTCTAAAGCTAAATTGGAGGCCAGGGCAGACGACAATACACAACCGCTGCCGTGCTTTTCTGAAACTTTTTCAACACTTGGTGGGATATTGATCTTTACAATTTTACTGTGGTACAATGCGTCCCAGCCTGGTTTATCAGTTCTGTGTCCACCTTTTAAATAAATTTGGGTTTTGGTTGAAATGTGTTCAAGAGTCGTTTCTATATCTTTTTCTGGGTAAAGGGATTGAATTTCATCGTAATTAGGGGTGATAATAAAACACCTGTCCCAAATACTATCTAACAACTGTTGATTTTCTGAAGTATGAAAATCGAACCCGGCGCTGGCCTTAAAAATAGGATCTAAAACGATTTTTATATCAGGGTTGAGGTGGTTTAACTGTTTTAAGATACTTAGCAAAACGTCCCAAGATTCAACAATGCCAATTTTCACTACTGAAATTTGAAACCGTTGAAAAAGCACATCAATTTGGTCTGAAATAACTTCGGGTTTTACCCAATCGCAAGTTTTAAAATCCACATCGTTTTGAACCGTAATGGCTGTACAAACCGATAAACCGTACAAACCATGTGTCTCAAATGTTTTGATATCTGAAGTGAGTCCCGCACCACCCGAGGGGTCGTGGCCTGCAATGGTTAATATATATGTTTTATCGTTTTGCATATGTTGTTATGTTGAATTGTCAGGCTGAGCGGAGTCGAAGCTTTGTTTCAGCATTTCATAATTTTTATAATCTGTTTAGAAAACTTATCAATACAATTCCTCATGCTTCGGAATCACTCGAAGTGATGTTTCATCGTTTTAAAATCCTGCACAGGCGTTTCACTCTGCCAAATACCGCCTAAAACACCAACGCCTTGGTAACCCAGTTTTGTGAATTCCGACAGGTTTTTGGTGGTCACTCCGCCCATTCCAATGATGGGTTTGTTGATGTGGTTAACATCAAAACCACGGCCTCTGTAACCTTTTTTTGAAATGGATGAAAACACCGGGCTCAATAAATGATAGTCGAACTCGAACTCACACGCCATCAATTCTTCGGTACAATGAAACGAACTGCTCATACAGATGCTTTGGTTATTCCTGATGCTTTGAAGAGTGTCCAAAGAAACTTCGCGTCGTTTGGCCTCCTGAAAATGAATGCCTTTTAAGTTATAATCGTTTATCAATTTATGATGTTGATGTACCACAATTCTGTTGTGAAAACGTTTATCAATTTGGTTTAAATACTCGCCGTGCGATTGATAGTTTTTATGTGGCTTCCGTAAATGAAAATACTCTAAACCAGCTTCGAAAAGCTGATTTAGAATAGAAATTTCATTTTTTATGTCCTGCTCGGGAGCGATTAAAACTACCATATTTTTAATGACGTCACTTCGAGTGAATTTTAGGATTGGAATGACTAAAATTTTTATCGAGAAGTATTCTTATTTATGTTTCTTGGTTGGGCACTTCTCGATACAATTCCTCATACTTCGGAATCACTCGAAGTGACGTAACGTTTTTGAAATTCTACAAATAAACCTCCGAACCTTTTTCCTTAAACTCTTGCGATTTCTCTTCCATGCCTTTTTTGATGACTTCATTTTCAACAATATCGTTTTCCTTAGCAAAATCGCGGACTTCCTGAGAAATTTTCATCGAACAGAATTTTGGTCCGCACATTGAGCAGAAATGTGCAATTTTAGCACCAGCAGCCGGCAAGGTTTCGTCATGATATTCGCGAGCCAATTCGGGGTCTAAACCTAAATTAAACTGGTCTTCCCATCTGAACTCGAAACGTGCTTTACTCAAAGCGTTGTCACGATGTTGTGCTCCCGGGTGGCCTTTGGCTAAATCGGCTGCATGGGCGGCTAATTTATAGGTAACTACGCCGGTGCGAACATCGTCTTTATTAGGTAGACCTAAGTGTTCTTTCGGGGTTACGTAGCATAACATGGCGCAACCGTACCAACCAATCATTGCGGCCCCAATTCCAGAGGTAATGTGGTCGTAACCCGGCGCGATATCGGTGGTTAAAGGGCCTAAAGTGTAAAATGGGGCTTCGTCGCAAACCTCAATTTGCTTTTCCATATTTTCTTTAATCATGTGCATGGGCACGTGTCCGGGGCCTTCAATAAAACACTGTACTTCGTGTTTACGGGCTATTTGGGTTAACTCGCCTAAAGTTTCCAATTCGGCAAATTGGGCTTCGTCGTTGGCATCGGCCACCGAACCTGGGCGCAGACCATCACCCAAAGAAAAGGCGACATCGTATTGTTTCAATATTTCGCAAATCTCTTCAAAATGCGTGTACAAGAAACTTTCTTTATGATGTGCCAAACACCATTTCGCCATGATGGAACCACCGCGGGAAACAATGCCAGTAACGCGCTTTGCCGTCATAGGCACATAACGTAACAGTACACCGGCGTGAATGGTAAAATAATCCACCCCTTGTTCGGCTTGTTCTATAAGCGTATCACGGAAAATTTCCCAAGTTAAATCTTCGGCAACGCCGTTTACTTTTTCCAAAGCTTGGTAAATAGGCACAGTTCCCACAGGAACAGGTGAATTACGGATAATCCACTCGCGGGTTTCATGAATATTCTGTCCAGTGGATAAATCCATGATATTATCGGCACCCCAACGGCAAGCCCAAACGGCTTTTTCAACCTCTTCTTCAATCGATGAAGTGGTGGCAGAGTTACCAATATTAGCGTTTATTTTCACTAAGAAATTGCGACCTAAAATCATAGGTTCGGCTTCGGGGTGATTGATGTTTGAAGGAATAACGGCGCGCCCACGGGCCACTTCTTCACGGACAAATTCCGGAGTTATTTTTTTCGGAATGGCCGCCCCAAAATTTTGCCCCGGGTGCTGTTTGGCGATTTCGGTCATTTCATCAATGCGCTGGTTTTCACGAATGGCGATGTATTCCATTTCAGGCGTAATAATGCCTTTTTTGGCGTAGTGCAATTGCGTAACATTTTTACCTTTTTTAGCGCGTAACGGCTTTTTTAGGTGGGCAAAACGCATGTGGTCTAAACTTTTATCGTTTAAACGCTCGTTACAATATTTTGAAGAAAAAGCATCCAATTGCTCCACATCGCCACGATCTAAAATCCATGGCTCACGGATGCGTTCAATACCGTTATGCACATTAATTTCTTTGTTCGGGTCGGTGTAAGGCCCAGAAGTATCGTAAACGGTAACCGGTTCGTTGGGTGTTAATTTTCCCGTGAAGGTATCTTTGGTGTCACTCAAAGAAATCTCTCGCATGGCCACTTTAATTTGTGGATGGATTTTTCCTTGAACGTAAATCTTTTTTGAATTGGGAAAAGGCTGTCTGGTAATTTGTTCCTGCTTAGGTGCGGTGTCTTTATTTTTCATGGGTATTCCGAATTTTATGATTTTGTGGAAGAATTAAAAGGCTTGTTTTGGATTTATCCGCCTTGTGTGGCTTGGATAATTAAAATAGAATCGCCGTTTTGAAACGTTTGTTCGCTCCAATGCTCTTTTGAAATAATATTTTGGTTTACGGCAACGGCAATGCCTATTTGTGGATAGTTTTCCTGAGTCAATAATTGCGAAACATTAACGGTTTCGTCAATATTAACCTCACGTTCGTTAAGGTGAATAGTTATCATTTACAATATGTTTAAATATTGTAAACCAAGGGAATAGCATGTGCTTTGAAAAAAACACCCAGAAAGTGGTGTTTACGAAAAGATGTGTTAGAACGCATTGCAGCAATCTATTCAACTTTTCCCTTCGGCGGTACTAACCGCATCAGGTTCAAAGGGTATGTCTCAGTTCTATTTTTAGAACACCCCTAAAGTTTACGTGGCTAAATTAATAAAAATTAAATGATTGACCATAGATTTAGAGCGAAGAAGGTTCTCAATAGTATTTTAGCCCTACGTCGGCAAGCAATCAAAATTCACTCGAACTGACGGAAAAACTTCTTTTAGACCAATCCGTTAAGTTTATAATCGTTACGACACATCGAGTGCTGCGAAGTATGAGCAGTGTATCGAGATGTATCGGGTGTTAAAATTTATGCACAAAAAAGGCTTCCCGATTGAAAGGGAAGCCTTTTGATAATTTGAATTCTATTTAAAAATTCTGTTGTCACCTTGAGCCTTTCTGCTTCGCTCAAGATAAACAAAAGACGAAAGGTCTTAGAAAAAATGATTTCAATTAGGTTTCGACTGCGCTCAACCTGACATAATAGTAAAAACTTACTTTTTATTATTTTCTGAATTGATATCGGCCATCATATTTTTGGGGTCGATTTCAACCGACTTTACAGGTTTTGACGTTTTGAAACTGTAGGTTGGGTAGGCCCAAGCCCAGTCGTTTATAATTGTAGCTTCGGTTGGTTTTTCACCTCGCATCATTTGCAACGGGATATAAAAATCTTGGGAAGTACCATCGGTGTAAGTTACGGTTAAATCGATAGGCATGGGCATGAGTCCGATGCGCTCTAAAGTAACGGTTTTGTTTTCAACAGATTTCACTCCGTAATCGATGGTGTTCGTGGTACGCGTAAAATCGTTCAAGTACCAATCGAGTTCCAGTCCTGATACTTTTTCGGCCACACGAATAAAATCGGTACGTGTGGGGTGCTTAAATGCCCATTCTTTAAAATACTGTTTTATGGTTTGCTTTTGGTTTTCTTCGCCAATAACATAAGCCAATTGGTTTAAAAACACATAACCCTTGTAGTATGCCGAGATGGAATACGAACGGTTATAATTAAAACGATCGGCATGTGTAGTAAGTGGTTGTTCGGCACCCGAGTTTACGTAATAGTTGTAAACATCGTAAACTTTTTGAACCGATTTTTCGAACGGTTTGTTGAAAATATGGCTCTCTGCTTTTTCTCCAAAATATTCGGTAAAGCCTTCATCCATCCAATAGTTGGTCGATTCGTTGGTGGCCAACAAAAACTGAAACCACGAGTGTGTCATTTCGTGAGCTGTTACACCGAATAAACCACTAAACTCACCTTCACCAACAATTAAGGTACACATGCCGTATTCCATACCGCCATCGCCACCTTGAATGATGGAATATTGCTCGTAGGGGTAGTGCCCGATATTTTCACTTAAGAATTGCATCAATTCCACAGCTTTGGGCTGTAGTTTTTTCCAATTGTTAAGTTTTTCTTGGGGCATGGTACTTTTATACAAAAAGTGCAGCATTGGCCCGTTTGGAACTTGTACAGTATCGTGGGTATAGTTGGGGTCTGCGGCCCAAGTAAAATCATGCACGTTGGGCGCAACAAAATGCCAAGTGAGTTTTTTAGTGTTGGGTTGTCTTAAGGTGTCGGTTTGGTAACCGTGGCCAATTTCGTTAGGGTTTTGTAAGTAGCCTGTGCCTCCAATGGTGTAATTTTTATCGATGGTTATTTTAACATCAAAATCGCCCCAAACACCATGAAATTCGCGACCAATATAAGGGTGGGCATGCCAACCTTCATAATCGTATTCGGCTAATTTTGGATACCATTGTGCCATCGATAAAGCCACGCCTTCTTTATTGTTTCTGCCCGAACGACGAATCTGTACAGGCACTTGGGCATCAAAAAGCATATCGAAGGTTACGCTTTCACCCGGTTTGATAGGGCTGGCTAACTTTACCTCTAAAACAGTGCCCACGGTTTCGTGATTCAATTCAACACCATTTTGTTTTAATGAGTTCACTTTTATATAGCCAATTTCGTTGGGTTTCAGTTTACTGATGCGGTCTTTTACACGTCCGTCGGGGTCGGCAATGGTTCGCGAGCGTACATCCATTTCGCTACCGGGTTGAAAGGCGTTAAAATAAAGGTGATAAAACACCTTGTTTAAAGCATCTGGAGAATTGTTGGTGTAAACCAAGGTTTGCTTGCCTTGGTAGGTGTAGTTATCAACATCCACATCAATTTCCATTTTATAATCGACATGCTGTTGCCAGTAACATGGGTTGGAAACCGTTTCTACAGTTGGCGGTTGAGGTGGCTCAGGAACACTTGGTGCTTCAACCACGTTGGAAGAACTTCCGCAGGAAAAAATAAGGGTAAAAGAAAGTATATAAATATAAATTCGATTCATGAATATTGAAATTAAAATTAAGGCTGTTCAAATTAAAATAATGATTTTGAACAGCCTTAAAAAATTATAAATTATTTCGACATTTTCGCTGCCATAATCAAGGCATTGTATGCATTTGCCATTTTTGAAGATTTGCTTAAATCGGCAAACGGACGGATATCGCTAGTATTGCCGCCAACAATAACTTTAGTGTTTATGGCCAACCCAGAATCCATAATAATCTGCTTTACTTGGGCAGCGGTTAAATTAGGATAATAGGAACGGATTAAGGCTGCAACCCCCGCAACGGCAGGAGCCGCCATTGAAGTACCGCCTTTAGAGTCGTATTCATTTTCGGGTGTGGTTGAATAAACATCATCGCCTGGAGCAAACACATCTACGTTGTTTTTTCCGTAGTTTGAAAAGGTAGCTACCATACTAGATCCGTATTTAGGCGCCAAGGCACCCACTCTTATATAAGTATCTGATATTTCTTCACCGTTAACGTTATCATCTGGATAGTTAGGTTTTACATCAACATCTTTACTGTCGTTACCAGCGGCATGCACAAAAACCACATCGTTTTTTGCGGCATAGGCAATGGCATCGCGAACCCAGTCACTATGTGGGGAATAGCTTTTACCAAAGCTTCCGTTGATGATTTTGGCACCATTATCAACGGCATACCTAATAGCTAAGGCGACGTCTTTATCGTATTCATCACCATTGGGCACGGTTCTTACGGCCATGATTTCAACATTGTTGGCTACACCGTTGGCGCCTTTTCCGTTGTTGCGTTCGGCAGCTATAATGCCGGCAACGTGTGTGCCGTGGCTTTCAGATTTTCTGCTCGGCTTTACGTTACCGTTCCCATAGTATTTATTGGCCATATTATTGGGGTCATCACCGTTAACGCGACCATTAAAATCTTTATTCAAATTATAGTTTAACCTTTCGTTTATTGATTCTAGGCCATCTTCTATTTCTTTTACGGCTTCGGCCATGGAATCTAGGCCGTTACTGAACATGTATTGTGCTATTTGCTTAGCTTGGTTTAAAGCTTCATTGTCTGTTTTAATGTTTTTTACTTCTTCTTTGGTATAATCTTTTTTACCGAAATGCTTCGTTAAGGTTTGGTCGGCTCCCTTTACTTGTTGATGGATTTGGTCGTATTGGGTTTTCCTTTCCATCCATTTGGGGTATTCTGTATCGTACTCTGTTTTTGCTCGTGCATAATCGGGGCTACTGGTATCACCACTTGCTAAAATCCTAACATATTCCAGTTGTTCGTTATAACCATCGCCTAAAAAATTCCAACCGTGAATATCGTCAATATATCCGTTGTTGTCGTCGTCTTTTCCGTTGTTTGGAATTTCATCTTTGTTGGTCCAAATCACATCATCCAAATCTTCGTGATCGATGTCGATACCCGAATCGAGCACGGCCACAATTACTTTTTTGCCCTTTCTGTTTTTGATTAATTCGGCGTAAGCTTTATCGACACTCATTCCGGGGATGGTATCTTTTACCAAGTCCAAATGTCCCCAGTTTTGGGCCTCGGCTTCAGTAAGCTCAGAAACTTTTAAGGGTGAGGAGTCGATGTTTTCAACAGGTGTAGAAATGATGTCTGCAGTACTTCCACAGCCATAGATTAGGGCTGATATAAAAAGTGGCGCAACAAGTGTTTTTATTGTTTTCATTGTTGTTATTTGAATTAGTCTATTATGTTATAAATTGAATATCTCTTGGGCGGTATAGATTTCGTTGAGTCTTACGCCTTTTTCGGTGTTTTTTACGGTAATGATTTCGTTATGGGCATCGTGCTCCAGAAAGAGGTAGAAATTATTTTCGGCAGCAAGATTTAAAAACTTCTGTTTTTCGTCGAGGGTTAATAGCGGCCGCGTATCGTAACCCATAACGTAGGGCAAGGGCAAGTGTCCAGCGGTTGGCAATAAATCGGCCATAAAAGCAATGGTCTTGCCTTTATAAGTAATAAGCGGAATCATTTGTTTATCGGTGTGCCCATCGGCAAAAAAAATGTCGAATCCTAAGGCCGAATTTTTAAGTGTATTTCCGTTTGGAAGTGCTGTGAAATGCAATTGGCCACTTTCTTCCATGGGCAAAATGTTTTCCTTTAAAAAGGAAGCCTTTTCACGAGCATTAGGTTGTGTGGCCCATTGCCAGTGGTCTTTATTGGTCCAGAAACGGGCGTTTTTAAATGCCGGTTCGTAGCCCGTTTTGTCTTTATTCCACTGAATACTCCCGCCGCAGTGGTCAAAATGCAAGTGGGTCATAAACACATCGGTAATATCATCACGATGGAAACCGTATTGTTTTAACGACGAATCTAAATCAAAATCGCCCCAAAGGTAGTAGTAGCCAAAAAATTTATCAGATTGCTTGTTGCCCATTCCGGTATCGATGAGTATCAACCTGTTGCCGTCTTCAATGAGCAAGCATCGTGTAGCAATATCAATCATGTTGTTGACATCGGCGGGATTGGTTCGGTTCCACAACGATTTGGGTACCACACCAAACATGGCACCGCCGTCAAGTTTCAAGTTTCCTGCGTTAATGGGGTATAACTGCATTGAAATTTTTTAAGTCATGCAAATTACTAAAAGGATTAAAGAATAACAGAATTATAGCTTTATTTTAACACTTGTGCGTAAGATTATTTTTGAAACGCATAAAAAATGAATTACATTTAAAAGTGAAAAACAGTCTTCTAAAAAGTTGAAAAAATGGATATTTTAATCACTTTTGCCATTATTCTGGTTGGTGCGTTTCTATTTGTGAAAGATTACTTTTCTATAGATACCACTTCCATTTTAATTATGGCCATGTTTATTGTGGTTGGTGTATTGAGCCCAGAAGAAGGTTTTTCGGGTTTTAACCATCCGGCTACCATTACTTTAGGTTGTATTTTTGTGGTTAGTGGTGGTATTTTTAGTTCGGGTGTTTTAGATGGGTTAAGCCATCGTATTATTAAATTGGCTAAGATACACTACAGTGTGGCATTGGTTGTTTTTTGTAGTATTTCTGGGGTGTTTTCCGCATTTATAAACGATACTGCCGTGGTGGCTCTGTTGCTGCCAATCGCCCTTACGGTATGCAGGGAAACCTATATTACGCCAAGCCGTTTGCTTATGCCCATTTCGTTTGCCGCTCTTTTTGGGGGCACTTGTACGTTAATTGGAACTTCCACCAATATTTTGGTGAGCAGTTACGCAAAAAAATATGGCGTTGACGAGTTCGGGATGTTCGAGTTTAGTTTGGCAGCGCTCTGTTTATTGGCCGTGGGTTTTGCTTATATGTTTATTGTTGGCCCGTTATTATTGCCAAAGAATAGGGGCGATAACGAAGAGTTTACCAAAAAGGCAGAGACTTACATTACCGAACTGTATGTAGAGGAAAATTGCAAAGATATTGGTGAAGATATCGACAAGTCGATTTTGGTTAATGATTACAATGTTAATATACTGTCCATTTTGCGCAATGGTGTTTTGAAGCATAACTTCGGAAAGAATGCCAAAATTTTGGAAGGCGATATTTTAAAAATCATTGTTCCGCCTGAAACCATGTCGCGACTGCTGAGTATGGAAGGCTATAGCGTAAAGGGCAACAAACGCATGAAAAAGGCCGAAGACCAATACAAATCGTTTAATTTGTACGAGGTCATCATTCCCTTTGGCTCGAGTTTGGCGGGCAGTTCACTCAAAGAAATTAATTTTAGGAGGCAATACAATTCTTCTGTTGTGGCCATCAGGCAACGTGGCGAGGTAAAGTACGATAAACTCACGCGCGTTACCTTAAACGAAGGCGACATGCTATTAATGCTAAGCGAAAACGAAGAAATAAACAGTTTGGTGTCTCAAAACCTAATCGTTAAACTTTCGGAATACGAAAAGAAAAAAACCAATTACAAAAAGGCTATTCCGGCAGTTTTAATAGGTGTTGGTGTGGTGTTGGCGGCTTCCCTAAATATCACATCCATTTTAATTAGTGCCATGGTTGGCGCTTTACTTATGGTACTTTTAGGTATTTTAAAGCCCATTGAAGCCTATAAAGCTGTGGAGTGGAAGGTTATTTTTATGATGGCCGGAGTCCTATCTATGGGTACAGCTTTAGAAAAAACAGGAGGGGCGACTTTAATTGCCCATTATATCATGACCACTTTGGGCCAGTACAGTGCCCATATTACTCTGGCTATTATTTATTTATCGGCATTGGTTTTAACCAATTTAATTTCCAGTAAGGCTACAGCGGCTTTGTTGGTGCCTATTGTTATTAATTTATCCCAAAGCATGCAGATTAGCGAACGGCCGTTTTTGGTTGCCGTTATGTTTGCTTGTTCGCTAACGTTTATGACACCCATGAGCTACCCTACAAATACTATGGTGTATGCGCCCGGAAACTATAAATTTGTCGATTTTTTAAAAATGGGAACCCCTTTAAATTTATTGATTTGGCTAGCCGCATGCCTTGTTATTCCTTACTTTTTCCCTTTCACGATAAGTTGATGGACTTGTACAAAACGTATTCTTTCAAAATCAACTAGTATAACAGGGCTAATTCATCTGTTTTTACTTAAATTAGTCACTTTTAATAGATGTTTTTTCGTGTATGTTAGAATTAGCTGGAATCATTATATTGGGAATATTGGCACAATGGGTGGCCTGGAAATTTAAAATTCCCGCTATTTTACCTCTAATATTAATCGGCTTGTTGGTAGGCCCAATTGCAGCCGAGTTTTTAAGTGAAGACGGCAATAAATGGATTGAACCGGTTTGGAACGGAAAAAATGGATTGTTTCCGGGCGACGGACTTTACTATTTCGTGTCTCTCGCTATTAGTGTGATTCTTTTTGAGGGAGGACTCACCTTGAAGCGGTCTGAAATTAAAACCGTAGGCCCCGTTATTACAAAACTCATTACCATTGGTGCAGCCATTACGTTTTTTGGTGGTGGTATTTTGGCCAATCAAATTTTTGGGCTTAGTTGGGAACTGGCGTTTTTGTTTTCTGGGCTTATCATCGTTACCGGCCCGACGGTAATTACCCCGATTTTAAGGAACATTCCGCTAAAAAAAGATGTTTCCGCAGTACTGAAATGGGAAGGTATTTTAATCGATCCCATTGGGGCCTTGGTAGCCGTATTGGTGTTTGAGTTTATTAGCGTGGAAGGCGATAGCGGCTTCACCAAAACGGCACTCATTGAGTTCGGGAAAATCATTCTTTTTGGTACTACCTTCGGGTTTACCTTTGCCCATGCTTTGGCGTTTGCTATCAACAAAAAGCTTATTCCGCATTATCTGCTCAACGTGGTGTCGTTATCTACCGTGCTATTGGTGTTTGTAGAGTCGGAGATTTTTGCCCACGAATCGGGGCTTTTGGCCGTTGTAGTTATGGGTATGGTTTTGGGTAACAGTAAGCTGGATAACATTAAAGAACTGCTTTATTTCAAGGAATCGTTGAGTGTTCTGCTGATTTCAATACTCTTTATTTTATTGGCGGCCAACATCAATTATGAAGATTTAACCTTGCTCTACACTTGGAAAACGGCAGGGCTGTTTGCGGCCATTGTTTTTATTCTTCGTCCGTTGGCGGTGTTTGTGTGTTCCCAAGGCTCTAAACTAAAAATTAAAGAAAAGCTATTTATAAGTTGGGTAGGGCCAAGAGGTATTGTGGCCGCAGGTATTGCCTCCCTATTTGGTAGTAAACTGATCAGGCAAGGTGTTGAAGGTGCCGAGTACATTACCCCCATGGTTTTTATGGTAGTGCTGGGTACGGTTTTGTTAAATGCCACAACGGCCCGATTGTTTGCCAAATTGGTGGGTGTGTTCCTTAAAAAGTCAGAAGGTATTTTAATTGTTGGGGCATCAAAAGTGTCGCGTTTATTGGGGCATTATTTAGAAATGAACGGCAGGCACGTGGTGCTTATCGATAGTAATGACCAAAATATTGAAAAAGCCAAGGAACTCAGCCTGGAAGCCATAACTACCGATATTTATTCCGATACGCTAATGGATAATATCGAACTGAACGACATGGGCTATTTAATGGCACTTACCGCCAACCCCGATATTAACAAGTATGCCATAAATAAATTCAGCGAACAGTTTGGTGAAAACGGCTCGTTTAGGCTGGTAACCACCGAAGAGATGCAGGACGACATCAACAACCCCGAAGACGGCCTGTTTTCGCATAAAGACGATTTTAGCCGATTGATTCAATTGGCACGGAAACATCCGTCTATCCAGGAAATCGATTTGGAAGACAAGGCGCATTACGAGGAACTGATAAAAATCTCGAATAACGATGAAGATATCATCCCGCTGTTTATCAAAGACAAAAAAGGCGAATTGCACATTATCTCTTCCTTTAATCTGGATGTAAAAACTATTGAAGAAGGCTACCAATTGGTGTATTTAGGAAAACCTTTTGATGTTGAAAAAGTACCCACAGCCGAAACACCGGTAGCGAAGGAAGATTGATTTTTGTGAAATAAAGGGATTTGTTATTGTTAATAAATTTTTATAAGTTCATAAAAATTCGTACATTTGCACTAGTTAAGTCTGCGAAACACGAAAGTCGACTCCAAGTCGTTATTTCAAATTTAATTTGGAATTAGTGTTTTAGTGGGCTTATTTTATTTTTAGCTGTTAATGGGTTTTTACGGTTGTCGTAATAATTTTTCCACCCATCATAATTCTTAGTATCGTATAAATCAATTACCAATTTTACTTGGTCTTTAACAAAGTTATAGTATCTAATTTCTCCTCTTTCAAACACACGTTGAATAGTCCAGCAGAAATAATCTGCTAAATTTAATAGAGGGTCTTTTGTTGGGTAGTTTACATTAAAAACAACTTTAGTTTTTGATTCCTTATCTCCGTTATTTTTTGAAAATCTTTGTTTAGCCTTTAGAAAAGCCAGTTCCAAATTATGGTTTTTAGTACTTTTTCCACGTTCTGAAATATGCATAACAAGCTTGTCGTGTTTTGATAGTTTATTCTTAAGTAAATGGGAGAGTAGGTCTGCATAAAAATACTCCTCTTTACCTTTGTGCTTTGTTTCATAGCGCTCAATATTTTTTCTGCCTACAACAGCTTCAAAACTACAATTTATAGTTTTCATTAAATCGAACATTTCTTTTCTGACTTCAGGCAAATCATCAGTAGCGTGCAAATAATAACCAGTTCTTTCGATTTTCTTTAAGACACTTGGGACGTGATAAAACTCATCGTTAACAATTTTATTTTGAAGGGCATTTATTTTATCTCTTACCTCATCTAGCGGATCTTTTACTTTTATCATGCCAAGAATAAAGGTTTTTGATACACCATTCTGTCCAATAATGTTCTTCTTGCCTTTACCATAGAAAGTGGTATCTCCAGCTTCGTCTAAAAAGCGATGATAATCCATTAACTTATTTTTTCCCATTTCAATTTTTAATCTGTTAAAAAGTCCTCCTATTTTTTACTTGGCAGAATATATTTCTGCTATTTACTGCATACTCATGTTACTGCATACTCATGCTAGCACAAGAATAAGATAAATATAGAGACAACAAACCAATATTAAAAATATTTCTTACAAAGAAGGTGGCGCTTTTACTTTTAGGTATAAAAAAACCCCGCTAAAAAGCAGGGTTTTTTTACTATGTGCTTGCAACGGGGTTTAAGCCATAATATGCAACTCTGTAAACTCTTTGGTTAAGGTTAACGAATTCTCGCCATCTATTTTAAGTTGATCAAACGGAATCTCCACATTATCAACCTCTATTTTAGATATTTTGAACGGTAGGCCGTGCAAGTTCAATTTAAAGGTTTTATAAGTGGTTACATATTTTCCAGACTTGTGTTGTTGAATAATCAGCTCGTCCTTTTTACCGTGCAGCTTAAAGTTTCTTAAGCTATAACGGCCTTTTATGTAATCGTAACCATCACCGGCATCTTCGTACACCATGGATTCTTCCTTGCCTTCTTTGTAATACACATCTAAAATAAGCTCGTCGATGGTTTTTTCGCCCACATACTGCTGTATCGGGTATTTAGGGATAATGGCACCTTCGCTTACAAAAATAGGCATGCTGTCTAAATCGGCATCTACCCAAATTTCTTGTCCACCTTTCACCACTTCATCGGTCCAGAAATTGTACCATTGGCCTCGAGGAATGTACATGCGTCTTCCTTTTTGGTTCGGTCCGTTAACTGGACATGCTAGTATCTTTTCACCGAAAATAAACTCATCGTTTCGGTAATGGGTTTGCGAGTCTTCTTGGTCGTAAAGCACCAACGATTTTAAAATTGGAATACCCTCATCGGCATAGCGCCAAAACGCCGTGTACAAGTACGGTAGCAGTTGATAACGCAGCTCGATAAACTTACGAACCACATCGGTTATGGTTTTTCCAAAAGCCCAAGGCTCCTGGTCGCCATGGTCGCCAGAGGAGTGCGTTCTGCAGAACGGGTGGAAAATACCCAATTGGATCCATCGCGCGTACAGTTCGCCATTGGGTTGCTCGGCAAATCCGCCAATATCCGATCCTACAAACGAAAATCCAGACATGGCCATACGTTGCGCCTGTAAATTGGCAATGTTTAAGTGGTCCCAAGTGGCCACGTTATCGCCGGTCCAACTCGAGGTATAGCGCTGTGTACCCGAATAGGCCGCCCTAGTGATGACAAAAGGTCGTTTCGGGTAAGAGAATTTCTTTAAACCTTGGTAGGTAGCGCGGGCCATTTGCATACCGTAAATATTGTGTGCTTTACGGTGGCTACAAGGGTTGCCGTCGTAATCGTGGCGTACATCGTCGGGGAACGACTTCCCGGGAACATCCATAACGGCGGGTTCGTTCATATCGTTCCAAACGCCTTTTACGCCTATATCTTCAACCAATTCCTTGAAAAGATCGGACCACCATTCGCGCACTTCCGGCTTTGTAAAATCGGGGAAATAACATTCGCCCGGCCACACTTTTCCTTTCATGTATGGGCCATCGGCACGTTTACAGAAATAGTCTTTTTCAAGCCCTTCCTTGAATACCGAATAATCCATATCGATCTTAATTCCTGGGTCGATAATCACGATGGTTTTAAAGCCATCATCGGCCAATTCCTTAACCATACGTTTCGGGTCGGGGAAATACTCTTTGCTCCAAGTAAAACACCTAAAGCCTTCCATATAATCGATATCCAAATAAATGGCATCGCAAGGAATTTTAAGCTCCCTGAATTTGGCGGTGATTTCCTTTACGTTCGATTCTGGATAATAACTCCATTTACACTGGTGGTAGCCCAAAGCCCAAAGCGCCGGCATTTCGTGGGGTTTTCCGGTTAAATCGGTGTAATTGGCCACGACTTCCGACATTTCAGGGCCATAGATGAAATAATAGTTCATTTCGCCGCCATGTGCCCAAAAACTGGAGATGTTGCGACGTTCGCTGCAAAAATCGAAATACGAACGGAAGGTATTATCAAAAAAGATACCGTACGATTTTTTATTGTGCAAAGCCGTGTAAAACGGTATGGTTTTGTAAATAGGGTCGGTATCGCGGCCGTAGGCGTAAGAGTCGGTTACCCAATTCTCAAAACGCTTGCCCTTTAAGTTGTTATCTACAGGTTTGTCGCCCAAACCGTAATAGCTTTCTCCGGGTTGTGCGGTTTTCGACATTTTTACCACATCGCCACCAAACTCGTAACTTTCTTCCCAGTGGAAGCCCAATTCGTCTTCGCAAATTAAACTCTTGTCTTTGGCATCGTAAATAGACGAACGCAAATCTAATTTCGAAATATGGCAAATGAGTTTTGAAGTGGTGATTATGTAATTATCGTCGTCTTCGGTAACTTCCAGATGGTTGTAACCACGGCTGGCATATTTTGTAATGGCATACGAAAAATCATTGTCAAAAATACCTGTGGTGGTAAACCTAAAACGAAGGATACTGTCGCGGCGCACGGTAACTTCAAGTTTTACGCCATTTTCTGTGGTGAACGAAAGCACGTTAAGGTTCTTTTCGTACTTTATTATTTTGGAAGGAAACAGGTTTCCTTTATATTCTAATTCGGTGTTTAAAATCATAATATTATGCGTGTATAATAATAACCGAAAGTACTAATTTTAAAAATTATTATGCGGTTAATTTTATTAAAAAATTGATAAGAAATTTGTGTAATGCTCAAATATTCAGTCATATACTTATCGAATATACAATGGATGTTAGGTTGAATGAATTTACATATTGTTGTAACACATGATTTATTACAAAAAAGAGCGTTTTTGTATAAATATTTGATATGAAGCCCGATGAAGAAGCTTTTGCCCTTAGCGGTTTTAATGATCAAGGACAAAAGCTTTAGTTTTTAGGATTTGAACTCAAAAACGGTAACCGCCAATGGGGGCAATGTTATCTCTGCAGAATAATCTTTGCCATTCCATGCCGTTTTTTTAATGCTGATGTCTTTTGTGTTTGAAACACCGCTACCGCCAAATTCCTTCAAGTCGCTATTAAAAACTTCTTTCAGTTTCCCTTTTACAGGAAGGCCGATGCGGTATTTTTCTCTTATGGCCGGTGTTAAATTGCAGACCACCACCACATTGTTTTCAGCTTTATAACCTTTACGGATATAGGAGATAACGCAATTTTCGTGGTCGCCGTAGCTTATCCATTCAAAGCCTTCGCCAGTGAATGGTTTTTCGAACAATGCGGGTGTGGTTTTATAAAATTTGTTTAGTGCCTTGTAATAATTTTTGGTGTCTTGGTGGGGTTTAAAATCCAAAAGATTCCAATCTAAACTTTCTTGGAAATCCCATTCGTTGTACTGTCCAAATTCGCCACCCATGAATAAAAGTTTGGTTCCAGGATGGGTAAACATGTAGCCGTACAGCAAGCGCAGGTTGGCAAAACGCTGCCACTCGTCGCCAGGCATACGCCCTAAAATGGAGTTTTTACCATACACCACCTCGTCGTGCGATAGAGGCAACATAAAGTTTTCGGTAAAGGCGTAGGCCAAACTAAAGGTAATTTCATTGTGGTGGTATTTACGATACACGGGGTCTTTGGCAAAATACTCCAAAGTGTCGTGCATCCAGCCCATCATCCATTTCATTCCGAAACCGAGCCCACCAAAAAAAGTGGGTCGCGATACCATTGGGAATGCGGTCGATTCTTCTGCGATGGTTTGCACATCGGGGAAGGAGGCGTAAATTTCTTCATTCAGTTCTTTTAGGAAACTGATAACAGCCAAGTTTTCGCGACCGCCATAAATGTTGGGTTCCCATTCGCCATCTTCGCGTGAATAATCTAAAAACAACATGGATGCTACGGCATCCACACGCAGGCCATCGGCGTGGTATTGGTCCATCCAAAAAATGGCGTTACTGATTAAGAACGAGCGTACTTCATTGCGTTCGTAATTAAAAATCAAACTTTTCCAATCTTGGTGGTAACCTTTCCGTTTGTCGGGGTGTTCATAAAGATGCGAGCCATCAAAAAAGCCGAGCCCGTGCGCATCTTCCGGGAAATGCGATGGTACCCAGTCTAAAATAATGCCGATATCGTTTTGGTGTAATTTATCAATTAAATATTTGAATTCCTCGGGGTAGCCAAAGCGTGATGTGGGCGCGAAATAACCCGTGAGCTGGTAGCCCCATGACGGATCGTACGGATATTCCATAATAGGCATCAGCTCTACGTGGGTAAAGTTCATGTCCTTGACGTAGTTTACCAATTCGTCTGCCAGTTCGTAATAGGATAAAAAACGGTCTTCTTCAACGTGTTTTTTCCAGGAGCCCAAATGCACTTCGTAAACTGAATAAGGCGCATCCAATGCATTGTGTTTTTTTCGTTTTTTCATCCAAGTGCTGTCTTTCCACTTGTAGCCGTCGTCCCAAACAATGGATGCCGTGCTAGGCGGATGCTCACATCTTCTAGCATAGGGGTCGGCCTTTTCGGTTTTAATATCATTGTTATGGCTCTGGATTTTGTATTTGTACTTGGCTCCTTTTTCTACAAGCGGAATAAAACCTTCCCAAATACCACTGGAGTCCCAACGTACGTTAAGTTGGTGCTCGCCTTCAATCCAATAATTAAAGTCACCAACTACAGAAACCTGTTTGGCGCTAGGTGCCCAAACGGCAAAATAAACGCCTTCAATGCCATCAACGGTAACAAGGTGCGAACCAAATTTTTCGTAAAGCCTGTAGTGTTTACCGGCCTTAAAAAGGTTGATGTCGAATTCTGTAAATAAACTGTGAACTTTTACTTGTGCCATATATTTTAATGATTTATAATATTAGAAATTCCCTTTAAAGGGATTGCTGCCCACTGTGGGCGCGAGTTGAGTTCGTAACCCAATTCGTAAATTGCTTTTTCAAGCAAACAATATTTCAAGATGAAAATACGCTCTTGGTTGTACCCTAAGTTGAGGTTGGCGTTTTGTGTTTCGGTAACGTAAGTACCCAAAAACAGACCCGTTATAAAACGATACAAAATCTCGGAAGCTTTGAATAATTGTTCCAAAGAGGCTTTGTATTGTTCTTTATTGTTGAAAACGTTAGCATAAATAGCGTAATGGAACGAACGGAACAAACCGGCCACATCTTTTAAAGGCGGTTGTTTTACCGTACGGTCTCGAATGGTGCTTTCGGGTTCGCCTTCAAAATCGAGGATGTAAAAATCGTTGTTTTTTACCAAAACTTGCCCCAAATGATAATCGCCGTGAATACGGATGCGCTCGCCTTTTAGCTTCGTCCAGTCGAAATTGAGAAAACGCTTCCTAATCAGATTTTTTTTGTCCAAAAATTCATTGGCCAAATCTAAAGCGATACCCTCCAATTTATGGAGGTTGTTTTCAATGGTATTCAGTCGGTTTTGAAATTGGTAAAGCATTTTGTTTTTAAGCCAAACGGTATAATCGTTGTTGTAATGGGCTGGGGTAAAAGCGGTTTCTTCAAACTCCGAGCCTAATGCGATGTGCATTTCGGCGGTGCGCTTGGCCAAAGTGCGTACCTGGGTAAAAATGTTTAAGCCTGCCCAGTCAATAATTTCGGCCGGTACGTCTTTAATTTTTAAACGTTGGTACAATTCGGTGTTTGGCAGTGCGTCTATATGGATGTTTTTATACTCGATGTTTGAAAAGACTTTATGCAATTCTTTTAACATGTATTCCCAAGCATCGCCTTCATTCGGAATCATTTTTTGCATCAACCCAATCGTGATGTTTGCCGAGTTGGAATCGACCAAATTAATACTGCCCAAATACGCCGGGGTGTTTTTAAACTCCTTTTTTTCGGATAAAAACCGACTCATTTCGTAATCGGGGTTTTTATCGGCGAAAATGCGCCTAAAAAACTTTAAAACGTATTTTTCGTTATACACCAAAGAGGTGTTGCTTTGCTCCAAGCCCATGAATCTTGACGATTCGTAAGTCAAATTTTTAAATAAATGACTTTTGTGGTATTGCACTTTTGTAGTGTCTTTAGGCTCGGCGGTGGCAATGCGTTCAAAAACCAATTTCCTGAAGGCTTCCAAGTGCGTGGCATCAATAATATAGCCCGATTGATTGTTGATTTCAATAGGAAGAATACGGTTTTCCTTGGCAAAATCTTCATCGGTTACAAACGCAATGGGCAAAAAATAATGCTGATAAAAGGCTTCGACGAAATTAACCTCTAAAATGAGTCCGAAATAAATCTCGCCATCTTGCTGTATTTTGAAATATTCAACCAGCTCGATGTATTTTAACTGGCTTGATTTACCGCCGTACCAGCGTTGCTCTACAATATAGTTTTGCAATACATCTAGCAGAAATGTTTTAACAAAATCGGTATGGTCCAATAGTGATTCCCATGGCTTAGCGCTCACGAAAACAGGTTGTACCGAAGATGTTGAAACATTGTTGGCCATATTATTTGTTTATTTTGAAAATGTGAAGCGGCATGGTGGGGTGCAACTCTATAAAGCACCACTCATTGTTCCAATTGTAGCGACTGTCGGTTATCAAGTCGTGCATTTCAATGTTGTGTCCGTGGTTCACACCAATATCGTGCAAGGGCACTTGTACGGTGCCTTGCTGCGAGTGGTGCGAATCGAGACTGATTACCACAAATATTTCGTTGGTTTTATCGTGGTTCCACTTATAAAATGCGATTAAATTATCGTTCTGGATATGGCAGAATTTAATGTTGTTGGTTTGCTGCAGGGCCTCATTAAGGTTCCTGATGTAATTTATTTTCGCAATTAAAGTGGTCAGTTTGTTTTTTATGTCCCAATCGTAATGTGTAAACTGGAATTTTTCGGAATTTAAATACTCTTCTTTCCCTAGTAAAGGTGCCGATATCATATATTCGAAAACAGGTCCATAAATCCCTATGGACGAGCTAAGCGTTGCCGCCAAGGCATAGCGAATAATGTGCATCGATTCGTTAGCGCCCTGCAAATGGTACGGGTTAATATCTGGCGTGTTGGGCCAAAAGTTGGGCTGCATGTATTCCTTTAGCTCACTTTTGGTCAATTCCTCAACATATTGGATGAGGTCGTGCTTGCTTTCACGCCATGTAAAATAAGTGTACGATTGCGTAAAGCCTTGTTTTGCCAACTGCTGCATCACTTTAGGAGCTGTGAAAGCTTCGGCCAGAAAGATCACATCGGGGTACTTTTCCTTTACTTTTGAAATGATCCAATTCCAAAAATAGAACGGTTTGGTATGCGGGTTATCCACCCTGAAAATCTTAACGCCACAATCAATCCAGTGCATTAAAATATCCAAACACTCGTTCCAAAGGTTTTTATAATCTTCGCTTTCCCAGTAAATAGGAAGGATGTCTTGATATTTTTTTGGTGGATTTTCAGCATATTGAACGGTGCCGTCGGGTCGCCATTTAAACCATTTGGGGTGGTCTTTTACCCAAGGGTGGTCGGGTGCAGCTTGTAGGGCATAATCCATGGCGATTTCCAGGTCGTTGTCTTTTGCCGCTTGGATCAATGCTTTAAAATCATCCAAACTGCCCAATTGCGGATGGATGTCTTTATGGCCGCCATGCTGCGAGCCAATGCCCCAGCATGAGCCCACGTCGCCATGTTTTGCCTCGGTGGTGTTGTTTTTTCCTTTTCGGTTTACTTCGCCAATAGGGTGAATGGGGGGCAGGTAGACCACATCGAACCCCATACTTTTTATCCTTGGCATTAACGGAATGCAATCGTTAAAAGTACCGTGAACTCCTTCGTGTTGCGATGCAGAACGCGGGAAAAACTCGTACCATGTGCTGAATCTTGCCCGTTTTCTATCTACAAAAATTTGATAATCTTTTGTGGTGTTGGCCAATATTTTTGAAGGATTGGCAAAAAATATGTTGTAGAGTTTATCTTTTGCCGCTTCAGTAATCGCCTCGCCGTAATGGCTATCATTTTTAAAGATATGTATTAAATGTTCAAGGTAGCTTTTGTCTTCGGCATTTACCTTTTTTAATAGTGGCTCAATCAGTTCAGCACCTTCCAGCAATTCTGAAACCACATGCTGCCCGTCATTTATTTTTCTAATTAGCCCGTAGCGCCAATTCAGGGCATAATCTACCCAAGCTTCAACTTTATAGGTGTAATAACCTTGTTTTTCAACAGAAAAAGTAGTTTGCCACTCGTCGTTGGAACGGAGCAACATGCGCTTTTCTTTCCAAGTTTTATCATTCTCGTGCTTGTACAAAACTGAAGCACCCAAAACGTCGTGGCCATCGGCCATGATATGAGCTTCAACATTAACAATTTCGTTAACAACACGTTTTATGTAAAATTCACCGCAATTAACGCTAGGCGATACGTAATCAATGATTGCTCTTTTTTGGTTTTGCATGGTTTGGTTAGTTATTGAAAGGGGTTTAGTAAATTTTAGTTTAAATGATGAATCCTTTTGGAATGGTAGCTCCGTTTTTAACAACTACAATACCGTCTTTAATACAATAGGTATCGGTTTCTGCATCTTCCAAATGGGTGCCTCCATTAATTCTTACGTCATCGCCTATGCGGCAGTTTTTATCCAAAATACAATTTTTTATAAAACATCGTTCGCCAATACCCATTAGGATTTCTATTTTCTGGCTTTCCATGTCCTCTAAGGTTTCGTAATAATCGCTACCCATCATATAGGTATTGATTACGGTAGACTCCTTCCCGATTCTGGAACGGATACCAATAACCGATTTTTCGATTTTTGCAGCACTGATAATACAACCTTCAGCGATTACGGCCCGATCTAAAGAGGTGCCCGCTACTTTAGTGGTGGGCAACATACGGGCGTGGGTGTAAATACGCTTGGTCCTGTCGTATAAATCGAATTTTGGGATATCGTCGGTTAAGCCCAAATTGGCTTCAAAGAACGATTCTACCGTTCCAATATCCGTCCAATAGCCTTCGTATTGATAACTTAAGGTTTTGTGGTTTTCAATAGACTGTGGTATGATTTCCTTACCAAAATCGTTGGTTTCTGGGTTGCTCATCAACTTCACCAATAAATCTTTGTTGAACACATAAATACCCATAGAAGCTAAATAATTTCTGCCTTGGGCTTTCATTTCATCGCTAACATCCGATGTCCATTCGGGTAGCAAACTGGCATCGGGTTTTTCAATAAAAGAGGTGATAATGTCTTCTTCGTTGGCTTTAAGGATGCCAAAACCGGGTGCATCTTTTTCGTTTACAGGAATGGTGGCAATGGAGATTTCGGCACCACTGTCTTCGTGTGCTTCAATCATTTTATCATAATCCATTTGGTAAAGTTGGTCACCAGAAAGAATTAAAGCGTATTCAAAATCGTGATTTAAAAAGTGATGCATGCTTTGCCTAACGGCATCGGCAGTACCTTGAAACCACGTTTTATTGTCTGGGGTTTGCTCGGCGGCCAAAACATCAACAAAGGCACTACTAAAAAAGCTGAAATGATAGGTGTTTTTAATGTGTTGGTTTAATGATGCCGAATTGAACTGTGTTAAAACAAAAATGCGCTTGATGTCGGCATTGATGCAATTTGATATGGGAATATCCACCAATCTGTACTTTCCCGCAATGGGCACCGCTGGTTTTGATCGTTTATCGGTTAATGGGTAAAGTCTGGATCCTTGGCCACCTCCTAAAACAATGGCTAAAACTTTATTGTTAATCATATCTTTTGTTTTTTAGTACTACTTTAACTTGTTATATCAACGATTTGTACAGGCTTTCTACTTGTTTGGCAATGGCCACCCAATCAAAATATTCTTCAACCCGTTTTCGGCCTTTTTGGGCCATGTTTTCACGAAGGTCTTTGTTTTTTATTACCTTATTGATGCCATCGGCAAGATCTCGGGAAAACTTATCGGGGTCGATAGGTTCGAATGGCGCTTCTTTTTGCTGTTCCAAAGGAATTAAAAAACCGGTTTCGCCATCAACCACCACTTCTTTTATGCCACCAACGGCACTGGCCACGACAGCGGTTTTGCAGGCCATGGCTTCAATGTTTATAATGCCAAAAGGTTCGTAGATTGACGGACAGCAAAATACATCGGCATGCGAGTAAAGCTGAATGATTTCCTCTTTGGTAACCATTTTGTCTATCCAGATTACATTTTTGCGCGTTTTTTTCACTTCGTTAACGGCGTCTTCCATTTCCTTGCCAATTTCCTTGGTGTCTGGCGCACCGGCACATAAAACGATTTGCGTATCGGGGTCAATATATTTAATGGCATTTACCAAGTGGATAATCCCTTTTTGGCGGGTAATCCTGCCCACAAAAAGCACGTAAGGTTTTGTTTTGTCCACCTCGTATTCATCAAGTGTTGAGGTTTCTGAAGTGGTTTGGTATTGCTGAAGATTGATGCCGTTGTAAATAACGTGCACTTTACTTTCATCCACATTAAAATGTTTAATCACATCTTCTTTGGTTTCCTCAGAAACGGCGATTAGCGCATCGGCCATTTCAATAGCTGTTTTTTCTACCCATGACGAAGCATCGTACCCTCTGCCCAGTTGTTCGCGTTTCCAGGGCCTTAAAGGTTCTAGGGAGTGAGTGGTTATAACTAAGGGCGTACCGTAACAAAGTTTGGAAACAATACCAGCAAAATGCGCGTACCAAGTGTGGCAGTGTACCACATCGGCATCTATGGCTTCGGCATTCATGTGTAATCCAGTACTTAGGGTTTTAAAAACGGACTTTAGCTTGTCGTCTGAGTTTTCAAAAACACCATCTTCAAAAGGATATCCTTTAACACTGAGATTATCTGATTCTTCATCTTGATCGCCAAAGCACCTAACATCAACTTCCATTAATTTAGCGAGTTCGCCCGCCAAATATTCCACATGTACTCCGGCCCCACCATAAACGTATGGAGGGAATTCTCTAGTGTAAAAAAGTGCTTTCATGTAATATAAATATTATCGTATGAATTTGATTAATAGCTTGCCAAAAAAACAGAAAATTAACTACCCAAAAACTTTTTTAATGTTATCAAAAGTTAAAAATTATGATAAATATTTTGCTTTGACCTTTTTAAATAAAAGACCAAACCGACCAGTTGAATCATAAAATTGTTAATAACAATAGTTGTGATGAAACAATATTCCACTAAAAAGTTGTACCACTCAAGCATTAGGTATTTAGGGGCTTGTTGTGGGTTTGAATTTTTTTTCAAAGTTCTTATGTTATAAACATACAAAATAATTATTAACAATTTAAGGCGATTTTGCTTTTTGAAGAAATTAAAGTAAAAGGGCAGTTACAAAAGATTATCAATAAAAAAAGAGAAATAAAAAGCGGTTTTTGTTTTAATCGTTCACCGATTTTAATGAAGCACTGAGAATTGTTTTTATTTCGTTGAAAAAATGACCCAAAATACGCCCCTTTAAAACAAATTTTTTTGGAAGAAAAAAAGAAATAAGGAGGTTTCAATATTAATTGAAACCTCCATTTTCAAGATTCGTTTTTAATCAATTTAAAACATACATCTTGAAGGTTGGTTAACAGAACATTGTTAACGACTGATTAATAGCGTCTTTTAAATTTTAATTAATCTTTTTGTGACAGATATATTTTCTGAAGTTGTTCCTTTTATTATATAAATGCCTTTTGGAAGGGTTTTTACTGAAATTGAATTTGAACTATGGCTTAATATTTTTCTACCGTTAATATCAAAAACCTCAACATGCTTCATGATTTTATCTGAAAAGGATACCATATCGCTCGCAGGGTTTGGGTACAAAGTAATAGACTTTATTGTGTTTTCATTTATTGAAGCCGTCGCCTCGATAG
This sequence comes from Tamlana crocina, assembly GCA_040429635.1. Taxonomy (NCBI): domain Bacteria; kingdom Pseudomonadati; phylum Bacteroidota; class Flavobacteriia; order Flavobacteriales; family Flavobacteriaceae; genus Tamlana; species Tamlana crocina. The sequence continues at coordinate 216,549 of CP158972.1, read as the reverse complement.
ATCTAAGTAGTTGTCCTGTGGTTGAAACCACATAAGGGATGTGTGTTTGTGGCTGAAAAACTAAATCAATTTTTTCTCCAAAAGTACCTGGTAAATTCGGTTCGTTGGTCGATATCCAGTTTTGGCCATCCCATCGCTTAATATTTATGCCAAAGTATGTGGCGCCGCCATCAATAAAACAAACATAGGGTTCTCCGGTTGCGGGGTGTATTTCTAAATCGTAACCCAAAGCAGAACCCACCCATATTTCTTCTGGCGTACCAAGCGTGTTCCAATTATTGCCATCCCATTTCTTTATGGTCAAGGTTATGGTTTGGGAGTTATTTGGATTATCGTAACTTTCTGGGCAAAGTACATAGACATCTCCGTTTGATTGGTTGACCCGTATCCTGAACCCTTCACCGTAATTTACGGGTTCAAACCCAGGGTCGCCCAAAGATTTCCAACTGCCTTGGAAATACCAAACCTCCGAACGTAGTGATGAGTCGGAAAATGAAGTTATTACGTAAGGGATACTTGTTGAGTTGTGGTAGTCTACATCGGAAACATACGCGCCAAACGAACCAAAGGTTTCATCCCCTAGATGTCCCCACATACCGGCATCAAAATGCGAAACAATGGTTTTGCTCCCTATTGGAATTTGTGTTGGGCCATTGCCGACAATAACGGGCATGTTTGAAATGGGGTTTCTTACCATCCTTGTTCTGTGTCCGCCAAAAAACACATCGTCCACCACGCTGTTATCTACTCCCATTATTTCTGTCCAAGTGCTTCCAACATATTCAGCGACATGATATTTGTATTGGGTAGCACCATCAAAATAACTGTCCTGGTAAAAAACAATAGGTACGTTAGTGTCTTGCCTAAAGTAAAATCCCCAGAAAAAATCGGCCGAGCTGGTGTTTCCAGAACCTGGGCCATCAAATTGGGTAGATATAAGCTCCCAGTCTGTACCGTTAAATTTAGCCAAAGAAGGCCCTACGGCCACATTGGTAGTGTGATGCCTAAAAAAGACATAAGGCTCGTTGGTTATGGGATGGAATTGCAGGTTTTGAATGCTGCTGTGCGATTGTCCGTTGCCATAACCGGGGTTGGGCGTGAAATAAGAATCGCTGCCCCCAACAATTTCCCATTGTCCGAATAAAGTTTTAGCCAGCAAAAACGCTAAAACTGTTAGAGTAGTTTTTTTCATAATGCCATGTTTTAAATTGATTAGTGTAAAACTACATTATGAAAGCACCATGGCGCAATACCGGAGTTCAGGTAGATTTTATGTGTTTAGCGTAATAAGTATGGCGGTTCCTTTGTTTTTTTGGGAATCGATGGAAAATTTGCCCCCAATTTGTTGAATTCTGGAGCGCATGTTTTTTAAGCCCAACCCCGTCGCATCTTCCTGCAATTTAAAGCCTTTTCCGTCGTCCTCTATCGTGATGCTGATTAAATTGTCGTGCCCCAATAACTGTATTTCTATTTGTTGGGCATCGGCATGTTTTATGATATTATTTAAAGCTTCCTGAACCACTCTGTATAGCTGGGTAGAAATATCGTCTTCAATATTTTCAGGAAAATGGTGACTGTAAAAATCAATGTTCAGCGTGGTTTGGTTCGATAGTGTTTCGGCCAATTCTTTAACGGCCAATTCAAACCCAACAATTTTAAGGTTTGAGGGTGAAATCTCGTGCGATAAATTTCTAACATCATGGCAAATAGCGTCGATGGTTTCGTTAACGTTTTCGTCTTTAAACTTATCTGAAACAAAACGTTTTAAATAACTTAATTGGCTGCCAATGTTATCATGCAATTCCTTGCCTATCCGTTTGCGTTCTTGGTCTTCTCCTTTAATAAATGCATTGAGGTTTTTCTTTTCTTGAATAACAATTTTTTTCGAAAGGATGTTGCGTTCGTCATAAATATCCTTTACCATAAACACTACGGTAAATGTTAAAAACAAAATTTCCAAATAAGAAGAGTAAAAGATAATGGGCAGGCCATAAAACAGCGTGTTAACCAAACCGTAACTGTGGTAGAGTATAGTGGCCAATGTGCCAATAATCATAAAAATATAGGCCATGGCGAAAAAGGAGGTGTGCGTATGTTTTCTTCTGAAATAAATAACAATTTCCGCAGTGATAACGGACAGCATAATTAAAAACAGGACATACCATATTTTCATAAAAATAGCGACGTAATTTTCAAAAAGGTTGGTAAAAGCGAAGTGAATGAGCAACCTTATGGAAACAATACTGATTAATAAAATATCCATGAGCCTTTTCAGTTTGGGCATAAAAGTTTTGGCTTCCAGAATTTTTTGGGAGAAGACCACAAACAACAGCATGGAGATTTCGCTGAACAGGGCATAATGGATGTACTTGTTTAAAATGCTGCTTTCGTCCAAGAAAATTTGGGAAAATACCCCAATGTACGAGCTGATGAAAAGTCCCAAAAAAACCACGTAACCAGCATAAATGATGTAGGTAGCTTTCCGAATGAAATAGTACACCGATAGACTAAAAATAACAGATAGCAGGCTGATGCCATAATACGATCCAATAGCGAACTGTTGAATGAACCCTTGTTTGATGAAGTGTTTTTCGGTTTTTATTGATACCGAAGTCACCAATGGTTTGCCGGATTCTTTTTTTATTTTGATTTTATAAGCCGTGGTTTCGTGGGCATTCAACTTTATGGGGAAACAAAAATGCCGGTGATCAATGGCCTTTGAAGATATCGGGTGTTCAATGCCTGTAATAAATAACGGTGTTAAATGGCCTTTTTCATTTTTATAAAAAGTAACTTCCTTTATAAGAGCGTTGGTGAGCTCAACAATTAAATTTTCGCTTTCCGCAAGTTTGTTTTTTACCGTAAAATCTATCGTGTTGTATTCATTTTCAAAACTGAAGTAAAAGTAATTTCGGCTGTCAAAACCTTTGCCGTTGTGGTTTTTGTTGATTTCAGAAAAGTCCTTTAAGTTTTCAGAAGTAAAATGCTGGTCAATAAAAAGTGTGTCGATTTGGGCCGCTCCAAAATAAGAGCCCGCTAAAAAAATAAACAGGAAAAACAGCTTATTATGGCAACAGTTTTTTTTCATTAACAAGTTTTACAAGGTCGATGCTATTGTGAATGTCGAGTTTTTTGAAAATATTTTTCTTGTGCGTTTCAACGGTATGGGCACTAATAAAAAGATTTTCGGCTATTTGCGGAACACTTAACCCATCCATCAATTCTGATATGATTTCTTTTTCGCGACGTGTTAGTTTTATTTTTTCAAGGAAGCCATCGGTTTCTTCAACATGGTTTTTAACACCTTTTCCCTTATAGAATTTTGAAGATTCAAATACCGAATCTAAAGCACTCAGCAAATCGGTTGATGAACAATTTTTCAGCAAAAAGCCATCGGCACCGTATTGTTTTACTTTTTTAATGATGCTCTCCTGATTGTACATGGTTAAAATGATAATCTTTATTTCTGGAAACAAAAGTTTTGTCTTCTTTAAGATGGAAACACCATCTTTATTTGGAAGGTTTAAATCCAAGAGCAAAGCATCGGGCTTGTTGAGTTTTAATGTTGATTCTACGTTATTGCCATCAACAACATAACCGATAACTTTATAATCGGGTTGGTTTTTGAATATGGAAAGCAGTCCATCAATAACAATTTGATGGTCTTCACAAATTAGAATTTTTTTCGGTTGCTTTTTCATGAGAGCAATGAGCAGAAAGTAAGGTACTAAAATAAAAAGAAAACCCTGGACAAAAATGTACAGGGCCTTTTGAAACTTGTTTTACAATTTAACATCTAAAAATGAATAAATAAAAGGGGTCCTTACTCTAGCCTTACCCGATTAAATTTATAGATTAATGAAATAATTATGGCATTATTTTTATTGAATGCCCCCCAGGTGAAATCGTCTTTAAACTCACCACCGGATTCAGGTTTATTGGTTTGGCTTTGGTAGGCCAATGCGTTGGTTTGGATCATGAGCATCCATCTGGTAGTTAGATATATGTTAAGTCCCAAAACAAGGGCTGCCGTTAATCTGGTAATATCGGTTGTGCCACCACCAGATTTAAACTTATCCGCGCCGAGACCATAGCCAAGCATGGCGCCATACATAAAATGAACTAAATTGTTTTGGGCTAAGGCGGTAAACATTAAGAGTTTTAGCTGAAAATCAATAAAACTGGCCGTGTAAAAATCGGTGCTGATTCCGCTATAAACAAAGCCTAAAGATCCGTACAATGCCGATTTACTAAACATGGCCAATTGCATAAAATATGAAGCATGAAGGCACCATAGCGTTTGGTCTGAATTGAAACCAAAACCCGCGCCAAAGGCCAGCATATTTTGCACAAATGCCATAGCGGTTGCAGGGTCGTGCGTTTCTAAAGAGCTCATTTCTTCAATGGTTTTCGGGTTGTTGGCCTCAATGAAGTTAAATGGGTCGAGCGCTTCGGGGATTTCGCCTAAATCGTTGTTATGACTTAGGGATAGCTGTTGGGCATAATCGGTCTCTAAAGTGGTTTGCACGTAGTGGCTGGCGTAGTCTGGGTCTAATAATTGGGCATAGATGTTTGAGGTTAAAACGAGTAGAAAAGTGGAGCAAACGAGTGGAAGTAATTTTGTTTTCATAATATAAAGATGGATTAGTTACTTTTTTAAAAAGTAGCATCGATATCATGAAAATTTGAAGCCTAATGGTGTATTAAAGTACAATAAAAATAAAAGCCAAACAAAATTTTTTGTTTGGCTTTCAGTTTTTTATGTTTTAAAAAAGGGTGTTTTTGCTTAATCGTTTAGTTTTAAAACGGCCATAAAGGCTTGCTGCGGAATTTCTACATTCCCCACTTGGCGCATACGTTTTTTACCTTTTTTCTGTTTTTCAAGTAGCTTCCGTTTACGAGAAATATCACCACCGTAACATTTTGCGGTTACGTCTTTACGAAGGGCTTTTATCGTTTCGCGCGAAATAATTTTGGCGCCAACAGCGGCTTGAATTGGAATATCGAACTGTTGCCTAGGAATAAGCTCTTTCAGTTTTTCACACATCTTTCGGCCAACGGTTTGTGCGTTATCGGCATGAATCAATGCCGAAAGTGCATCAACAGGTTGGGCATTCAAAAGAATATCCAATCGTACCAATTTTGAAGATTTCAATCCGATAGGATGATAATCAAACGAAGCATATCCTTTTGAAACGGTTTTCAATCTGTCGTAAAAATCGAAAACAATTTCGGCCAAAGGCATTTCAAAAGTCAGTTCCACACGCTCGGGCGTCAAATAGGTTTGGTTGGTAATAATGCCGCGCTTTTCAATACAAAGTGACATTACGTTACCAATAAAATCGGCCTTGGTAATAATGGTCGCTTTAATATAAGGCTCTTCCACACGGTTTAGCGTAGAAGGGTCTGGAAGGTCTGATGGGTTATTTACAATAATAACCTCATCTGGTTCTTTATTGGTAAAGGCGTGGTACGACACGTTGGGAACGGTGGTAATCACCGTCATATCGAACTCGCGCTCTAAACGTTCTTGTATAATTTCCATGTGGAGCATGCCCAAAAATCCGCAACGGAACCCAAACCCTAAAGCCGCAGAACTTTCGGGTTGGAATACCAACGAGGCGTCATTCAATTGCAATTTTTCCATGGAGGCACGAAGCTCTTCAAAATCTTCGGTGTCTACAGGGTAAATACCAGCAAATACCATGGGTTTTACATCCTCGAAACCAGAAACCACGTTTTTTGTCGGGTTAGAAAAATCGGTAATGGTATCACCTACTTTTACTTCCTTGGCGGTTTTAATACCGGTAATTAGGTAGCCCACGTCACCTGTTTTTATATTCTGTTTGGCAACTTGCGTGAGTTTTAGGGTGCCTACTTCGTCTGCATAATAATCTTTGTTGGTGGCGGCAAATTTAATGTGTTGCCCTTTTTTTATTTCGCCATCAAACACTCTAAAATAGGTTTCAATACCTCTAAACGTGTTGTAAACCGAATCGAAAATCAAGGCACGCAATGGCGCTTCGGGATTTCCTTTTGGCGCAGGAATACGTTCAATAATAGCTTTTAGAATATTGTCAACACCAAATCCTGTTTTTCCACTGGCATGGATCACCTCTTCGGGGTCGCAGCCCAATAGGTCCACAATATCGTCGGTTACTTCATCGGGGTTGGCACTTGGTAAATCCACTTTGTTTAACACGGGAATGATTTCCAAATCGTTTTCCAAAGCCAAATATAAATTGGAAATGGTTTGTGCCTGTATGCTCTGTGCAGCATCAACAATAAGTAATGCGCCCTCGCAAGCAGCGATGGAACGGGATACTTCGTAGCTAAAATCTACGTGTCCCGGCGTGTCAATAAGATTCAACACATAAGGCTCGCCCTCAAAAATATAGTCCATTTGAATGGCGTGCGATTTTATAGTGATGCCACGTTCGCGCTCCAAATCCATATTGTCGAGCAACTGGTCCTGTTTTTCCCTAGCGGTTACCGAACCGGTATGATCCAACAAACGGTCTGCAAGCGTACTCTTCCCGTGATCAATATGTGCAATAATGCAAAAATTCCTGATGTTCTTCATAAAGCAATCTGTACCAAGATTCAATTTGCAAATATAGCTGTTTTAATGTGGAATATCTGCAAATTATTTCATCTGCGGACAATATGGGAATAAAATTTTTTCTTGACAAAATAAACTTACTTTTATGTATATTTAATTTTTCAATTTCAGAAAATAAATGGACCAATGCATTGCTAAAATTAAAAAGGGCCTCCTTTTTTGCTTTTTTTCATTATTTCAATCACCTCTTTTTTAAATGCCGAACAGGAAAAAAACATTCCCGACATAGAAAAAATATACGTGCGCACCGATAGGGATTATTATATTTTGGGTAAAGATTTATGGTGCAAGGCTTATGCGGTAAATACCTTTAAACATTGGCTTTTTAGTCATAGCAAGGTGCTTTATGTGGAGTTGGTTTCTTTTGAATTAAAAATTTTGACAAGGCATAAAACTTACATCCAGAAAGAGCTTGGCCATGGTGATTTTATTTTTGAAAAAAGACATTGAAATTATTGATATTTTTAAGCAGCAAACCAATGAACAAGAAGATTTAAATGGAAAAGGCTTAAAAAAACAGGAGAAATACGATTTCTGAAACCCCAAAATAGATGCCATTAAAAGGCCAAGTGCCGCTATTTTCGGTTCGGAAGGCGCCAACGGAGTCATTGCTATTTATACCAAGGAAGGCGCCACCAATACCGCCGAAAAAAAAGTGTACCATAGTATAAAGGACAATATAGAAGGTTTTTATAGCGAACGTGTGTTTTACGAATCGAATTCTGATAAAGACGATTTCCAAGCATAAAGCAAAGCTGCCGTAAGAAACACGATTTGTTGGAATCCGTATGTGCACCCCGACACCACCGGAACGGTGCGAGTAAACTATAAAAACACCAAGGTGGCCGCTAAAGCAAAAATAACTTTATAGGGCATCACGGCAAGCGGTATTCCTGTGGTTAAGGAAGCTTATTATGTGGTTGAAAAATAGTTAAATGCCTAAAATTTTCGCATCCACATCAAATACCGTGTCAATCAAAACATCAATTTGTTGCGACGTGGCTTCGTCGGCAGTAGCGTTAACACGAAGTGTAAACTGGTCTTCTTTAAGGTAGGCTTCCAATTCTTTGTTTAAAACATCAAGTTCAAGTGTGCTTGTATTGAGGTTTTCAATATCGATGAGGTTGGCTATTTCGGTTTCTTCAATGTTATCCGACTTGATATAAATATGAATTTCCTTCAAAAAATTAAAGTTGGCATCTTCGGGCGAAGAAATGTTAAGCGTTATACTTTTCAGTTTAATGCTTTCCACCGAATTTTTGTTGGTCTTGTTGTTGCTAAACGTGCTTTCGCTGTTGGTTTCAATCTCCTGTTGAGGCAAGTTCAGAGCTTGGCCTATTAACGCGCCTGGCACAGGTGGAATCGAATAAGTGGTTTGGTAATCCATCTCAAACTTGGTCAGGTCGTCTAGTTTGTCTACAACCTCGTCGCAGTTAAAAAGGAATAAAAAAGCAGAGCAGAAAAGTAAAATTTTGGTTTTCATAGGTTAAGTTTTGGGCTTAAATATAAGGTTTTCAAATGAAAAGCTTTTTAAAGAATCAATAAATTACTGTATTTTTGCGCCAAAATTGAAAGGTTTGGTAAAGATAGGCAACATAGAACTTCCCAATTTTCCATTGCTGCTAGCACCCATGGAAGATGTTAGCGACCCACCGTTTCGTGCCCTTTGTAAAGAGCAGGGCGCCGATGTGGTTTACACCGAATTTGTGTCGAGTGAAGGGTTGATTCGTAACGCTGCCAAAAGTGTTATGAAGTTGGATATTTATGAAAAGGAGCGCCCGGTGGGCATCCAGATTTTCGGTGCGAATTTGGATAGCATGTTGCAAACCATAGATATTGTTTCTGAATCGAAGCCCGATATTATCGATATTAATTTTGGTTGCCCTGTAAAAAAGGTGGTGAGCAAAGGTGCTGGAGCTGGTATTTTAAAGGATGTTTGCTTGATGGAGCAACTTACGGCCGAGATGGTAAAACGTACCAATATCCCCATTACCGTAAAAACCCGTTTGGGCTGGGACCACGATTCCATTCGTATTGTTGAAGTGGCTGAGCGGTTGCAGGATGTGGGCTGTAAAGCCATTGCCATACATGGTCGTACCAGAGCCCAAATGTATAAAGGAAATGCCGACTGGAAGCCTATTGCCCAAGTGAAGAACAATCCGCGAATGCACATTCCGGTGTTTGGAAACGGTGATGTAGATACGCCCGAACGCGCTGTGGAAATGCGCGATGAATACGGCTTGGACGGTTGTATGATAGGTCGTGCCAGTATTGGCAATCCGTGGTTTTTTAAGCAAGTAAAACACTTTTTTGAAACGGGTGAGCATTTAGAGCCTATTTCGTTGAAAGAGCGTGTGGAGGCGGCCCGTCGCCATTTGCAAATGTCCATCGATTGGAAGGGCGAAACTTTGGGCGTTTTTGAAACCCGTCGCCATTACACCAACTACTTTAAAGGGATTCCTCATTTTAAGGAATACCGAATGAAAATGGTAACCAGCGACCATGCCGAAGATGTTTTTGCTGCCTTCGATGAAGTTGAGGAGAAGTTTGCCGACTATCAGTTTGCGGAATAAACTACTCGTTGACTTTGCCAATTTCAATATCGTCAGAATACAATAACGATGAAAAATCAAGTTAAAATTATATACTGTACGCAATGCAAGTGGTTATTGCGGTCAACTTGGATGGCTCAAGAACTGCTAACAACATTTAGTGAAGATATAGATGAGCTAACACTTGTGCCGGGTACGGGTGGTATTTTTGAGATTTACGCCAACGATGTGAAAATTTGGTCGCGAAAGGAGATGAAGGACTTCCCGGAAATAACCACCTTAAAAATAAAGGTTAGGGATGTGATAAACCCCGATAAGGATTTAGGGCATATTGATAGGAAAAAACAGGGTTAAGGTTTTTTATGCGTCGTGACTAATAACGGAAAACTAAACACGCTGCACCAATGTCTTCGAAATACGGGCCGATGCAATTTTTGAGGCCAACACGCCCAACACCGAAATGGTTACAAAAACAATAATGAAGTTTTCAACCTTTATGGTTACAGGGTAAGGTAGCGTAGGGGTTATCATCACCCAGCCAAATGTTTTTTGGAGCATGGTCACGATTAACGCCAAAATCAGTCCGATGGCACCGCCAACAATACTCATAAGGCTGCCTTGGTAAAAAAATATTTTCCTAATGTCTTTTACCGTAGTGCCCATATTAAAAATGGTGTTCAGACTTTGTTTTTTGTCTAACATCATCATAATCAACGAGCCCACCACGTTAAAAAACGCAATAATCAACACCAAGGTAAAAATAAGATAGACCGCGAGGTTTTCGGTATTCAGCATTTTATAAATGGCATCGTTCAACTGGGCTCGGTTTTTTAAAATCACTTTGTCGCCCAAAATGGATTGGATATTGGCTTTGGCAACAGCTTCATCAACACCATTTTTCAGTTTGAATTCAATAGCCGTGAATTGGTTATCGTTATAATTCAGTAGGTTTTTTGCCAAATCAACTGGTGCATAAATATAGCTGTCGTTCAGCGTTTCATTAATAAAAAAAACACCAACATTAATGGCTCTAATGCTGTTAAAAGCGTTTTTTGTAGAGGTAATGGCACCTTTTCCGGGTTTGGGAACATAAACGTTTATAGGCTTTGTGAAATCCAAAACCCCTAACGATAAGCTGTTGGAAATGCCCCAGCCTACTACAAGCTGATTGGTTTTTTGCTCCAGCCAATTGCCGTAATCGATCACCGAATCTATTTGTACCACATTTTGGTAATGCTCGTCTACCCCTTTTAAAACGGCTAAAGTGTTTTTATTATCGGAAGTGATAAAAATGCGCTCTTCAATAATTTTGGAAAATTCGGCAACATCTTCCAATTGGTTGAGTTGACTAAGTTCTTCTTCGGTTAAAACAAACGATTTTCCAGCAGCAGGTTCCGCTTTTAAGTCGGGGTCTACAATGGTAGAAAATTGAAGCGTAAAATCCTTCAATCCTGCAAAACCGGAAAGCACGATAAACAATGAAGCTGCTCCCAAAATAACACCGATAAGTGCAATGTAGGTTATAAAATTAATAGCGTTGTTGCTGCTTTTGCTGCGCAGGTAACGTTTGGCTATATAGAGCGGAAAATTCAAATTACGATTTTTTTCTTTTGTCTAAAGCATCGGGGTTTTTGATGGGGTCATCCTCTCTTTTCAACGATTTTTCAATGTTTTCAATGTATTCCAAAGAATCATCAATAAAGAATTCCAAATGGGGCATGCGGCGCAGTTGGTTTTTGGTGCGCTGTGCCAGTTCGTGGCGAATTAATGGCGTGTTGGAACGGATGCCCTCCAAAAGTTCTTTGCCTTTATTGTTGGGGAAAATACTCAAATACACTTTGGCAATGGAAAGGTCGGCCGTTACTTTTACTTTCGAAACCGATATAATAATTCCGCGCATGCCGCCTTGTGTGGCCGCACCTTGCAACACTTCCACCAAATCTTGTTGTAAAACCGAACCTATTTTTTTTTGTCTTTGACTTTCTTCCACAGTGAAAAATTTTAGAACCTTTCGTTTAAGGTACAAAAATAACGGATATTTAAAGATTATGTTACTTTTAGCGTGCTATTTTCGTATTTTGATGCTGATTAAGGTAAACCGAAAAGATTCCCTTTTTATTCATTGCCCAATATTTTATGATAATGAATTCATAAATCTTTCGATTTAAAGGGAATGACAAAAGACTAGGTTAAATGAACAAAATTGAACATATTGGTATTGCGGTAAAAAGTTTAAAAGAGTCCAATAGTTTGTTTTCAAAACTGTTTGGTGAAGCGCACTATAAAATTGAAGCCGTTGAAAGTGAGGGTGTAAAAACCTCGTTTTTTAAAGTGGGCGACAATAAAATTGAGCTTTTGGAAGCCACAACAAAAGATAGCCCTATTGCTAAATTTATTGAGAAAAAAGGTGAAGGCATTCACCATATAGCCTTTAGTGTTGATGATATTGAAGCTGAAGTAACCCGGCTAAAACAAGAAGGTTTTGTGGTGCTAAACGATACCCCAAAACGGGGAGCTGATAATAAACTGGTGGTGTTCTTGCACCCAAAAACAATAAATGGCGTGTTAATTGAATTGTGCCAAGATATAAAGTAGTACCATAAAACTTTAAATTGCATGGGAAACTTCAAATCAAGGCAATAGGTTTTAAATATTGATTATCGCGTAAAATTTCTTGTAGAGTTATAAAATATGTAGTAATATTGCACTCTCTTTTTAAAAGAGTGATATTAGTGAAAACTAATAGGTCCTATAACTCAGTTGGTTAGAGTATCTGACTCATAATCAGAAAGTCCCTGGTTCGAGCCCAGGTGGGACCACAAAAGCCGCTTCAAATGTTGAGGCGGTTTTTTTATTCCGGAAACATAAACTCCGCAATTGCCTCTTCCGAAACTTTAGGATTCGCCCCTTCGCTTTGCGCCACCAAAGCCCCAACCGCACAGGCAAAATCAATGGCCTTTTGTGGTTCGGTGTTGCTTAAGAGCTGACTGATTAACGAGGCTAAAAACGAATCGCCCGCCCCAACGGTATCCACTACTTTAATGAGGTAGCCGCTATTGTAATACAGTTTGCCGTTGTAGAGTAGCACCGCGCCGTGTTCGCCTTTGGTGACACAAATGTGTTGGGTTTCGGTTTTTTCGGCTATAAAATGGAGGTTCTGTTCGAGTGATTTGAATTTAGAGCCCATCATTTGGCTGACTTCATAAAGCTCGTCGTCGTTAAATTTTATAAAATCAGCCTTGTCCATTAAATACACCAGTACATCTTGGCTGTAATGTGGCGGCCTTAAGTTGAGGTCGAATATCTTGTACCGTGCCGCTTCAATGAGGTTGAACAGGGTGTTTCGCGAGGTGTCGTCGCGGGCGGCCAAACTGCCAAAAACGAATGCATCGGCTTCTTTTACCGCTTTTTGGGCTTCGTCGGTTAAAAGAATTTTATCCCAGGCCCTGGGGTGTTTTATATTGTACGAAGCCGCGCCTTTATGGTTCAACTTCACTTTTACCTTCCCGGTTTTGTATTTATACAGTACCTGAACGTGGTCGGTATTTATATTGTTTTTGTTTAAATATTGCAGTAGTTTTTCGCCCCAAACATCGGCACCAATGGCACTGACCATCGATACATCATTTCCAAAGGAAGCTAATCTGCTGGCTACATTCAGCGGTGCGCCACCTATTTTTTTTTGATTGGGGAATACATCCCACAAAATTTCTCCAAAACATACCATTTTACGCATCACTCTACTTTTTCATTAAAGTTCTAAAAAAATCGGTAATTCACAAATGAAAGTTTGAAAATGTGTTTGAATAAAAGCGTTTTTGGTGATGTAAACTTAATGGTAAAAAACCTTCGCGATGTTATTGTCAATTAAATACCGAAGCCGAAGTTGCAAGTTGATGGGGCGTTCCTTCAGGTGTTTGGTGTAATAGATGAGTCCGGCGCGCTTTTCATTCAATTCAGGAATAATGTTTTTTCCGAAGGAAAGGGTGTTTCTGATATCGAAATCGTATGCATCAAGTTGGTTTCGCGATAAGCCTTTTTTGTGTAAATGACTGATGAGCTTTTCTCTATTAACCGAAGTGATTTTTAATGACGCGATATCATTTTGGGCAGATAATTTTGATTTTCCTTCCTTCAGAAAAATGGCCGTAACCAAAAAGTAGAATTGAGTTTTTTTAGAGTTATCGAATAGCCAGCCTTCTTTAATTTGGTTGTGTTTGTTTATATAGGAAAGTTCGAAGGTAAAGGTGGGTAGATCTTTGTTTATGTAGTGAAGTTGAGCCTTTTCGTCAATTAGATACTCGTCGGAATTATGATGAAAAATAACATCGACGCCACGGTGTTGCTGTTCTAAATCTGTAATTCGTAAAAAATTGAGTTTTTTAGAATGGTAAATGTGGTCTAAATATGTATTTAGTATTTGTTCTTGCTTTAAATCCTGTTTAAAAGTGGACACTATTTTTGGTGTATTTGGTTGTAAAGGGCTGCGCCAATTTTTTCAACGACACCTACCACAAGGGCATTGCCCATAAAAAAGGCACGTTTGGTATCGCTGATGCCTTCCAATTTGGTGTGGTTGTCTGGAAACATGTTGAGGCGTTCCAGTTCTACGGGGGTTAATCGCCGCAAGCCTTTTTTGGTTTTCACCACATGTTTAAAACGTGAGGGCGATTTGCCGCCTTCGCCAGTAATAATGGTTCGCGAAGCATTATCGAGCGCATCGGGGTAAATCATGGCGCCTTCGCTATAATTGTATTCAAAACCTGCTTTGGTTTTCCGTTTTTCTTTTTTTGAGCCTTTTAGGTATTCCCATTTCGGTTGGTCGGCCTCGTCAATAAAAAACTCAGGTGTCACTTCGCCATTTTGTAAAACATTGCCCAAAACCGTTTTGTTGCCTTGATAGTTGGCCTGGGTTTTTGCAGTGTAAACTTTTCCGTTAATGAGCAATCCTGTGTTTAAAAATGGTGAAATTTTTCCGTTTTTGTTGAAGTTGTTGGTGATTTCAACCAAATTGCCAGTCAAATCAAAATTTTCTAAAGCACTAATTTTTTCAACAGGAAAGGCTTGGGCAATAGTGCCTTCTTTTGTTAGCCAGTTTGCTTTTTCTGAATTTTCGATGCGTTTAAAGACTGCCGATGTTTTATGGTAGCCAATAAAAAATATACGTCGGCGGCGTTGGGGCATGCCGTAATCGGCGGCGTTGATTACCCGCCATTCTACAGCATAGCCCAATTGGTTGAGGCTTTGAAGCATGACGGCAAAATCTCGTCCGCGTTGGGTGGACGGCGATTTTAAAAGCCGGTCCACATTCTCCAAAAACAGGTATTTGGACTTGTTTTTCTTTTCTTCCAAAATCCGGTGGATGGACCACCAAAGCACCCCTTTTTTGCCTTTCAGTCCTTTAGAATTTTGTAATGTAGTGGCCACCGAATAATCTTGGCACGGGAAACCGCCAACCAACACATCGTGGTCGGGAATTTCAGTTGTGGGTACTGTGGCAATATCTGTATTGCTGTGGTTTTTATTTCCAAATCGGGCTTCGTAAACCATCGACGCGTGTTGGGTTTTTGTGCTGGGCTCCCATTGGTTGCTCCAAACCACTTTGTAATTGTTGGCTTCAAGCCCCAGTCTAAATCCGCCTACACCGGCAAATAGTTCGGCTACTTTTAATTTGTTGTGCTTCATGCTTTGGATAGAAAAACGTATCGGTTAACAAAATTAGTTAATGGGACTGCTTCAGTCCATCAGTAAATTAAACTTTTATTAAATTCTTATCAACGGTATTTTTGCATTAGGTTTACAATATTTTATGCATATATTTGTTAAAAAGCTAAAGCAAAGATTTTGTTGTTTGCAAAACGAAAGATGTATTTCATCGAAATTTATATGCATTTCAAAGATGTTTTTTGCTGATGAAAATTAAAAAAATTTTGCCAACAGGCTTTTTTTCATACATTTGTGACCCAGATGACAATACAAAATAAAAGAATATTTGCCTCAATCTTATTTGTATTAATAAGTGTTGTTTGTGTGCCTCAAGGTTTGCCTACGCCTCCGCCACCAGGTCCGCCACCACCAGGTTTACCTATTGATGGCGGTGTTTTATTCGGTATGGCTTTCGCGTTTTTTTATGGCATCAAAAAATTAGTGTTCAATAAAAACACCAATTAGTCCACTTTGTTGAGTGCTGTAAGCCGCGCCACATATTTTCCCAAAACATCAAATTCTAAATTTACTACCGTGCCTTCCTTAAAGGTGTTGAAATTTGTGTGCTGGTAAGTGTATGGAATTATAGCCACACTAAAACGGTCCTTTTTTGAGTTTACCACAGTAAGGCTGGTGCCGTTAACGGTAATGGAGCCTTTTTCGATAGTGATGTTGTTTAACGAAGCATCATATTTAAAAGTAAACACCCAGCTGCCGTTTTCTTCTTTAACACTGGTGCAAACCGCAGTTTGATCCACATGGCCTTGAACAATGTGGCCATCCAATCTGTCGCCCAATTTCATGGCGCGCTCTAAATTTACTCGGTCGTTAATTTGTAGGGTGTTTAAGTTCGTTTTTTCCAAAGTCTCTTTTATGGCCGTTACGGTATATTCGTCGCCATCAATGGCCACCACAGTGAGGCAAACCCCGTTGTGTGCCACACTTTGGTCTATCTTCAATTCTGAAGTGATCTGGCTTTTTATGGAAATATGAAGGTTGTCCAACTCGGTTTTTAAATTTGAAACACTACCTATATCTTCAATAATTCCGGTAAACATATTATTGTCTTTTTATTTAATTAAATTTGCCCATTCAAAAGAATTTCAAAATTACGAACAAAAGTTGTCATTATTCAAATGAAGCAGGCAGAAAATATAACAGTTGGAATATCGATAGGGGATTTAAACGGTATTGGGGGTGAAATTGTGTTGAAAACCTTTGAAGACCTGCGGATGCTTGATTTTTGCACGCCCGTTATTTTCGCTTCTATTAAGGTGATGTCGTTTTTTAAATCGCATTTTAATTCTGAAATTAACTTTAATAGCATTAACAACCTCAACCAAATTGCCCACGGCAAGGTTAATGTGTTTAATTGTTGGAAAGAGCCCGTTAATATTGAATTTGGGAAAGAAGACCTGAAAATTGGCGAATATGCCATAAAATCTTTGGAAGCCGCAACAAAAGCACTGAAGAGTGATGAAATAGATGTATTGGTAACGGCACCAATCAATAAGCACAATATTCAGTCGGAAAAGTTCAAGTTCCCTGGCCATACCGATTATTTGGCGCAGGAATTGGGAGGCGATAGCCTTATGTTTATGGTTACGGAAGATTTGCGAGTAGGCTTGTTTACTGATCATGTTCCAGTAAAAGATATTGCTAGCCACATTACCCCGAAATTGATTGAGCAGAAAATTGAGACGGTTTACAGTTCGCTTAAAAAGGATTTTAAAATCCAAAAACCCAAAATTGCCGTATTGGGCATTAACCCGCATACGGGCGACAACGGCGTAATTGGTAGTGAAGACGACGAGGTATTAAGGCCAACGCTCCAAAAAATAAAAGAAAGCGGTAAACTGGTTTTTGGCCCCTATGCTGCCGATAGCTTTTTTGGGTCGAACAATTATAAAAACTTCGATGCTATTATAGCCTCTTACCACGATCAAGGTTTAGTGCCTTTTAAAACCCTTTCGTTTGGGCAGGGCGTTAACTTTACGGCCGGATTGAGTAAAATAAGAACATCGCCCGATCACGGCACAGCTTTCGAAATTGCCGGAAAAGGCAATGCCGACGAAAACTCGTTTAAGGAAGCGGTTTTCAGTGCCATACAAATTTTTAGAAATCGAACCAGTTACGAAGCGCTTACGGCCAACCCATTAAGGAAGTCCACAAAAAAAGAGCGTCGTTAATGAGTTCATTTTCGGCGGATAACCCTGAAAAATCGCTACATTTAAGATATAAACAAAAAAATGTTTATAAGTCATGTTGCGTAAATAAAAATTTATATATTTGCAGGCTCAAAATAGATGTTGATAATGAAGCCATTAAAAGAGTTTACCATTCCATTTGTTGGACTGAAACTAGGAAAGCATCATTTTGATTATAAAATTGAACAGGCGTTCTTTGAACATTTTGAGTATGACGATTTTAACGATGTAAACGTTACGGTTGATTTGGTCTTGGAAAAAAAGACCACATTGCTGGAATTACATTTTAAAATTTCGGGTTGGGTAAACGTAAATTGCGACCTTACCAACGAACCCTATAACCAAAACATAGAAAACGAGTTTACCCTCGTGGTGAAATTTGGCGATGAGTACAACGATGAATATACAGATATTTTGATTGTTCCGCACGGTACTTTCGAAATCAATATTCAGCAGTACATCTATGAAATGATTGTTCTGGCCGTTCCGTTAAAAAGAACGCATCCAGGCATTGAAGATGGCACGTTAGATTCAGACATACTAAAAAGATTGGAGGAATTAAGCCCCAAGCTTAACGAAAAGAAAGACAAAGATGAGGATATCGATCCTCGGTGGAATACATTAAAAGATTTATTAACGGATAAATAACATATAAAATGGCACATCCTAAAAGAAAAATCTCGAAAACAAGAAGAGATAAAAGAAGAACACATTACAAAGCAACTGCGCCACAGATTGCAACATGCCCAACAACTGGTGAGGCTCACTTATATCATAGAGCACACTGGCACGAAGGAAAATTATACTACAGAGGTCAAGTTTTAATTGACAACTCGGAAGAAGTAGAGAACTTGGCATAAAAGAGTTATGCAAGCATATAATAAAACGCTCATTGTTGAGCGTTTTTTTTATGAAATACTTTTTCTAAATCACAAAAACACGTAATTTGCATAAAATTACGTTGAAATTTAGCAGTATTCATAAAATTTTGAACGTTTTTTCACAGATTATAACGATTTCTTAATCGAAATAACTTAAAAGGTATGAGTAAAATCTCAGCAGCAATTACAGCTGTAGGTGCGTATGTGCCAGAATACGTTTTAACCAACCAAATGCTGGAAGGTATGGTTGAAACTAATGACGAATGGATTACTACCAGAACAGGAATCAAGGAACGTAGAATTTTAAAAGATGATGGCAAAGGCACTTCTTACCTGGCCATTAAAGCGGCGCAAGACCTTATTAACAAAAAGGGTATCGACCCAAAAGATATTGAGTTGGTTATTGTAGCTACGGCTACCCCAGATATGAAAGCGGCTTCAACGGCTTCGTTTACTGCTACAGAAATTGGTGCTACCAATGCCTTTTCGTTCGATATGGATGCGGCATGCTCCAGTTTTCTTTATGGCATGTCGGTAGCGGCAAGCTATATTGAGTCGGGACGTTATAAAAATGTATTGTTGATTGGTGCCGATAAAATGTCGTCAATCATCAATTATAAAGATCGTGCTACTTGTATCATCTTTGGTGATGGTGCAGGTGCAGTTTTATTCGAACCTAATGAAGAAAATTTAGGGCTTCAAGACGAATATTTACGAAGCGACGGCACAGGTAGAGAGTTTTTACAGGCTACTTACGGGGGGTCATCATTCCCAATAACTGAAGAAGCCATGGCTAAAGGCGGACAATATGCATTTCAAGAAGGGCGTACCGTATTTAAAAATGCCGTGTTCAACATGGCCGATGCTACAGTAAAGATTTTAGAACGTAATAACTTAACCAAAGAAAACGTTGATTGGCTGGCAGCGCATCAAGCCAATAAACGTATTATTGATGCTACGGCACAACGTATCGATTTAGAAGAGGAAAAAGTGATGATAAACATCCATAAGTATGGTAATACGACTTCGGCAACTTTACCACTACTTTTAAATGATTACGAATCGCAGCTTAAAAAAGGAGATAATATTATATTTGCCGCTTTTGGGGGCGGATTTAACTGGGGTGCCATTTACCTAAAATGGGCCTATAATTAATAAAGACACTAACCACTAACTTAAAAATTAGTAAACTATGGATATAAAAGAAATTCAAAACCTGATCAAATTTGTAGCCAAATCTGGTGCAAGCGAGGTTAAATTAGAGATGGACGATGTGAAAATCACCATCAGAACAGGATCGGATTCAGATAAAAATCCATCGGTGCAATACGCTCCGGTGCCAGCCCAAATACCACAACAGGTAGTAGCTGCACCTGCGGCCGAAGCAGCAGCTCCCGCCAAGGCTGAGCCAGCAGCACCTAAAGCAGCAGACGATTCAAAATATATCACTATAAAATCACCAATAATCGGTACGTTCTATAGAAAACCAGCACCAGACAAGCCTTTGTTTGTTGAAGTGGGACAAACCATTGCAGAAGGCGATGTACTTTGTATTATTGAAGCGATGAAACTATTCAACGAAATTGAATCTGAAGTTTCAGGGAAAGTAGTTAAGATATTGGTTGACGATTCTTCTCCGGTAGAATTTGATCAACCTTTGTTTTTAGTAGATCCATCATAACCCCTTTAAAAATTCCAATAAGCTAATCTCAAAATCCCAATATTTGGAATTTAGTGATTGGAATTTGAAATTTTTAATTCAAAAGTTATGTTTAAAAAAGTATTGATTGCCAATAGAGGGGAAATAGCACTGCGTGTTATTAGAACCTGCAAAGAAATGGGCATTAAAACGGTAGCGGTGTATTCCAAAGCAGATGCCGAGAGTTTGCACGTAAAGTTTGCTGACGAGGCCGTTTGCATCGGTCCAGCACCAAGTAGCGAGTCGTATTTAAAGATGTCGAATATCATTTCGGCTGCCGAAATTACAAACGCTGATGCCATTCACCCCGGATATGGTTTCTTATCTGAGAACGCCAAATTCTCGAAAATCTGTGAGGAGCACGGTATTAAATTTATCGGCGCCAGCCCAGAGATGATTGATAGAATGGGTGATAAAGCCAATGCCAAAGCCACGATGAAGGCTGCAGGCGTACCTTGTGTTCCAGGAAGTGAAGGCGTTATTGAGAGTTTTGAGGAATGTGAAAAACTGGCCAAAGAAGTAGGCTATCCCGTAATGCTAAAAGCGTCTGCCGGAGGTGGGGGAAAAGGTATGCGAGGTGTATTTAAGCCAGAAGATTTGAGAGCGGCTTGGGATTCGGCCAGACAGGAAAGTAAAGCCGCTTTTGGTAACGACGATATGTACATGGAAAAACTTATCGAAGAACCCAGACATATTGAAATTCAAGTGGTGGGCGATTCTAAAGGAAAAGCATGCCATTTATCAGAACGCGATTGTTCCGTTCAACGTCGTCACCAAAAATTAACCGAAGAAGTGCCTTCACCATTTATGACGGATGCACTTCGTAAAAAAATGGGTGAAGCGGCTGTAAAAGCGGCAGAATATATTGGGTATGAAGGAGCAGGAACGATTGAGTTCTTGGTCGATAAGCACCGTAATTTCTACTTCATGGAAATGAATACCCGTATTCAGGTAGAGCACCCGATTACCGAGCAGGTTATCGATTTCGATTTAATCCGTGAGCAAATTTTGGTAGCTGCAGGTGTTCCAATTTCCGGAAAGAACTATTTGCCAAAATTACATTCTATAGAATGCCGAATCAATGCCGAAGATCCTTATAACGGATTTAGACCATCGCCAGGTGTAATTACTACTTTGCATGCTCCAGGTGGGCATGGGGTTCGATTGGATACCCACGTTTATGCTGGGTATGCTATTCCGCCAAACTACGATTCTATGATCGCCAAGCTGATTACTACCGCGCAAACCCGCGAGGAAGCCATTAGTAAAATGAAGCGTGCTCTAGATGAGTTTGTGATTGAAGGGATTAAAACAACCATTCCTTTCCACAGACAACTTATGGATCACCCTGATTATATTGCAGGGAATTACACCACGAAGTTTATGGAAGATTTCGTAATGGAAAAACCCGTTGAAGAATAAATAATAAAAAACTCCGAAAGTAATTTCGGAGTTTTTTTATGGCCTTATCTCCCATAGACAGGTATGTTTATTTTTAAATAAACTATTACATTAGTGATATGGATTTATCATATTGGGAAATAAAATCTTGGCTAACCCACATCGATTTTTGTATCGTAGGTAGCGGCGTTGTAGGGCTTAATTGTGCCTTGCATTTAAACGGAAAGTACCCAAAAGCAAGGATTCTCATTCTCGAAAAAGGCGTGATGCCGCAGGGTGCCAGTACCAAAAATGCGGGCTTTGCCTGTTTTGGTAGTTTAAGCGAATTGCTTGACGATTTAAAAACCCAGCCGATTAATGATGTTGTTTCCCTATTCAACAAGCGCGTAAAGGGCTTAAAATTGATGAGACAAACCTTGGGAGATGAAGCCATTGGTTATAAAAATTACGGCGGCTATGAATTGTTTTCAGATGATAATCTTTTTCAAGAATGCACCTCAAAAATTCCAGAAATAAACGACCTGCTTTTTCCGGTTTTCAAAGCTCCTGTTTTTATTCCGAAAGAACATAAATTTCATTTTAAACAGGTCAACGAAACAGCCATTTACAATCCGCTTGAAGGGCAAATTGATACGGGGAAAATGATGGAATCGCTATTGCAAAAGGTACTTTCAAAAGGCATAAAAATATTAAATACCGTTACGGTGGAAGCATTTTCTGAAGACAACAAATCAGTAAAAATAAAAACCAATATTTGCGAGTTATCAGCTTCAAAACTGTTGATTTGTACCAACGGATTCGCTTCCCAATTCAACATTCCCGGTGTAAAACCAGCTCGAGCCCAAGTATTGATTACAAAACCCATCAAAAACCTAAACATAAAAGGCACATTTCATTTGGATCTTGGCTATTATTATTTCAGAAATATTGATGACAGAATATTGTTGGGCGGTGGGCGAAATCTGGATTTTAAAGGAGAAGAAACCACCACATTCGGGCAAACCGAATTAATCCAAAATCAATTGGAAAGCCTGTTAAAAACAACTATTTTGCCCGAAATCAACTTTGAAATAGACCACCGTTGGAGTGGCATTATGGGCATGGGAAATAATAAAACACCGATTGTAAAATCCATATCTAACCACATATTTTGCGGTGTAAAGCTTGGTGGTATGGGTGTGGCCATTGGTGGTTTAATTGGAAAAGAACTTGCAGAACTCGCCTCTTAAAATGATAAAAAAACTATTCCGATTTATATTAAAAACCATCGTTTGGTTCATCGTTATTTCGGTGCTTTGGGTGGTGGCTTACAAATGGTTGCCTGTTGTGGTAACGCCGTTAATGGTGATTAGGGCAGTGGAACAAAACCAAGAAAACAAAGACGTGGTTTGGAAACACGATTGGGAATCTTTAGACAATATTTCCAAGCATTTACAATTGGCGGTGATTTGTAGCGAAGACCAAAATTTTTTAAAGCACCATGGATTTGATGTTAAAGCGATTGAAAAAGCGTATCAGGATAATTTAAAAGGGAAGCGACTAAAAGGTGGGAGTACCATAAGCCAGCAAACAGCCAAAAATGTGTTTTTATGGCCGCAACGTAGTTGGACGCGCAAAACATTAGAAGCTTATTTTACATTTTTAATAGAGTTAATTTGGACCAAAGAGCGCATTTTAGAAGTATATTTAAACAGTATTGAAATGGGGCCTGGCGTTTACGGTGCAGAAGCAGCTTCAAAGTATTGGTTTGGCAAGTCGGCCACCAGTTTAACCAAGAATCAAGCGGTAGCTATCGCCGCCGTTTTGCCCAGTCCGTTGCGGTATAAAGCAAACCCAGCTTCCGCTTATATTGAGAAAAGAAAGCGTTGGATATTGCAGCAAATGAACTATTTTGGAGCATTAAATTTCCCTGTTGAATGATGAGTAGCCTAAAAACAATAAAACAAGAACTTTATAGGCAATGCGAAAGTTTTGTTGACCATAAACTAAAATCGGTTAGGAAAAACATTAAGGAGCTTCAGGAAGCCTTACAATCCGAAACCAAAAGCACGGCGGGCGACAAACATGAAACGGGGCGTGCCATGTTGCAATTGGAGCGCGAAAAGACCGGGAATCAACTTGCTGAAATTGAAAAAACACAACGCCTCCTTTCAAAAATAAATATTGAAAACACCAAAGAAACAATTGGTTTGGGCAGTGTGGTTTATACTTCGCAGACCAATTATTTTATCGCTATTAGTGCCGGCGAGTTAATTTTTGAAAACGAAACATTCTATGCTATTTCTGCCCATACGCCCATAGGGCAGTTGCTCATGCAGAAATCGGTTGGCGATGAGGTGGTTTTTAGAGGCAATCGTTTTAAAATCAAGAGAGTTTTATAAAACTTATGTTTCAACTTTAAGAAAAATGGATTGGCCTTTTTTGAGTTGGTCAGCATGCTCAAAAAGAACAATGTCACCATTTAATTCGGCTTCAACCAAATAATAACCCCCTTTAAAATAACTTCGGATTACGGCAGCTTTTAGATTGGATTTTTCCATTTCTTTAAGTTGGTGCGAATAGACTATTTGTCCGTCAATTGTATTGAATTCTCCGAAAAAAGAAGCTACAAGTGGGGTTTGTGGATTGAGGTATAGGCGTTGGGGACTGTTGTAGGCTTCAATATTATGGTTATTCAAAACCATCATATTATCGGCAAAACCGAGCACGTCTTCTTTGTCATGCGTAGCCACAATACAGGTGATATTTTTTTCCTTTAAGTATTTAAAAACACTGCGCCTTAAACTTTGTTTTTTAAAATTGTCGATGTGGCTAAAGGGCTCGTCGAGCAATAAAATTTCAGGTTGTTTGGCCAAGGCTCGGGCTAGTGCTACCCGTTGTTTTTGTCCGCCACTAAGCAGTTTGACTTTGGTTTTTGCTACATCGGTAAGTTCAACCACTTCTATGAGTTCGGAGGTGCGCTGTTCTTTTTCCTCCGGATAAAAATTGGAAAGGAATTTCCCGATATTTTCTTCCACCGAAATAAAAGGCATCAAGTCAAATTCCTGTGCTACATATTTCATAAAATCGTAACCCACTACCAAGTTGAATTTTGGCCCCAATATTTCTTCGTTTTTCCAAAAAATTCGGCCTTCGTCCAAATCGTATTCGCCGTATAATACCTTGAGCAGAGTACTTTTTCCGGCGCCGCTTTCTCCAATAATAGCCAAGTTTTCGCCCGCTTCCGCTTTAAACGAAATGTTTTTTAAAACGGGCTTGTTTTTATAGGAAAATGTGAGGTTTTTTACGTTGAGCATGGTTGCAAAAATAGCATAAAAAAACCGCTCAATTAGATTAAGCGGTTATTTTAAAAGTATATCGAAAAGAATTTATAAAAGGGGCAATGTTTCGTATCCCATATTAAAAAGTGCAAATGCGAAGATGTTGGCGTATTGTTCAATCACTTTGCTTACGGGAGTTCCGGCGCCATGCCCCGCATCGGTTTCAATGCGTATTAAAACGGGGTGGTTTCCAGATTGTTTGCTTTGCAGTTCGGCAGCAAATTTAAAGCTGTGAGCTGGCACAACACGGTCGTCATGATCGGCAGTTGTAATTAAAGTTGCTGGATATTCAATACCTTTTTTAACATTGTGCAGTGGTGAATAACTTCTTAAATATTCAAACATGTCTTTGCTGTCTTCGGCCGTGCCGTAATCGTAGGCCCACCCAGCCCCCGCTGTAAAGGTGTGGTAGCGCAACATGTCTAAAACGCCAACAGCCGGCAGTGCCACTTTAGCTAAATCTGGGCGTTGGGTCATTACTGCGCCGACCAATAATCCGCCATTGGAGCCACCACGTATCGCTAAATGCCCAGAGGAGGTGTATTGGTTTTCGATAAGGTATTCCGCAGCAGCGATAAAATCATCAAACACATTTTGTTTTTGCATTTTGGTTCCGGCATCGTGCCATTTTTTTCCGTATTCGCCACCGCCTCGCAAATTGGGCACCGCAAAAATACCGCCTTGTTCCATCCAAACGGCCATGCCCACACTAAATGCTGGGTTTAAACTAACGTTAAAACCACCGTACCCGTAAAGGATGGTAGGGTTGTTTCCGTTTAGCTCCATTCCTTTTTTGTGGGTAATAATCATGGGGACTTTAGTGCCATCTTTTGAGGTGTAAAACACTTGGTTGCTCTCGTAATCTTCTGGGTTAAATGCAATAGAAGGCTTCCAATATAGCTCTGTTTCGCCAGTTTCAAGATTTAATTTGTAGATACTGGACGGGGTATTGTAGTTTGTAAATGAAAAATAATCGGTTGTCTCGTCTTTTTTAGAACCAAAACCACCGGCGTTGCCAATGCCTGGGAGAGGTATGGATCTAATGAGTTTTCCGGTGTAATCATACTGTTTAACCTGTGATATGGCATCAACCATATATTCAGCTATCAGGTACTTGCCAGAGGTTGATATGGATAAGACGTTTTCGGTTTCGGGAATCACGTCCACCCAACGTTCTGGCGATGGATTCTCAAGACTTAATTTTACGACCTTTTTATTTGGGGCATTTAAATTGGTTATGAGATAAAGTGAATCGTTTTGGCTTCCTATAACAGTGGTGCTGCTATTGGTGTTGTTCAAAACGGGGATTAGGGGATTGTTTTCGCTCGACAAGTCTTTTATAAACAATTTGTTTCCGGTGGTGGACACACGAGGAGTGATTAGCAAATATTTATCGTCGTCGGTAACATTGGCGTAAATGTAGCGATGCTTTTGTTCTAGGGTGCCACCATAAATTAATTGGTCTTGGTGTTGTGGCGAGCCTATTTTGTGGAAATAGACTTTGTGTTGGTCGGTTTTGGCTGAGAGTTGGCTGCCTTTGGGTTTGTCGTAACTGGAATAGTAAAATCCTTCGTTTTTATACCATGAAATTTGGCTGAACTTGATATCAACTAATGTGTCTTCAATAATGGCTTTGGTTTCGGTATTTAGTACGATAATTTTTCTCCAATCGCTTCCGCCCTCAGAAATAGAGTAGGCCATGAGTTCACCATCTTTAGAGAAGCTTACATCGTCTAAAGAGATGGTACCATCATCAGAGAAGGTATTGGGGTCGAGAAAAACTTCTTCAGTGTTATTTTCGTCTTTTCTGTAAAGTACGTTTTGGTTTTGTAGTCCGTTGTTTTTATAAAAATAGGTGTAATTGCCTTCTTTGAAAGGCGCTCCTATTTTCTCATAATTCCATAAGGACGACAGTCGGTTTTTAATATCGTCTTTAAAAGGTATTTGATTTAGG
This sequence comes from Tamlana crocina, assembly GCA_040429635.1. Lineage (NCBI taxonomy): Bacteria > Pseudomonadati > Bacteroidota > Flavobacteriia > Flavobacteriales > Flavobacteriaceae > Tamlana > Tamlana crocina. The sequence goes on along the minus strand of CP158972.1, from coordinate 190,207 downwards.
TAACCAAAAGTAGTGGTGTTTTGCGCTTTAACCCATTGGGCGGTTTCTGCGCTCATATCATCTTCCAGCCAGCGGTAAGGGTCTTTAACAGGAACACCAAAATAATGGTCTGTGGTGTCTACGGTTTTGGTTTCTGGGTAGTTCACTTTTGTGTTATTTTTTGTTGTTGATTGGTTTTTGCAAGAAGCGAGTAGAACGACACATAATGCGGATAGAAGTAAAGTTTTCATTAAAATAAGTGTTTCCGCTAAATTAAAAAAGCCCCCTTTACTAAAGGAGGCTTTTAACAATCTTTTAAAAGATTGATTTACACTAACTTATTTTCGATTAAGTATTCAGCAATTTGAATGGTGTTTGTTGCAGCACCTTTACGAAGATTATCGGCCACAATCCACATGTTTAATGTGTTTGGTTGCGATTCGTCGCGACGAATTCTTCCAACAAAAACTTCATCTTTATCATGAGCGTAAATAGGCATTGGGTACGAGTTGTTGGCAGTATCATCTTGTACTACAACGCCAGGTGTTTCACTTAATAATTTACGAACATCGGCCAAATCAAAATCATTTTCAAACTCAACGTTTACTGACTCTGAATGTCCACCAGAAGTTGGGATACGCACAGCTGTGGCCGAAACTGAAAACGAACGGTCGTTCATAATTTTTTGCGGCTCGCGCGCCAATTTCATTTCTTCTTTGGTGTACCCGTTTTCTTCAAATACATCGCAGTGCGGCAATGCATTTCGCCCGATAGGATAAGGATAAGCCATTTCGCCTTCAACACCGGCGATTTCGTTTTCCAATTGGCGAACGGCCTTTACACCAGTACCAGAAACCGATTGGTAGGTAGAAACTACCACACGCTTCATTTTATATTTTTTATGTAACGGATTTAGTGCCATAACCAACTGGATGGTAGAACAGTTTGGGTTGGCAATAATTTTATCGTCTTTGGTCAATTCACTAGCGTTGATTTCTGGAACCACTAACTTTTTTGAAGGATCCATTCTCCAAGCCGATGAATTGTCAACCACAGTAGTACCAACCTCTGCAAATTTTGGAGCCCACTCTACCGAGGTACCGCCACCCGCAGAAAACAAAGCGATATCTGGGCGCATGGAAACAGCCGTTTCCAATCCAACTACTTTATAATCGTTGTTTTTGTAGGTTATTGTTTTTCCAACAGAGCGCTCAGACGCTACGGGAATTAATTCGGTTACAGGAAAATTACGTTCTGCAAGAACTTTTAGCATCACTTCGCCAACCATACCAGTGGCACCAACAACAGCTACTTTCATTTTTATACTTTTTTAAAAATTTGTGGAGACAAAACTAAGTATTAATTCCATTTTAAAATCTAAAAAAAGCCCTCATTTTTAAAAAACGAGGGCTTTTTAACAACAAATAACAGGTTGTTGTATTATTAACAGATTGTTATTTTTTTAACAAATCTCTAATTTCACCTAGTAACTCTTCTTGAGTTGGGCCTTTTGGAGCTTCAGGAGCTGGTTCTTCTTTCTTCTTCATCTTGTTAACACCTTTTACAAGCATAAACATTACGAATGCCACAATGATAAAGTCGATAACATTGGTTAAGAACGATCCCCACAATACGGCAACTTCACCAACCATTTCTCCGGTGTCGTTAAGCGTACCTTCTTTTATGATATATTTTAAATCTTTGAAATCGGACTTGAATATCAATCCAATTAGTGGGGAAACGATACCTCCCGTAAATGAAGAAACCACTTCTTTAAAAGCGGCACCCATAACAAAACCAACTGCAATGTCAACAAGGTTGCCCTTCATTGCAAATTCCTTAAACTCTTTAAGCATAATTTTAAATTTTTAGATAGTGTTTCTCAAATTAACTAAAAAAAATTAACATTTAATAATTTTTTAGGTTATAAAAACGCGCTTAATCCGTTGTGAAATCGAGGTTATAAGCTCATAGGAAATAGTGTTTGCTGTATCGGCCAAATTTTCGGCAGTGGTTTCTGCGTTAAAAACGATGACCTCGTCGCCTTCCTTGCAATCAATGTTAGATACATCAACCATAATCATATCCATACAAACATTACCCACAATAAAAGTCTTTTGGTTGTTGATGGTTACATAGCCTTTGCCTTTACCATATTGACGGCCAATACCGTCGGCGTGGCCAATGGGTAAAGTGGCGGTTTTGGTAGGTTTTGTGCTAATAAAACCGCGGTTATAGCCTACGCTTTCGCCTGGTTCAACGTGATGAATTTGTGAAATAACCGTTTTTAAAGTGCCAATGGGCTTTAAGAATTGGTTTTCCTTTTTGGAGTTTCCAAAACCGTACAAGCCAATACCGCTTCTTACCATATCGAAATGTGCTTCCGGATAGTTTAAAATGCCCGAAGTATTGCACATGTGAAGGATGGGCTTGTAACCAATGGCTTCCGTAAAACGGTTTGAGATATTATTAAAACGCTCAATTTGGTTTTGGGTGAAGGCTTTTTCATTTAAATCTTCACTGGCGGCTAAATGTGAAAAAATGGATTCAACCTTTACAGCTTCGGTATTTTTTACTTTTGAAGCAATACTATTTACGTCGTTTTCACTGAAACCCAATCGATTCAATCCGGTGTTGAATTTAATATGAATGGGGTAATGATTCAGTTTTTCCGCGGAAGCGACTTCCAAAAATTCATCTAAAATTTTGGTATTGTAAAGGGCAGGTTCCAAACAGTGCTCAATCAGTTCCTTGAAATTTACCGTTTGCGGATGGAGCACCAAAATAGGTTTGGTAATTCCAGACTCCCTCAACGCCACGCCTTCGTTGGTGTACGCCACTGCAAAGTAATCTACATCGCGTTTTTCTAAAAAATGGGCTATTTCGCAGGGGTCGTTGCCGTATGCAAAAGCCTTGACTACGGCCATAAATTTGGTGTTGGGCTGTAGTTTAGATTGTAAATGCTTTAAGTTTTCCGAAAGTGCCTTTAGGTTAATTTCTAGCACTGTTTGCTGTGCTTTAGGCATTGGGGTCTTTGGGTTTGTTTATTATTTCTTCGGCATCGTTAACCTTCATGTTTCGCACTTTGTCGCGCAGCATGGCCTTGTAGTAAGCCGCTCTGCTCAATGGTTCGTATTCTTCCACTTCGCCCAAAAGTACCAAATTGTCGCTTTTTGATTTTCGGTAGCTGTACTGCGCCAAATTTCCGGTACGGGTACACACGGCGTGCACTTTAGTAACATATTCGGCCGTCGCCATTAAATTGGGCATGGGGCCAAAGGGGTTGCCTTTAAAGTCCATATCGAGTCCGGCCACTATAACCCGAACACCTTTGTTTGCTAGGTCGTTGCAGATACGAACGATTTCTTCATCAAAAAACTGGGCTTCATCAATGCCCACTACATCGCAACCATCGGCCAAAATAGGAATATTGGCGGCAGCAGGAACGGGCGTTGAGCGTATTTCGTTGGCATCGTGCGACACTACCATGTCTTCATCGTAGCGCACATCTAAAGCCGGTTTAAAGATTTCTACTTTTTGGCGGGCAAATTGGGCACGCTTCAATCTTCTGATGAGTTCTTCGGTTTTTCCCGAAAACATTGAGCCACAGATGACTTCAATCCAACCAAATTGTTCTTTATGATTTACCGTATTTTCAAGAAACATTTCGTAATTTTAGCACTAAAACAAAGCGATTATTCGTTTGCATAAAGGTGGCGTAAATTTAGGAAAAAACAAAAGCCTACCGAGTATAATTTTTTAAAGTTTTAAACCATGAAGAAGAAGATAGAGGCCGAACTTATAGCCATTGCACACCGAGTTCTTAAGTTAAAAGGAAAGGAAGATGTGCTTAAAATGCATGCCGAAGTGGCCTTGCTTTATGAAAAATTATCGGTTTTAAAATTTGCCCACGACCATTTTGGAGAAGACCTGCCCACCATAGGTAGCGATACTTCGTTTTTTGGAATGTTGGATAAAGCTTTCAACAATAAAATAAGTGACAATATTGAGGTTGAGGATAAAATCTATGTTAACTTAGATGAAAATGAAAACGAGGCCATTATGGAGCCCGTTATGAACAAAATAAAGGATATGGTGGCCTTTATGCCAGACGAAGATGAGGAACAAGAGCCTATTGTTAAAGACACCAAGCCTGAACCGCCAAAACCGCAATACAGCCTAGACGATATTACAGCCGGCTTTGATGAAACCCCCATATTCGAGCCTGTGACGAGCAGCCAAAACGGTGTGCCAAATGAAAAAAAATCATTGAACGATAAATTGAAAATTGGTGGATTCAACATTGGGCTGAATGACAAAATAGCGTTTATAAAGCACCTTTTTGATGGCCAAAATGAAGATTATATTCGCGTTATTTCGCAATTAAATACCTTTCAAACCTTTGCCAATGCCAAGAATTTTATTGAAACCATGGTAAAACCCGATTACAACAATTGGGAGGACAAAGAGGAGTTTGAAGGGCGTTTTATGGAAATTATCGAAGCCAAGTTTAACTAACCCATGAGTAAACTCTACATCGTGCCTACACCCATAGGCAATTTAAAAGACATCACCTTTCGCGCCGTTGACGTTTTGAAAACAGCCGATTTAATTTTGGCCGAAGACACCCGAACCTCGGGAAAACTTTTAAAACATTTCGAAATTTCGACCCCCATGCAATCGCACCACATGCACAACGAACACAAAACCGTTGATGCTGTTGTGCAGAAAATAAAAGGAGGAAGTACCATTGCATTGATTAGTGATGCGGGTACGCCGGCCATTTCCGACCCTGGTTTTTTGCTTTCGCGTGCTTGTATCGAGAATAATATTGAAGTGGAATGTTTGCCCGGAGCGACGGCTTTTGTGCCAGCTTTGGTCAATTCTGGGCTGCCTAACGATAAATTTGTATTTGAAGGTTTTCTGCCCGTAAAGAAAGGCCGCCAAACAAGATTGTTGCTTTTGGCACAAGAGCCACGAACCATGATTTTTTATGAAAGTCCGCATAAATTAGTGAAAACTCTGGGGCATTTTTGCGAGTATTTTGGTGATGACCGACAATTGTCCGTGTCTCGCGAATTGACCAAACTATACGAAGAAACCATCCGCGGAACGGCCCGCGAAGTGTTAGAACATTATACCCAAAAACCACCCAAAGGCGAAATTGTTATTGTGGTAGCTGGAACGAATAAATAAAATTGAAAAATGACTATTGAAACTTTTAAGAATAAATTAAAAAATACACCAAAAATCGTAGCATTTTCAGAAACTATGGATGTAATTGAAGCGCACTACCAATTTACGCCCACAGCCTTTAAAAATGGAGATCTAGAAAATAAAGCAGGCGAAAATTCAGGGTCGTGCAAATTATTGGCTTTTGCCAAATTACAGAATTTATCAAAAGAAGAAACCTTGGCCTGTTTCGGTCAATTCTATTTTGAAGACGTATTAAAAGACCCCAACGGAAATGGCCACCAAAATATCCGTAATTTTATGAAAACGGGGTTTGATGGTTTATCTTTTGAAGGAGAGCCATTAAAAGGAAAGTAAGAGTTTAGTTCGAGTGTCATGTTAAAAATGTGATGCGTCACACAATATTCGATGCAACAGTTACTTGAAAACATAAAACAATGTACCATTTGTGAAGCGGACCTTCCACTTGGCCCGCGACCTGTTGTTTCGGCGCATACCCATTCTAAAATCGTTATTGTGGGGCAAGCCCCCGGCACCAAGGTACATGCATCTGGTATTCCGTGGGATGATGCAAGTGGTAAGCAACTGCGGAAATGGCTGGATGTTACTCCAGAGGTGTTTTACAATCCTGAAAATTTTGCTATAATCCCCATGGGGTTTTGTTACCCCGGAAAAGGAGAAAGTGGCGATTTGCCTCCTCGCCCCGAATGCGCGCCACAGTGGCACCAAAAGTTGTTTGACGGGATGAAGCAAGTGGAGCTTGTACTTTTAATAGGCATGTACGCCCAAAACTACTATTTGGGAAAAGTAGCTAAAAAAACGCTCACCGAAACGGTTAAAAATTATAACGACTATTTGCCCAAATATCTGCCGTTGCCGCATCCGTCGCCAAGAAATCGGTTTTGGTTGGCTAAGAATCCTTGGTTTGAAGTTGAGGTGTTGCCAGTGTTGCAGCAAATAGTGAAGAAACTCGTTTAAAATGCTTTTAAGTATTCTTGATATTTGAATATTTCCTGTGGATTTTCTTTTATGTTTATTCGTTTAATTTCCTCGTTATTTTCGTCGAGTTCAATTAAATAGCCGTTATCGCCATCTTCCAACATTCTTAGGAACATTTTTAGAGAACCATCTGGATTATAAAACTTAATGGCTTCAAAATCGTCGTAGTTAGACGATATTTGTTCAGAAAATACTTTTCCGTTTTTTATGGTTTGGGTGATGCTGCGGCCTTCCTTTATAAACATTTGGGATTCAATATTGCCAATTAAATCGAATGATACCGATTCGATTACTTCTTCATCTTCTATCTTCGATTCAGATTTGATGTTGCCATTATCAAAATATGAAATGCTTTTGCCGTACAGCACACCGTTTTTATGCGTGTTTACCTTAGAAAGCTGTCCTGAAAGGTTGAAGGTTTTCTCCTCACCATGCAATTTTCCGTTTAAATAATTGGACTGCGAAAAAATTTCCCCATTGCTATGGAAAACAATGTAAGTGCCATTCAGTATGCCATTGGTTACATTAAATTCTTCCCACTTTTTGAATTTGTCGCCCACAACATAATAACCATTTAAAAGCTTTCGGTCTTCATTACTTCTGTAGATGCTAATGTCGTTATGAGAATCCACAAAGTAGGAATTTCGAGCCACCAATTTAAAATTGTTATCGTTGTTTTGAGGTTCTTTTTTACAACTGTGGATAAATAAACTGGCGGAAGCAAAGCATATAATAAATTTGGTTGGCATTAGGTGAAGTTTTTTCAACATGGTTTGTAAGGTTTAAATTTAAGTCATTCGTGAATTAGTGGCAACCAAAAAAACAGATAAAAGATAAAAATAATGAGATTCCTGTCTTCACAGGAATAGTAAATCAGCCATGCTTCCCGCGTTCCCAGCCATGTTTCCCCAAATATTTCTCTCCACTTTCAACTGCGCCAGTTTCAATGGTGGTCGCCATACTATCATTCCAACGGTTTAAATAGCCAAAAAGAGAAATCACCCCGAGCATTTCAACAATTTCGCCATCGTTCCAATATTGATGTAAACGCTTTTTTAAATCCTCATCAACAGCATTTGGCACTTGGCTGGCGGCCAAACTGAAATCTAAGGCAGCGCGTTCGGCTTCGCTAAAAGCTGGGTGGGTGCGGTAGTCCCAAATGTTATCCAATTGTTCCTGTTCAGCGCCGTAGCGCTCGGCAGCCCGAATAGCATGGGCTTGGCAATAACGGCAACCGGTGGCATTGCTACTTACCCAAGCCATCATGCGCTTAAGGGCAGAGGTAACCCGCCCTTCGTTCGCCATAACGGCTTTATTCAAATTAATAAACGCTTTACTTATTGCTGGCCGGTGTTGCATGGTGAGTACTGAATTGGGACAAAAACCAAGGGTTTCATTAAAAAATTCGGCTAATTTTTTGGTTTCCAAATCATGATCTGCAGATAAAGGCGTTACTAAAGGCATAGTTGTGAATTTTGTAGTATTTTTGACAACTACAAGTAACAAAAAATAGTTTAAAGCAATGTCAGTTAAAGTTTCTACAAAGTGGTTAGGCGAAATGCGGTTTGAAAGTACAAACCCATCTGGACTCAATTTATTTATTGATGCCGGAGAAGAAAACGGAGGAAAAGGCGAAGGCTACCGCCCCAAAGCATTGATGCTTTCTGGTTTGGCTGGATGCTCTGGAATAGATGTGGCTGCTTTAATCAAGAAAATGAAATTGGAGGTGGATGATTTCAGCATTGAAATTGAAGCGAATCTAACTGAAGAGCATCCCAAGTATTACGATAAAGTAGCGATGCATTTTCATTTTTACGGCGAAAATTTAAGCGAAAAAAAATTGCAGCGTGCGGTCGATTTATCCATTGAAAAATACTGCGGTGTAATGGAAATGTTCCGTCAGTTTTCAGAATTGGATGTTCAAACACACTTTCATTACGATAATTAGATTTTTACCCTACCGAGTAGTTAAGCTATTTTTATGCGCTGGACCATAAAACCACAACCGGAACCTAAAAAAGTAAAGACCTTGCAAAAGGCGCTTAAGGTTGACGAACACATTGCGACTTTGCTATTACAACGTGGCGTTGAAACCTTCGATGAAGCTAAACGTTTTTTTAGACCCAAATTGAAGCACTTGCACAATCCGTTCTTGATGAAAGATATGGATAAGGCTGTAGCCCGAATAGAAAAGGCTTTTGCAAATAACGAAAATATTTTGGTGTACGGCGATTACGATGTGGATGGCACTACGGCGGTGGCACTTATGTCCACCTACCTAAAAACAAGGCACAATTTGGTTTATACTTATATCCCGAACCGGTACGACGAAGGTTACGGAGTCTCTTATAAAGGCATCAACTTTGCTTTGGAAAATGATTTTACGTTAATTATAGCGCTCGATTGTGGTATTAAATCGGTTGAAAAAGTAGCACATGCCAAATCGTTGGGAATCGATTTTATTATTTGTGATCACCACCGTCCGGGAGACGAAATTCCCGATGCCGTTGCGGTTTTAGATCCCAAACGTGAAGATTGTAATTACCCGTACAAAGAATTGTGTGGTTGTGGCGTTGGTTTTAAGCTCGTCCAGGCTTTGGCTTCAAAAGAGGGAAAAACGGCGGCCGATTTAACTGAGTATCTCGATTTGGTGGCCACGGCCATTGGTGCCGATATTGTTCCCATTGATGGCGAAAACCGCGTGTTGGCTTATTTTGGGTTGTTGGTTATCAATACCAATCCACGTCCTGGTATCAAAGCCATTTTAAATCAGGTTGAAAAAACTGAGCTGACCATCACCGATGTGGTGTTTGTTGTGGCACCAAGAATCAATGCCGCTGGGCGGATGGAACACGGTAATTATGCGGTGACTTTATTGGCGGAAGAAGAAGACGATTTGGCGGCCAAATACGCCGAAGAAATCAATAATTATAATTTAGAGCGTCGCGAAACCGATAAACAAATTACTGAGGAAGCACTCCAACAGATTGAAGAAAATAACGAGCAAGATAGGCTAACTACTGTGGTTTACCATCCCGAATGGCATAAAGGTGTTATTGGCATTGTGGCTTCGCGGTTAACCGAAACTTACTATCGCCCAACTTTAGTATTTACCAAAAGTGGCAATAAATTGGCCGCTTCGGCACGCTCGGTCAGGGGATTCGATGTTTACAATGCCTTGGAAGCCTGTAAAGAGCATATCGAGCAATTTGGCGGACATAAATATGCAGCGGGTTTAACGCTCGAAGAAAAAAACTATGAAGCCTTTAAGCAGGCCTTTGAAGAGGTAGTTTCAAAAACCATAGACAGGAACTTATTGACGCCCGAAATTAAAATTGATGCCCAAATCGATTTAAAGAATATTACGCCCAAATTTTACAGGATTTTAAAACAATTTGCCCCCTACGGCCCGAATAACATGACACCTGTTTTTATGTCCGATAACTTAATAGACACAGGTTACGGAAAGTGCGTGGGCGAAGACAAAACCCATTTAAGATTAACCGCCACACAACCTACCTCGCCAGACCGATTTGTAGGCATTGGGTTTAGTATGGGCGATAAATTCGAAATTATTTCTGAAGGAAAGCCGTTTAAAGCGGTGTATTCCATTGATGAAAACGAATGGCGCGGCAATGTGAGTTTGCAGTTGAAGCTTAGAGACATAAAATAGAGCACAAATTTTAAAATAACGAATTCTCTTATTTTAGATTTTATACGAAAACTAAAATAAAGGGTGCGCTTAATTTAGTTTTCGTATAAAAATTAAAATAGGATGGCAAGAACAGACCCTTATGCGGCATTACGAATAAAGGAATTCAATATTTTTTTATTGGTACGTTTTGTATTGGTATTTGGTTGGTCCATGCAATTTATTGTTATTGAATGGCAGGTGTATAGCCTTACCAAAGACCCACTGTATTTAGGTTTGATTGGTTTGATGGAAATCATCCCTGCGTTTACCATGGCACTGTTTGCCGGACACATTGTGGATCAAAAGGAAAAACGGAATCTGTTGGCGCTTTGCATAGCGGCATTTTCATTGATGAGTTTGGGGCTGTTTTTACTGACTTCCGACAAAATTGTTGGCGATTGGAATACCCAATCCATCTTATATGCCATTTATGCACTTGTGTTTTTTGGAGGCTTTTTGCGTTCGTTTTTCGGGCCCACTATTTTTTCGTTGGTGGCGCTCATTGTTCCGAAGAAAATATATCCCAACGCCGCCACATGGAGCACCAGTACTTGGAAAGCAGCAGCCGTTTTAGGAGCACTTTTGGGTGGTTTTTCCATCCATTGGATGGGCGTTCCCAAAACATTATGTTTAATATTTATTTTGGTGAGTATTTCTTTCGGACTTACTTTTTTAATCAAGAAAAAACCCATTTTAAATCCGAAAATTGGAGAACCGGTCAAAGAAAGTTTAAAAGTGGGTGTACGCTTTGTGTTTAGCGATAAAGCCATTTTAGGTGCCTTGACTTTAGATATGATTGCGGTTTTATTTGGAGGAACGGTAGCGCTATTGTCTGTTTTTGCGCAAGATATTTTGGAAGTCGGTTCGAAGGGGTTTGGCATTTTAAATGCCTCAATTTCATTGGGAAGTATCTTTAGTATGTTTATGACCACTTACATGCCGATAAGTAGAAATGCAGGAAAAAAACTGCTGGCTACTATTTTCGGTTTCGGACTCTGCATTATAGCTTTTGGGCTGTCGAATAGCTTTTGGGTAAGTGTTGTGGCACTGTTTTTAAGTGGCGCAACCGATGGGGTTTCCATGGTAATTAGGCAAACCATTTTACAGCTAAAAACCCCCGATGATATGCGCGGGCGAGTATCGGCGGTAAATTCAATGTTTGTGGGGTCTTCAAATGAATTGGGCGCTTTTGAAAGCGGGTTAGCAGCCAAATTAATTGGTCCTGTGGCGGCCGTGGTTTTTGGTGGCACCATGACTTTGATTACCGTTACCGCTATTGGAGCCAAAAATCATACGCTCAGGAATTTGGATTTGACTAAAGAAATCGAGGCCATTGAAGGGAAATAGTCTTGACTTAATACTCCTTTAACTCCAAGGTTTCCCCATCAAAAACGCCATAAGTAAAATATGAGATCCAATCGCCCAAGTTGATGTATTTTGAACGTTCGTTAAGGTCAATGTTCAAAGGTAAATGACGGTGGCCAAACACGAAGTAATCACGGTGTTTGTCCTCTAACTTGCGCTTGCAGTATTGCACCAGCCACTCATTGTCCTCACCCAAAAATTGGGCGTCTTCATCGCCTGAAATCATCTTGTTTTTTACCGAAAGGTACTGTGCCATGCGTACGCCCAAATCGGGATGCAGCCAACGGAACAGCCATTTGCAAAACGGGTTGGTAAATACCTTTTTCATGCGTTTATAGCCTTTGTCGCCCGGCCCTAAACCATCACCATGGCCAATAAAAAAGGCTTTGTTGTTAAAGGTGAATTCTTTGGGTTTGTGGAATACGGGAATATTCAGTTCTTCCTCAAAATAGCCGTTCATCCAAAGGTCGTGGTTGCCCACAAAATAGTAAATAGGAATGCCCGAATCGCTAATTTCGGCGAGTTTGCCGAGGGTTCGTGTAAAGCCACGCGGTACTACCGTTTTAAATTCCATCCAAAAATCGAACATATCGCCCAATAGAAAAATAGCCGCGGCATCGTGCTTTACCTCGTCGAGCCAAGCCACGAATTTTTTTTCGCGTGGACGGGAGGCTTCGGCCGTTGGTGCGCCCAAATGGTTATCGGATGCGAAATATATTTTTTTTCCTTTCGGGATTTGCATGCCGTAAATATAAGTTAATTCCTTTGAAGGCTGGAATTCCATTCTTCTATTTTTGTGGTGCAAAAAAAACATAGGACAAGCCTAGCACTAGGCACATAAACGCGTTAGGGATTGAAGCAAGCTACCGTGTAGCGCGTAAAGCCCGACCTGAAAGGTAACGCCCTAATTATTATCGTACGCAAACCATTCAGCAAATGCGGTTTCGGTTTCTTGAAGTTTTAAGCTGTGCAGCATGATTTGTTTGGGCAGCCGCTTGCTTATTTTTTTTGCAAAATCTAGTACCATCATTTCGCTGGTGGGTTGGTAATCGACCAACAAAATATTGTGTCCAAGGGCTTCAAGATCTTTAGCCAGCTCCACGTGAGGGGTGTTTTTGTTGAACACCGTGGCGTGGTCGAAAACGTTTACAATTTCTTCTTTTACAATTTTTTTGAGGTCGCCAAAATCGATAACCATACCGTACTTCACGTTCGATTTGTCGGTTATAGGTTTACCAATAACTGTAACAAAAAGTTTGTAGCTATGGCCGTGTATGTTTTTGCACTTTCCGTCGTAGCCGTAAAGGGCGTGGGCGGTTTCAAAATCGAATTTTTTGGTGATGCGGATGTTGTTCCCCATGGGTGATTAAAAATTATGCTGCAAATATATTGATTTTGTACGAGCAATTGATTTTTACATTACATTTGCGCGCTTTTTACTCGATAATCGAGATTTAGATGCACCGAAGTTGTTCAATTTTAAAGATATACCGTTTTGATTTTAACTAAATGAATCCACTTTTTGAATCTGTAGGTTTTGAAGAAAACCCCGTTTACGAGCAATTGATTGCCGATATTGGGAAACAGCAATACAGTATTGTTGAGGATTTCTTCACTCAGGATGAGGTTGCGTTATTAAGGCAAATGTTGCAGCAAAAGCACGAAGCCGATGCTTTTAAGAAGGCGGCCATTGGTAACCGCGTAAACGAAACCATTGAAAAATCCATACGTGGCGATTTTATTCTATGGATGGATGAGCGCAAAGCCAATACGGTGGAGCAATTGTTTTTTAACAGAATAAACCATTTGGTGGATTACCTAAATCGCACTTGTTTTTTGGGTATTTTACAAAAGGAGTTCCATTATGCGCTTTACCCCAAAGGGACATTTTATAAAAGGCATATCGATACATTTCAAAATGACGACAGACGAAAACTCTCGTTGGTTTGCTATTTAAACGAAGAAGATTGGTTGCCGGAAAATGGCGGTGAATTGGTGTTGTATTTAAACGAAAACGGCGAAGAAATGGAAAAGGTGATTTATCCATTCCCGGGACGGATTGTTATTTTTGAAAGCCAAATAATTGAGCACGAAGTGAAGCCCGTAAACACGCAGCGTTTAAGTATTACGGGGTGGTTGAAAACCCGATAGACTACCGGCGGCCTCGGTATCGGTTGTAAAAATAAATAACGATAAGCACTACGGCTAAGATTAGAAAAAGTCTGTTGCCCATGATTTTGTTTTTAGGGAGGCAAAGTTATTGTTTTTCAGACAATGGTAAAAAAGTCTTTCTGAATTTTACAATCAGAGGAACGCCCCGTGCCAACATCCAAAAGGTAATGGCAATAAAAATGGCATGTAGTTTATAACCCAACCCATCGAGTGCAAAAAGGATGGGAATAAAGACGATAAAGGTTGAAAACAGTAACACATTACGGAGGTATTCCATTTTTCCGAGACCTTTAAACATGCCGTCGAAAATAAAGGCTAAAGTACCGAGGGGCTGCATGGCCAGAATAATCCAAAAGATGCTGTAAAATGCTTCTAAAACTTCGGGTTCTTTGGTGAAAATACGTCCAATAGGATAGTAAAAAACAGCACCAATAACAGCTAGAATTACGCCTATAATCAATCCGTATTTAATGAGTTTGTTACTTAGCGCAATTAATGTGCTGTAGGCTTCGGCACCAAAAAGTTTTCCGGAAAGAATGTTTCCGGCACCAGCATAACCATCAACTACAAAGGCTCCGAAAAACCATAAATTTATGGCAATGGTATAAGCGGCAATGTAATTGGCACCGTAACCAGTAGCAAACGAACTGGCAAAATATAAAGTGACATTTAGGGCTACGGTACGCACAAATAAATTGAGAATCATAAAAATAAAACGCCTGATTTCTGGATTGAAAGGCAAACTCACTTTTAAAGGAATAGTGGTTTTTTTCAATAAAAAGTATGCCGATAAGCCTGCCATAAGCATTTGGGCAATCACACTAGCGTAAGCTGCACCCTTAAGATTTATTGGAGCAATATAGCCATCGATACCATAGACCAAAATGACGTCCAATATAATATTCACAGCCGCACCAATTATGGCGATAATCATGGGGTGGTAGGTGTTTTGCAATCCACGGAAAGCCCCAAAAACAGCTATAGTAAACAAAGTGAACGGAAACCCGAGTACCCTAATTTTGTAATATAACACGGTGTAATCTAAAATTAACCCAGAAGCATTATACAGTTTAAAAATGTATTGGGCGAATGGGTAGGTAGCAGCAATAATCAACAAACTTAATGAGGTGATTATGAAAATGGCCTGAGCGGGTAAATCTTTGATTTGCGCTAATTTGTTGGCGCCTAGGTATTGCGAAACTAACGACGAAATGGCACTTCGGGTTTGCCCCAAGACCCAAATGAGCATGGATAAAAATGTGGAAACAATGCCCACTGCGGCTAACGATTCGGTGGCGTTAAATTCAATATGCCCCACAATGGCGGCATCGGTCATCGATAAAATGGGTTCAGCTACGCCTGCAATTAATGCTGGAATAGCCAAATTGTTGATGTGTTTTAAACTAATATCGATGCTCATACTGAGGATTTTCGGGGTCAAAGGTATTTTAAATTTGTGTTTTACCTTTTTAGGAAGTAGAATATTTTAATTTTTGTTGGGGCAGGCGAAATAATTTAATCCATTATGTACAGCAAACAGGATAATTGTATATATTTGCCGTTCGAAATTATAATTGTTATTACAGCATAATTTTGAAGTGAACAACAGTAATGGGGATGTAGCTCAGTTGGCTAGAGCGCTTGACTGGCAGTCAAGAGGTCGTGGGTTCGAATCCCATCTTCTCCACAAAAAAGCTTTCAATTTCTTGGAAGCTTTTTTTGTTTTACATAAACTCACTGTCATAAAACGTGGTAGCATCAAGTATTAAAATGTTTAGGTTATTTTTTTCAGTTGAAATACGGCTGCTATCCCAACCTAGATACTCTGCCATATCCTTTAAAATAAGTTCAGAATAGGTCTTTACACTGGCAATATCAAAAAACAAACGGCCGGTACGGCGCACAAAAAAGTCGGATAAACTATTCACCATTTCATGATGAATACTGTACCACAATTCGGCACGTATTAATCTTGTTAAGGAATCTGTGTTTTCAAAAGACGCCGATTTAAGTATTATGCTGTCAGCCATTTTTCCATAAGTGGCACATAAATATGGGGCGTAATAGGCATCTGTAACCCCCATGGCTTTTAACTCCTCTTTTAGTTGGTTTTGGAATTGGGAAACCTCATTTTCATCCTTAAATGAAGGGTTTACCAATGGAATTTGCGTTGTTTTCGATTTTTTCAAGTTAGACTTTTCCTCGTCATCCATTTGCTTTAAAACCGCTTTAATTGCTCTTTGTGCCATTTTTCGATAACCTGTGAGTTTTCCGCCGGCAATAGAAATCAATCCACTTTCAGAAATAAACAACTCATCTTTACGCGACAGCTCAGAAGGTGCTTTGCCGTCTTCGTGGATAAGGGGTCTTAATCCAGCCCAACTCGATTCTACATCGCTAAGCGTTAAGTTTAGTTGATTAAAGGTGTTGTTTACAGCGTTGATAAGATACTCTACATCCTGTTTTGTTGCTACCACACGGTTTAAATTTCCAGAATAATTGGTGTCGGTAGTGCCAACATAGGTTATTCGGCCTCTAGGAATAGCAAAAACCATGCGTCCGTCCGGCACATCGAAGTAAACGGATTGTTTTATAGGCAGTTTTTCCCAAGGAAAAACAATATGCACCCCTTTGGTAATGTGAAGATGTTTTTGGGTTAATGAATGGTCTTTGTTCCGCAAAGTATCAACCCATGGCCCCGTGGCAGAAATAAAGTGTTTCGCCTTTATTACCAAAGTGTTTTCGGTATTATGATCGATGCAATTAAGACTTTTTATTTTATGATTTTGATTGTAATTGAAGGATTGTACATCGCAATAGTTAATCAAATTAGCCCCGAAGGAAGCGGCCGTTTTAAGTATTTCGATGGTTAGCCGGGCATCATCTGTTCGGTATTCAGCGTAAAGCCCGCCGCCCAAAACTTTCGAGTCATCCAACAAGGGCTCTTTTTTAAGAGTTTCAGTTTTATCGAGCATCACCCGCTTGTCGCTTTTGGAAACATCGGCCAAATAATCATAAATTTTTAAACCAATGGAAGTCAATAATTTTCCATAGGTACCACCTTTTATGAGCGGGAGCAACATTTTTTCTGGAACTACAAGGTGAGGTGCCAATTTATGAACAATGGCACGTTCGGTACCCGATTCATGAACCAAACCGATTTCAAATTGTTTTAAGTAGCGCAGCCCGCCATGAATGAGTTTTGTGGATTTATTGCTCGTTCCGGAAGCAAAATCGTGTTTTTCAACTAAACAGACAGTCATGCCCCGGCTTGCAGCATCGAGAGCAATGCCTGCACCAGTAATACCTCCGCCAATAATGGCTAAGTCATAAGTGGTGGACTGGAGTGTTTCAAGCTGTTTTGCCCGGTTTAAAACGGAAAAAGTGGATGGGTTTGCCATTCATTCGTTTGGTGTTAAAAATGAAATAGCTTCTTGTACGGCCTCACTTAAATGGTTGGGTAGACGTTCTTTTTCATACGGATGAGAGGCTCCAAAAACATGGTCGGCACCTTCAATGATTTTAAGCGTGCTATCGGGTTTCCAACGTTTAAGATTGTGGGCTTCGCTCACTAGGACTGTCGGGTCTTCATTACCATGGATAATTAAAAATGGAATATTCAATTTTGAAACCGCGCGTTTAATGGTCAGTCGTTCTTCGTTGTTTTTGAAATCTGCATAAAACTGGTAATAATGGGGCATATTTTGTTTGGTGCGCCCGTTTACAACATATTTTACGCCTTCTTTTTTCCATTTTTCGGCATCGCCGGAAATGGGGCCCCGAGAGGCGTAATCTGAAACGCCAGCCAAACTTATTACTCGTTTTATACGGTGGTCTTCTTCGGCTTTAATCGTAACTATACCGCCAGCTCTACTATGGCCTAGTAAGTTAATATTGCCGGTGTTTGCTTCGTTTTTAAATGGAAAACCGTTAGAAACCCATTCCATAACGGTTTGTAAATCATCCAATTCTTTAGTGTAATTATTGTTTCCAAAGGCTTCCAAATCGAGGAAATCAATGGGTTGGTCTACAGTGCCGCCATTATGCGAAAAATTAAACTTTATAAAGAAAAAACCGGATGCGGCGAATGCTTTTGCCATTAAATCCCATGCGCCCCAATCTTTAAATCCTTTATAGCCGTGGCAAAAAATGATAATGGGTTTTGGTGTGTTGTTTTCTTCAAAAAACACGTCGGCCAAAATAGGTTTGCCGTGTTTTCCTTCTAATACAATGTTTTTTTCAATGGTCATTTTTAAACTTCTTTTTCTACGAAATCGATGTTCGGACTGCAAATTTCAATTATCAACTTTTTAAGTTCTGCTTCGAAGTCCAACAACGTATTTTGGGTTATCAGGCTGTCTTTCTTTCGGCTGGATGATGATTCTTTTTGGGCGAATTTTAAAAACCCCGAACTAAGGTTTTTAAACGAAATAATGCCCGCTTCAATAGGGAACTTCAGATTTTGTGAGGCCTGCATCATGTAGGCATAACAAAGCACTTGGAAACTTTTGCTGTATTTTTTATAATCGGTTGTAATGTCTTGCCAATCCACAATTTCCACTTGATTTTGTTCTACCTTTCCGGTTTTGTAGTCAATAATCCTAATCATTCCGTTGCACTCATCCACACGATCTACCTTTCCTTTTAATTTTATAGGAAAATCGAGTTCAGGAATATGGATTTCTATTTCATTATCGGCTTCAATGGCCAATATTTTAATTTCATTCCCTGCTTTTAGGGCTTGCATCTCTAATTTAAGAAAATTGGAGACATAGCGCTTGGCAATTTCAAAAATAATCAGATTTTTTCCGGTTGAAATATCACCTTGTTTGTATTCGTTTTTAAAATGGTAGGTTACCCGTTCTTCAATATTTGTTTTGAGTTGATTGATGATTTCAATGGTTAAAAATGTTCCAGTAAGCGGTTTGTAAAAATCTTCCAAAGTATTATGAACTACTGTCCCCAAAGTGTTGGCCGCCACGGTTTCTTCAACATCGTTGTTCTCGCGAATTTTTAGGATGCTTTGGTAGTAAAAATCAATGGGATTCCTGACGTAATTGGTGAGCGATGAGGGCGAAAATCCTTTTCCGGACAATGCAATTAATTTCTTTTGCAGGTCGGGTGTTTTTTTGATGCATTGCAATTCTGCGGGAATTACCGGCACGTTTGGCGCTAATATTTTGTGGTTGATTTGGTGTTTGCCCTCCAATTCCAGTTGCGTGATAAATCGACTTTTTTCGCCACCGGTCAACACATCAGCCTCTGTGTTGTATAAAATGTAAATGTTTTTAGCGCGCTGTAAAAGTCTATAAAAATGGTAGGTGTAAACGGCGTCTTTTTCTTTGTAAGTTGGGAGCTGGTTTTCTAACTTGACATCAAACGGAATGAACGAATTTTGGGTTTTTCCTGATGGAAGAATGCCTTCGTTAACCGAAGAAATGATAACGGTTTCAAAATCGAGAACACGCGATTCCAACATTCCCATAATTTGTAAGCCCTGCAATGGTTCACCTTGAAAATCGAGAGTTTCTGAACTTAAAAGCTCTTTGTAAATGCCGTGCAGGGTTGAAACGTTGTCGATATACGGATGCTCTGAATTTAATTTTGATATTTCCTTGAAAAGCGTACTGAATCGGTACAAATATTCCAGAGCAAGTAAATTAGCGGTTTTGTTTTTGTCTAAATGCTGTTTTATAAGTAGGATTAAATTAGTGCAGTTTTCTAAAGTATTTTCAACTGAGGTTCCCCAATTTGAAAATAGTAAATCGATAATATTTTCACCTTTAGGAGTTATTTCGTTGAGTTTTTCCTTTTTCAAATACACTAAATTGTTTTGATCGATAGTTTCGGTTATCACCGATGAGTAATCTGTGTTTTCAACAAAAAACAATGGTTTTATAAATTGATGCGAAATGATTTTAACTACATCTTTATAGTAAAACGTTGTTGGTGAATGTTTGTGTAAAAGGAATAGTGATTCGAACAAAGTAGCCAAAGGAATGGATTTTAACGGAAACCCCATAGTGATGTTAAGCGCATCAACGTTTGGAGGAATGGAGTTGAGCACCGGGACAAGTAAGTTTTCGTCGCCCAAAACTACCGCAGTATTTTGCAACGAGGGATTGTTACCTTGTAATTTTTTTAAGATTGAACCGATGTATTTGGCTTGGCCTATATTTTTAGGAATGCCAAAAACCGATATGTTTTTTTCTTCGGAATAATGCTTTGTTACCCAATTAAACGGATGGGTTTTAAAGTGTTTCCAGTTGTTTTTGTGCTGTCTTGTAAACAGCCCGGCATCGTGGTTTTTGTTATTGAAAAATTCTGCATCAATATCCCAATATACTTTGGCCATTTCATTTTGAAGCAATTCTTGAATGATGGTAGATTCTGAAGTGTTTAGTGCATTGAACCCCAAAAAAATATGTTGTTTTTTGGAATTGTTTTGAATGTAGGGTTCCAGGTTTTCAACGGCTTCTCTGTAAACCAATCCTTGGTAGCCTAATCCTTTGGTCAACAAAGCTTCATGAAAATGGTCATAGTAGTTGTGAAGCTTTTTCCAAAACGAAAGGTAGTTTTTTACAAAATCGGTTTTATTGACTTCGAGTGACCAATGGTTTAAATCTTGAATGGCACTTAAGTAATTGAAAATCTTTTCCTGTGGAATCAGGTAACGGTCAATCTCGTTAAAATCCTGCAGGAGTATTTGCGCCCATTTGGTAAAGGTGTCGAATGAATCTCGTTTTTGAGGCTTTGTTAACTGAGAATAACTATTGTAAAACTCAAAAAGCAATTCGGTATTCGAGATGGTTTTGAGTTGGGAAAGTTGCCCAACAAATTCTTCAATGCTTATAATTTCTGGTGAAAAAATAGTTTGATTTAAAACTTGCGGCAGTTGATGTTTTAAGAACAGCCCCGCACGTTTACTGGGAACAATGAAGGTGAGTTCGGAAAAAGATTGTGTGCTGTTTTTTAAGTCTTTTAAAACATCAAAAATAAAAGTCGTCATGTTATAAAAATAAAAAACGCTTCGGAAATCCGAAGCGTTTTTTTACTTATTATTTGAAAATTATCTGGGCTGTAAATTACTTAGCCAAGTTAATTTCTACACGTCTGTTGTTAGCTCTACCAGCTCTAGTTTTGTTAGAATCGATTGGTTTAGATTCTCCGTAACCAAGAGCAGAAAGTCTGAAGGCATCGATACCATTCTCAACTAAGTACTCTTTTACAGCATTAGCTCTAGAATCAGACAATCTTTGGTTTAAAGTTTCGCTACCTACGCTATCAGTGTGACCTTCAACAGTAAACTTAGAGTTAGGATACTCGTTTAAGATTTTGATGATATCAGCTAAAACTTCAGCAGATTGAGATTTGATAGTTGATTTACCAGTATCAAACAAGATTGTTTTTGCGTACTCGTTAAGTTGTTTTTGAACTTCAGCAGTTACTTCTGGACAACCAGCGTTTGCTACAGTACCTTTAATTTCAGGACACTTATCGTCTTTGTCTAATACACCGTCACCATCAGTATCTGGCCATGGGCAACCGTTGTTAGCAGAAGGACCAGCTTGGTTAGGACACTTATCGTCAGCATCAGTTACACCGTCACCGTCAGCATCTGGACAACCAGCTAAAGCAGCTACACCGGCAACAGTTGGGCAGTTATCTTTGTTGTCTGCTATACCGTCACCATCTTGGTCTGGGCATCCGTTAAGCTCAGCTAAACCAGCTTCGTTAGGACAATCGTCTTTGCTATCTTCAATACCGTCACCGTCAGTATCAGGACAACCGTTGAAAGCTTCTAAACCAGCAACATCTGGACAAGCATCATCTTTGTCGTAAATGCCATCTCCGTCAGTATCAGTTCCTCCAAATTTAATAGAGATACCTGCACTGTGCTGGAAGTGAGTTTGTAAGTAATCTTCGAAAGCGTGCTTGTATGCGGTTTGGAGCGTTAAACCAACGTTTTCGCTAAACCAAATGTTTACACCTAAAGTACCGTTTAAAGTACCAGCACCAATTTCGTCAACCCAAGTGTAACCACCACCTACACCTAAGTAAGGGTCGATAGTTGTTCCTTGTAAAAAGTTGTACTTAATGGTACCGTCTACACCGTAGTAAGACCAATCATCAACTTTGTTTACTTCTTCTGGTACAGTGTTTGCTTTATCTCCCCAGTTTTCAATTTTATTTAAAGAACCCGTAATTCCGAAAGAAAATCCGCTGCTTAGATATTTAGATACAGAAATGGTTGATAACGATGGTAAAATGTTCCAGTGGTCGCTAGCGTTAAAAAATTCATCGCCTAAACCGCTACCTAGGTAAGCGTCGCCTACTACACCATCTCCAGAAGGGTAAGCATCAACCGCGTTTGCCCCAATGGTAATTTGCCAAGGGTTGTTTTCGTCTTGCGCATTAGCGTTGCTATAACCAAGTACAAGCAACATAGCGAACAGTAATCTGCTAAGATTTTTCATATTCAAAAGTTTAATTTTTAAGTGTTAATTGTGAACAAAAGTAAGTTGTTAAATGTTATTAACAAAGACAAATATAAAAAAAAATAGTACAAATGTACCTTTCGTCGATAGTTCAGATTCAATTTAGATTATTTTTAGAGTATAACTTGCTTTAGCCAAGGTTATGGCGCATTTGCCCGAATGCGATTCCTTAAAACAAGCCATAATACCAGCTGTTTTGACAGATTTAAACCTGTTTTATTTTAATGTCGTCATTTATATACACCAAGATTCTCTTTTTGATGACAATGCCCATTTCTTCCAAAACGTCTTGGTAAAGTTGTAGCTGTTGTATGTGTTTTTCATCTTCGACTCCCGTTTTGTAATCAATAATAACGGCTTCGTTTTTTTTGTTTACAGCGACTTTATCCGGCCTAAGAGTAATACCTTGTTTAGTAATAATGTCGCGTTCATTATAAGTGGTGTAGGTTTTGGTAAAATAGTCGCTAATTTTGGAATGGTTGATAATTTGAACAACGGTTTCTTTCAGCTCAGAAGCTTGCAAGTCATCAATAACGGAAGCGCCAAAAAAATCATCAATTACAAAATCAATATCGGCTTTGGTTTTAATTTGTGCCATAATATCGTGTATCAAATTCCCCCTTTCAATAGCTTCTTTTTGTGCAGTATCCCATAAAAAGCTCGATTTGGTTACTACTTTTATGTGGTGTTGCTCTTTTGCCGTTGAAATGAATTCGTCCTGCAATTGGGTGTTGGTTTGTTTTTCTTCGGAAGTTGTTGAGGTCTTTTTTGAACTTCCGAAACTATATATCAACTTTGACTCTTCCCATAGACCCAAATGCTGAAGGTAGCTAATTAATAATCCTGAATATTTTTTGGTGTTGGCTTCGCCTTTTGTTGAAATATCTTTTGCAGAAACAATGTAAAGTTGCTCAGCAGCACGGGTTAAAGCTACGTAGAGTAGGTTGATGTTGTCCAATTCCAATTCCGACTGGTGCTTATTGTAAATCTGCTTGCCCTCATCTCCAAAATATTCAAAATCCTTATTGTAATTAAGCAGCGTATGTGTAAAACCCTGATATTGCTCTTTGTTGATGGCAAACCATTCTTTAGGCTCTTTTTCGCGGTAAATGTCCAGATCGACATACGGAAAAATAACCACCGGAAATTCCAAACCTTTCGATTTGTGAATAGTCATAATCTGTACCGCATTTTGCCCCAAAGGTGAAACAATGCTTAGGTTGTCTTTCTTTTTGTCGAAATACTCTAAAAATCCAGAAATATCAGAGCCTTTTTTCTGCGTAAAATCCAAAACAACATCCAAATAGAATTGAATATAGGCATTGCTGTTTTGCACCAAATTAAATTGGCGAACAATGGTTTCGGCCAAATCGAAAAGAGGTAGTTGAAATAGGCCTTCGGCTTTTATAAACACATCAAAGGGTTCCAGTTTTTTCAGTAGTTCTGAAACAGGCGTGTCGATATTTTCAATGAAAAAATCATGCTGGTTTTCAATTTCAAAATGTTTGGTTAGAAATTGAAGCACTCTAATTTTTATTTCCTTGTTTTTGGGTTGCAGCAAAAGCCCTAAAAAATGGTTGACGAACTGTACTTCGGGTGCATTGTTTAAAAGCAAGGTTTCTGACGATATAATGGGAATGTTATTTTGGCTCAAAAAATTGGCCACGGCCACGCCGTCTTTTTTCTTTCTTACCAAAACACAAATATCGCCAAGAGCAAAACCGTTTGTCAAACAGTTGTTTATTTTTTTCAAAACGGTTTCGGTAAAAAATGCATCACGGTCGTCGTTTTTAGTGAGGTCCAAAAACTCCAATTCTACATAGCCATCATCGGTTTTAGTGATGTTTTGTTCGGCGTGGTTGTATAGGTGGCTGTACATATCATCATTAAAAACCTGATGTGCCAAAAAGCTGAAAAGGCCGTTGTTGAAACTTACAACTTCTTTAAAACTTCGAAAATTGGCCGGGAGATTTTTTACTGTCTTTTCAACATAAAACGGATTTTCATTATTGAACAATTCGATAAACTGTTCGGCCTTGCCACCACGCCATCGGTAAATGGCCTGTTTGGCATCGCCAACCAGCATGGTGCTTCCGTTTTCGGCCGATAGGGAGTTGCCGAGTAATGGCAATAAATTTTGCCACTGCACCACCGAGGTGTCCTGAAATTCGTCAATAAAATAATGTTTGAATTTTTCGCCAATACGTTCATAAATAAAAGGAGTGGGCTGTGCTTTAATTTCGTTGTTAATGATGGCGTTGAATTCTGAAATAAGCATTTTATTTTGCTCTACTTTTAGAGCAATCAATTCTTTGTTTATAGCGTTCAACACAGAAAGCGGCGTGATGTTTTTGTAAAAGGCTTTTAAAAATTTCAGCAGAAAAACAGCTTGTTTTGAATCATTGAAAGCCGATGCAATTTGCGGTTGAATCTGCTCTATGGTTGAAGCAATATGTTCTGAAACCCGTTTGGGGTACAGTGTTTTTGTTTCAAGGTCTTCCTGCCACTTGGCCGTAAAATGAACATTGAAATCGGTGTTGGCCAGTTTTTGAAAGTGTTTTGGCAAATAGCCTCCAGAAAAATCTGTAAATTCCAATCCGGACTTTTCAATGGTACTTAATATACTTTTTGCAATTTTCGAGATGGACGATTCGGTTTCAGCAATGTCTTTTTTCAATTGTGATTTTAACGAGTTAAAATCAGCCAATGTTTTGTCTTTCAGTGTTTGTAAAAACGGAATATCATTTTCATTCACCAAAAGCTTGGCCATTTTGTTGAAATCGATAGCGACGTCCCAACTTTTATCGTCATCGGCCTTTTCAATGGCAAAATCTACCAAAATTTGAGTTAGGGCATCGTTTGTCCCTGCCTTGGCAATAAGGCTATCTACCGCTTCGTTTAAAAGTGCCTCTTGATCCAGTTCTACTTCAAAATTCAAAGGTAATTTGAGGTCGTGGGCAAAAGTGCGGATAATTTTATGGGTAAACCCATCAATGGTCGAAATATCAAAAGCCGCATAATTGTGCAGAATGGTATGGAGTAGCTTTTCCGATTTTTTGTGAAGCTCTTTTGATGGCATTTCCAATTCTTTACAAATGGATTTGAACATACTGTGGTTTGCCGTTAAAATTTCGCTGTCTGAAAATATTTTTAGCGTTTCGATAATGCGCTCCTTCATTTCGGCCACCGCCTTATTGGTAAAGGTTATGGCCAAAATACGCCTGAATTCAAAAGGACTATTTGAGCTGAATAGAATCTTTAAATATTCTTTTACAAGGGTGTAGGTTTTGCCACTTCCGGCAGAAGCATTATATATGGTAAACGGCGATTTTTTAGGCATTTTGTTTTATTTGTTTACAAGATAAAAACAAACAATCATTCTATAGCAATTTATTATTTTTAATATTTTTTATTGCCCCGTATAATGCCTAAATTTGAAAGAAATTAAATATTAACACTAAAAAACAATAAAATTATGGCTTTCGAATTACCGAAATTAGGATACGATTATGATGCTTTAGAACCGCACATTGATGCCCGTACTATGGAGATACACCATAGCAAGCACCACCAAGGGTACACCAACAACTTGAATGCGGCTATTGAAGGAACTGATTTAGATGGAAAATCTATTGAAGATATTTTAGCAAATCTTGATATGGACAATGGTGCCGTAAGAAACAATGGTGGCGGATTTTACAACCACTCGTTGTTTTGGGACGTCATCAACCCAGAAGGAAAAGGATACCTTTCTGGAGAATTAAAAGATGCCATTGAAGCGGCTTACGGTTCTAAGGAAGCGTTTATCGAGGCTTTCAGTAAAGCAGCTGCCACTCGTTTTGGGTCTGGTTGGGCTTGGCTTTGCGTACACAAAGGAGGAAAAGTTGAAGTATGCTCATCTCCTAACCAAGACAACCCGTTAATGCCAGGTGTTGGTTGTGGCGGAACTCCAATTTTAGGATTGGATGTATGGGAACATGCTTACTACCTTAACTACCAAAACCGTCGTCCAGATTACATTAAAGCGTTCTTTAACGTTGTTAACTGGAATGAAGTTGAAAGACGTTATGCAGAAGCTAAGTAAGTAGTAAACTTATTTTCTTCGGAAAATTTATGAACGGTTTGGCTTATCGAACCGTATAAAAAAATCGCTTGAAGGAATTCAAGCGATTTTTTTATGCATTCAACAGGGTTAGAATAAAACCCTGATGGTGTTTTTTAAAATGAAAAAGGTGAACAAGAAATGTTCACCTTTTTGCCCCAAATCTACCATAAACTTAACCTACTTATGTTATGGTGGCTCAAAGATATTGCGATGGAAGGGGTTACCGAAATATTTTAGTTGAACGACATATATATTGGCTTAAACGGGATAAAGCTATTAATTGGGGATGAAATGATTTCTTGTGGAAAACATCTGGCCGGGAAAGTAAATTGCATAAAAAAAGGCGAACAGATGTTCACCTTTTTTTGCCCCAAATCTACCATGAACTTAACCTACTTATGTTATGGTAAGACCAATTTATATGTATTTTAGATAATCTGAATATTTTTTAGATGAAATGCGCTTTTTTAAGTCGAAATGCGTTATTGGTGGATTATCAGCAGCTAAATTGTTAATGTCGTAATTAATAGGCGCGTTCTTTGTTGCCTTCGTAAAAGTTAATAAATGCCCGGTTTACTACACGGTTTCCACCTACTGTTGGGTAATTACCCGTAAAATACCAATCACCCAAATGTTCAGGGCAGGCTTTATGTAAGTTTTCAACCGATTGGAAAATGATTTTTACCTCTGCATTTATGGAAGTGTCGCTTAATAATTCCGAAATTTTGTCTGAAATCTGTTCACTTGTAAACGGGTCGTAAATTTCCTTTACAAAGTTTTGTACATGCTTGTCGTCCAAATCTGTTTGCTCGATACATTTATGGTACACATCCTTAACAATGTCATATTTTCCAGCTTCTTTAAGTAATTCCAGGGCAGCTCTAAATGCAATTAAATCTTCCAAACGAGCCATGTCGATACCGTAACAATCGGGGTAACGAATTTGAGGAGCCGAAGACACCACAATAATTTTTTTAGGATTAAGGCGGTCTAGCATTTTCAGGATACTCTTTTTAAGAGTGGTGCCTCGAACAATACTGTCGTCTATTATTACCAGGTTGTCGTTAGGTTTTATTACACCATAGGTAATATCGTAAACGTGGGCCACTAAGTCGTCTCGACTGCTATCTTCGGTGATGAAGGTACGCAGTTTAACATCTTTAATAGCTATTTTTTCAACTCTTGTGCGCTCAGATAATATTTCTGTAACTTTTTCTGAAGACAGTGAGCGCTGGCCGTTTAAAATTTTGGCTGTTTTCGTTTTGTTTATAAAAGCTTCAGCAGTTTCAATCATGCCGAAAAACGAGGTTTCCGCCGTATTGGGAATGTATGAGAACACCGTATTTTTGGTGTCGTAATTAATAGCCTCAAGTACTTTTGGCATGACTAATTTACCAAGCATTTTCCGTTCATAATAAATTTCGGCATCACTTCCTCTTGAAAAATAGATGCGCTCAAATGAACACGATTTTTTCTCTAATGGCTGTAAAATTTGCTTCAACCTAACTTCTCCAGATTTTTTGGTGATAATGGCTTGACCCGGATTTAATTCAATGATATCCTCAAACTTCACATTGAAAACAGTTTGAATCACAGGGCGCTCGGAGGCCACGACTACCACTTCGTCGTCCTTATAATAATAAGCCGGACGAATTCCAGCAGGGTCGCGTAAAACAAACGAATCACCATGCCCAATAAGTCCTGCCATAGCATAACCACCATCCCAGTTTTTAGCGGCACGTTTTAATATTTTGGCCACTTTTAATCGTTCTGCAATTAGTGGCGAGGCTTGGCGCTTATTATAGCCTTCTTTTTTTAAGTCTTTATAAATTTTGCTAACAGCATCATCTAAAAAGTGACCGATTTTTTCCATAATAGTAATGGTGTCGGTATATTCTTTTGGGTGCTGCCCAAGTTCAATGAGGTTGCCGAAGAGCTCTTTAACATTGGTCATGTTAAAGTTTCCGGCCATAATCAAGTTTCGGTGCATCCAGTTGTTTTGTCTTAAAAACGGATGAACACTTTCCACGCTATTTTTGCCAAAAGTACCGTAGCGTACATGTCCGAGTAACACTTCGCCTATGTACGGGATGTTTTTCTTTTGGGCAGCGACATCATCTTTATATTCGGGGTGGTTTTCAAACTCCTTATTGATGCGGTCGTTAATCTGTGCAAAAATGTCTTGAATAGGTTGTTGGGCTATAGACCGTACTCGGCTTATGTAGCGCTCGCCTGGCTTAGTGTCCAGTTTTATGCTGGCAAAACCGGCACCGTCTTGTCCACGATTGTGCTGTTTTTCCATCATGAGATACATTTTGTTTACCCCATAAAAGGCACTGCCGTATTTTTCTTTGTAATATTCCAAAGGCTTTAAAAGCCTTATCATGGCAATTCCACATTCGTGTTTTATAGCATCACTCATAAAAAATGTTTTCGCTTTTCTTTAATTTTATTTCCCTTAGTCGGATTTTTAATAAATTGATTTCAAGGGAATTATTTTTTTATTTTAAACTAAAACGCACCCAGTTTAAGGGCGCGTGGTTTTATGTTAACTCTATATCAAATTGTGTTAGCTGTTTAAACTGTAACAAACGTTTATGCACTTCGGAGTTTGTTAAATTTTGCATGCGTTCGGTGCCAAATTTTTCTACACAGAACGAGGCCAGTGTCGAGCCGTAAATAACGGCATTCTTCATGTTTTTAAATGAAAAATCGTTGGTTTTGGCTAGATAGCCTGTAAAGCCTCCTGCAAAGGTGTCGCCTGCTCCGGTGGGGTCGAACACTTCCTCTAATGGTAGTGCTGGTGCGTAGAACACATGGTCGTCGTGAAACAACAGTGCGCCGTGTTCTCCTTTTTTTATAACCACGTATTTTGGCCCCATGGCATGAATTTTTCTTGCCGCGACAACCAGGGAGTATTCGCCGGTTAATTGTCGGGCTTCCTCGTCGTTTATCGTGATAACGTCAACACGCTTTATAACGTTTTTTAAATCCTCTAAAGCGCAATCCATCCAAAAGTTCATGGTGTCTAAAACCACGAGTTTTGGTGTTTCTTCCATTTGATCCAGAACACTAGCCTGTACCAGAGGGTGTAGGTTGCCCAGCATGACTACTTCGGCGTCTCGGTAGTTTTCGGGAACTACAGGATTGAAATCGGCAAGGGTATTAAGCTCGGTAACCAAAGTGTCGCGCGAGTTCATATCGTTGTGGTAGCGCCCGCTCCAAAAAAAGGTTTTGCCTTCTTTTACAATTTCAATGCCCGAAATATCGATGTTTTTATCGGACAATAAATCTAAATATTTCTGCGGAAAATCACCACCAACCACCGAAACGGCTGTAGCATCAACATTAAAATGTGAAGCGGCTAAACCTATAAAAGTCGCTGCTCCGCCAAGTATTTTGTCGGTTTTGCCGAACGGGGTTTCAATAGCATCAAAAGCTACGGTGCCCACTATTACTAATTTACCCATGAAAGGAGTTGAAATTTTTTTGCAAATATAAGCCTTTTGAAGACTTATTTGGTATTTATTGGTGGCATTAACTTTTAATGTCAGTTTTTTTTAGAAAAAATGTGACTAACTGAAAAATGAAGTGTATTAAGGTAAATGCTATTGTCAATTCTTAAATTGGGGGTGCCATTATGGTGTTCCCTTTTTTTTTGAAAGCTTTATTTTCTTCCAAAATCGGCTGGTATTTCCCCCCAGGCCTTGGTTTCCCATTTCACAATTACGGTGCTGTAACTATTTTTTTTTAGCCAATCGACCGCTCTGTCAACGAGTTCAAAAAGGGCTTTGTTTTTGGCGTTTCGCTCCAATTTGGTGTTACAGGTTTTCTTTTTAACCCAACTTATGGCGGTTCGCGAATCGGTGTAAATAATACGGTTGCTCTTGTTTTTTTTCAATAGTGCCAAACCGTGCACAATAGCCAAAAACTCACCGATGTTATTGGTGCCTTCTTCAAAAGGACCTTGAATGAAGAGTTGTTTTTTGGTTTTGGTGTCCACGCCACGGTATTCCATTTTGCCCGGATTCCCGCTGGAGGCGGCATCAACCGAGATGGAATTGTAGTTGGGTTGGCCTATTTTTTTAAGTTGTTCGGCAGAAAGTTCACTTTTAAAGCTTTTGTTTTTTCCAACGTAATCAAAGTAATTGCCTTTTAAAGCGGCTTTTGCAGCATCGAAAGTGGGGAAGGATTTGTACTGCGCCCCTTCAAAATTGGTGATTTGGGCTTTGCAGTCGTCCCATTTTTCAAAAACACCCGTTTTATGGCCTTTCCAAACAGTGTAGTATTTTTTCTTTTTTGACATTTTTTTGACACGAATTACACTAATCTTCACAAATATTTTTTGGAATAGAATTTTTACTCAAAACGGTTTCCCCTCTCCTTCGGTGAGGGGATTAAGGGGCGGGGCTAAGTATTCCGTCCACCACCTTCGGAAAATGCTCCATTTCCAATTCATGTATTTTGGCCGCCACATCATCGGCGGTATCGGTGGGGGTCACTTTGCATTTCGCCTGAAAAATAATGGCGCCCTCATCATAATTTTCATTTACATAATGTATGGTAATGCCTGTTTCGGTTTCTTTGTTTTCAACCACCGCCTTGTGCACGTGCATACCGTACATGCCTTTTCCGCCAAATTTGGGCAATAGCGCCGGGTGAACATTAATCACTTTATTGGGAAATTCGTTTAGAATGAATTCAGGGAATTTCCATAAAAAGCCGGCCAGAACAATTAAGTCGGGTTTCGAGGCTCTTAAAATATTAAGTACGTCATCGGTTTTTGAAAGGGCTATTCTGTTGAACGACAAGGCGCTAACGTTTAATTTTTTTGCCCGATCTAAAACTTTGGCATGAGGATTGTTGGTAAGCACTTGAATAACAGACGCATTATCGCTGTTGTGAAAAAACTTAATTAAATTTTCAGCATTAGTACCACTTCCGGACGCAAAAATTACAATACGTTTCATTTACAGACTATAGTGTTATAGATTATTCGAACAAAAAAAAGAATAATTATTAACAATTAGAAGGTATTATATAAATACTTACAGGTAATTTTAGTAAATTACCAACACATTTTTAATGTAAAAGTGTGTTTTAAAATAAAGTTTTTTATTTTTGCCAACTAATTAAAACTTAAAATTAAAAGATTATGTCAGACATTGCATCAAGAGTAAAAGCGATTATCGTAGACAAATTAGGAGTTGATGAAAACGAAGTAGTAACTGAAGCTAGCTTCACTAACGATTTAGGAGCAGACTCTTTGGATACTGTAGAATTAATCATGGAGTTCGAAAAAGAATTCGATATCCAAATTCCTGACGACCAAGCAGAGAACATCGCAACAGTTGGTCAAGCTATATCTTATATAGAAGAAGCAAAATAAGCAAAATACTTTATGGAATTAAAGCGAGTTGTAGTCACAGGATTAGGGGCTTTAACACCTATTGGCAATACCAAAGACGAATATTGGGATGGCTTGGTTAGTGGAAAAAGCGGTGCTGCGCCTATAACATACTATGACACCGAAAAGTTTAAAACAAAGTTTGCTTGCGAGCTGAAAAACTTTAACGTTACCGATTTTATCGACAGAAAAGAGGCCCGTAAAATGGACAAGTTTGCGCAGTACGCTATGGTAGCTGCAGACGAAGCCATTGCCGATGCCAAATTGAATCTTGATGAAGTTAATAAGTTGCGTGTTGGTGTTATATGGGGTGCTGGTATTGGAGGATTGGAAACGTTTCAAAACGAAGTTATGAACTTTTCGGAAGGAGACGGAACTCCAAGATTCAACCCTTTCTTTATTCCTAAAATGATAGCTGACATTGCACCGGGCAACATCTCTATAAAGCACGGCTTTATGGGGCCAAACTATACAACGGTTTCGGCTTGTGCCTCTTCTGCAAATGCTATGTTCGATGCACTGAACTCTATACGTTTAGGGCACACCGATGTAGTGGTTACAGGTGGAAGTGAAGCAGCGGTTACCATTGCTGGTATGGGCGGATTTAATGCTATGCATGCCTTATCTACAAGAAACGAGAGTCCAGAAACGGCATCCCGTCCATTCGACGCTACCAGAGATGGTTTTGTTCTTGGCGAAGGTGCAGGAGCTTTGGTTTTAGAGGAATATGAGCATGCCAAGGCTAGGGGAGCTAAAATATATGCGGAGTTTATTGGGGGCGGTTTGTCTTCTGATGCTTACCATATGACGGCACCTCACCCAGATGGTATTGGTGTAATTGCAGTAATGAAAAATTGCTTGGAGAATGCAGGCTTAAACCCAGAAGATGTAGACCATATTAATACCCATGGAACATCGACACCTTTAGGTGATGTAGCCGAGCTAAAAGCAATTACAGAAGTATTTGGCAGTCACGCAAAAAATATAAATATCAATTCAACAAAATCAATGACGGGGCACTTACTTGGTGCAGCCGGAGCCATTGAGGCAATCTCGGCTATTTTAGCTATGGAAAACGGCATTGTGCCACCTACCATTAACCACGAAGTAGTTGACGAGAACATTGATCCCGAATTAAATTTAACCTTGAACAAGGCACAAAAGCGCGACATAAAAGTAGCAATGAGCAACACATTTGGATTTGGCGGACATAACGCTTGTGTGTTGTTTAAGAAATTAGACTAAATCCCGAATGAAATAAACCATAACGATAAATTAAATTTTACAGTAAAATGAACCATGGTTTATTACATCTGACATTAAAATAAAAATATTAATCATCAGATGAAAAACATTCGTAACATATTAAATTCCCGTTTTAAACGCAACGGGAATTTTTTTATGGAATTAACTAAAATTCTGGGGTTTAAGCCTAAAGAGATTAAATACTACAGAAAGGCTTTTACCCATCGTTCTATGAACATAAAGGACGATAGTGGAAACCCTTTCAATTACGAGCGTTTAGAATTTTTGGGCGATTCCATGCTCAGTTCTGTTATCGCTTCGCACCTTTATGTTGAAGCTCCCAGTGGCGACGAGGGCTACTTAACCAAAATGCGCTCTAAAATTGTAAGTCGCGAACATTTAAATGAACTCGGGAAAGAGTTAAATCTTATCGGCTTAGTAAAGAGTAAAATCCCTTCGGGCCAATTTGGCGATAATATTCACGGCAATTTATTTGAAGCTTTGGTGGGTGCCATTTTTTTAGATCGTGGGTATAAATACTGCGAAAAGTTTATTTACAAACGTGTTATTATTCCGCATGTAGATATCGAAAAACTGGAGGGCAAGGTCATTAGTTATAAAAGCCTTCTTATTGAATGGTGCCAAAAAGAAAAGAAAACATTTGGCTACAACGTTTATGAAGATACCGGAAATGATGATGTTAGGCACTTCTCCGTAAAGCTTTCTATAGACAATAAAGTTGTGGCAAAAGCGAGGGCAACATCAAAGAAAAAGGCTGAAGAAAAAGCCTCGAAACGTGCCTTTTTCGCGTTTCAAAGTAAAATATCTAAAATCATTTAGGGCTTTTAGAATTAAAACGTTTTTACTACAACGTTTTAGTCACTTTTATTCTTAAGAATAGTGTTAACTTAACACGATACAACTTTTTAAATATTATATTTACGAAATTTTTATCATGAGTTATGGCTGTTCACAAACTTATTCTTGACGATACTTTTGATGATTCGGTTTATACTTTAACAGCGATACATTGTAGGCTTGAAGATTTTCGTTTGGCCTATCTTCTAAATAACCATTTAGGGATATGCTTAAGCCGGAAAGCTTCAGATCTCGATGCCAAAAACGGACAAGCATCTTACTCCATATTTGAATGGGAGGATGAAAAACAGCTCATAACATGGAGTTTGGTGTCCAATATCTGTAAAACTGAAGAAATTCAGGAATCAGATTACAAGTCGCTATTCGACAATCAAGAAAAGATAACTAAAACATTTCACTTATTGCCAGAATTTAAAACTGTAAATTATTTTCTAAAAATAGAAGGTGAACTTTCAATAAAGAAAGAACGATCTATTACAGAGGCTATTTTGAATATACCACAGGTAGCCACCGCTTACAGTATTGATTCGGGGCAATTAAAATCTAAGGACAATTTAATTTTTAACTAATGTCAGCAGCACAAAAGAAAACCAAAATAGTGGCTACCCTAGGCCCTGCTACAAGTACGAAAGAAGTTTTAAAGGGTATGCTTGAAGAAGGCGTAAACGTATTTAGAATTAACTTTTCGCACGCCAATTATGATGATGTAAAAGAACGTATCGATATGATACGCGAACTTAATAAAGAATACGGATTTACCGCAGCCATCTTGGCCGATTTACAAGGGCCGAAATTACGTGTTGGCGTAATGAAGGAAGAAGTGGTGGTAAGCCCTGGTGACGAAATTATTTTTGCTACCGGAGAACGTTTTGAAGGCACCAAAGAGCGCGTTTACATGACCTACGATAGTTTTCCGCAAGATGCCAAACCGGGCGAGCGCATCCTTTTGGATGACGGAAAACTTATTTTTGAAGTGGTTTCAACCGATAAAAAATCTGAAGTAGTTGCTAAGGTAATTCAAGGTGGGCCATTAAAATCTAAAAAGGGGGTAAACTTGCCAAATACCAATATTTCGCAACCGGCATTGACCGAAAAGGATATTGAAGATGCTATTTTCGCCATAAAACAAGATGTCGATTGGATTGCACTTTCGTTTGTTCGCCATGCCGAAGATTTAATGCAATTACGAGATTTAATCAATCAACACAGCGATTATAAAATCCCAATTGTAGCCAAAATTGAAAAGCCGGAAGCGGTAGAAAATATCGATAAGATTGTAGCGCACTGCGACGGTTTAATGGTGGCTCGTGGTGATTTGGGAGTTGAAGTGCCCGCACAGGAAGTGCCGCTTATCCAAAAGCAATTAGTGCTTCGTGCCAAAAAAGCCAGAATTCCGGTAATTATTGCTACGCAAATGATGGAAACCATGATTTCCAGTTTAACACCTACCCGTGCCGAGGTGAACGATGTGGCCAACTCGGTAATGGATGGTGCCGATGCTGTAATGCTTTCCGGCGAAACATCCGTTGGTAAATATCCGGTGCAGGTTATTAAACAAATGGCCGATATTTTAAGAAGCGTTGAAAATTCAGAATTGATTAAGGTGCCGCAATTGCCACCGCACATCCGTACCAATCGTTACATTACTAAATCGATTTGTTACCACGCGGCAAACATGGCCAACGAGATTAACGCCAAAGCGATTTCTACCCTTACCAATAGTGGGTACACGGCGTTCCAAATTTCAGCTTGGAGACCTTCGTGCCATATTTTAGTGTTTACATCAAACGAGCGCATTTTAACCCGTTTGAGTTTGTTGTGGGGCGTTCGTGCGTTTTATTACGATAAGTTTGTAAGTACCGATGAAACCATTGAAGATGTTAACGCTATAGCTTGTAAGCAAGGCTATTTGGATGTGGGCGATATGGTAATTAGTTTGGCGGCCATGCCTATCCAAGCTAAAGGTATGGTGAATACATTACGTGTTACCGAGATTGAAACTTGTAATGTGTAACGTTAAATAAGCGTTAACAACAGTTATATCTTATATAAAAAAGTCAGGGGGCAAATTAATATTTGCCCCCTGACTTTTTTGTAAACTTATTTTGATTATCAGTACTTATAACTTAAAGTTCCATTGTTATTAAAATATGTAGATGATAATCAATTTGAACTTCTTTTTAATAAGCTCCTAAGTAATAACTACCAGAAATAGTTTTTAATTTAGCACCTTTTTTAATTTCCTTAGTTATAGTATTTATAACGTAAATTGAACCTTCTTGACCTGAAGGAGTTAATGGAACATAAGCAGTGTCTCCAATAAGGCCAATGTTTTGGTATTGACCCAATGTGCTAGATAAGTTTGCATCTGCTTCAACATCTGTAGCTAATTTAACAGAGTTTGATGGGTTGTTTAAATCGATCAAAGCTATGTACCCTCCTTCTGCATCATCAGAAGTATATAAAACAACACCAATACCATCTTTTACATATCTCCAAGCTCTAATTCTTGAACCTGTAAGCCCTAAAGCGTCATCTAAGCTAAAATAAAAGCTTGGGTCGTAATCGTTAGTTGCGCTATTAATACGTAAAATTTCTGAACCTCCCGTTGCGGTAGCTTGGTAAATATGTCCATCTGTACCCACATATTGCGTCATGGTACGGTATGAGTTGTTGACATTTGTTGAAAGCGTAGAAGTAATGTAAGTAGGGTTTCTTAACGAAGGATAATCTACTACTAAAGTTTTTGTACCATTAATATCATCACTAGGCCAGCTTGGTTCCCCGTCTTCATCTATTTCAGGTGTAGCGTTAGGGTCTAATTTTCTTACTCTACATCCAATAAAAAGTTTATTTTGTGCAGCATTTAAAATTGGAACATCCACACGACCTACGCTATAACCAGCCGCTCTTTCTTCATCAGTCCAAGGAAAGTCGAATATAGCTGTGTTTGTAATTGCTGTTTGATCTAAATCTAATACAGCTATTTTTATTTCACTATCGTGAGCTACAAACGAAAAATTTGGAGCTTCACCTTCATATTCTACATCATAAGTGCTTGCATAAACACCAATACCAATACCTTCTGCAGCTTTCATCCAACGAGGAGCCGTTCCTAAAATAGCTGCTGTATTAAGTTCGTAACCTACTTCTTCAAAATCAGCTCCACCATTAACAGCGTATTTGTTGAACACACCACCTTCTGTACCAGTGTACTGTATGTTATATAAAAATTCACCATCAGCAGAACCTTGTACACGTGCTGTACGGCTAGATTTTAAACCAATCCCTTCAACAAAATTTCCGTTTTCTATTTTTAGTAAGTCCACTTCAAAGTTAGGGTCAGCGGCGTTTTCTTCTGTTAAGGCGTAGGCACGTGTACCTCCGTTTCCTCCAGTTCCGTTATCATCGGGAAAAGAAGCTGTTATGGTAATCCATCGGGTGTTGTCTTCTTCAGGAGGAGTAGTTCCTGGGATGCCTTCGTCACTGCTACAGCTTCCTAAAGTGAGGATGCTGCAAAACAAAATAATTCTAAACAAATTTTTTTTCATGATTTTAATTTATTAATTGTTTGGTTTATAAAAATTTACTAAAAGTGTAATTCAATTTAACATAGATACCTCTACCAGGTTTCTGTATATTGAAATTATCGTAGAGTTCTGCATTGGTTATGTTTTTTACATCAAGGCTAGCAACCAGTTTTTTGGAAGGAAAGCGATAGCTTACACCAATATCGTGAGAAAGTTGACGGGGTGTTTTAGACCATTCTGGTTGCCCCCAAATAGTGTAATATTCCCCAACAAAACCTGCGCTGTAGTACGTATTTAGGATAGATTTTTTTTGGAATACGTTATTAAACCTATACTGTAAGTTGGTGTTTATGGTAAAAAATGGCTCGTTTGGTACTTGTTGCCCAAAGAGTGAATGCGGATTGCCGTTTTCGTCAATGCCTTGTTTAAATACATTGTTGAATTTTGATATATTGAAAGATGCGTTTAATCTATCATCATATATATAGATAATTTCTGCTTCGAATCCGCGAGCTTGTGTTTTTCCGAGATTTACATATCGTGTAACTTGAATATCTGCGTCTTCTTCATCTTCAATATCATCCTCATCAACAGCTTGTCTTGTAATTTTATCGTATCCATTACGCCAAAAAGCATTTGTATAGAATGATATTTTATGCTTTTTAAAATTTAAGGTGGCCCAACGAAAACCTAAATTGTAATTGATGTTTTTTTCAGGATTTAAATCAAGGTTAGCTAAGATGTTGTTTTCTGGAGCTCCGTATAGCTGATTTTCGTTAGGCATAATGTACGAATTCTCTGTTGACCCTATTATTAAAAACTTTGGTGTTATGTTATAGGATAGTGTAGCTCCATAGCCAAAATTATAGTCAGATGTGGTGGTATCTATTTTAACTAAGGAATTAACGCCATCTGTAGTTTCAATTTCGTATTTAGTTTGCCGTGCTCTATTGTAAGTGTACTTTCCCAATAAATTAGTACGTAATTTTTTATTAAAAGTTTCAGCTTCATAATTCATGGAAACAATGTGTTTTGAAACTATACTTTTAGTGGCTAAATCACCACTATCAGGATCTAATAAGTCTTCATCTTCTCTATCTGTAGATTCGAACTTATGATTTAAAGAAATACGATGCCCATTGGCTACCATGTACCCTAAATTAGTTCGAGCATTTGTTATTACTCTGTCTATATTGGTCATGGTGGCTTCTCCTTGTTGTCCACCATTGGTTCTTAGTGGCACTCTTTCGCCAAATTCGATAATTTCCCTTACGGTTCCATCCCAGTTGTAGGCATAGCTTACGGTGTCTTGTATATATGTGTTGCGAAAACTTTGTACGGCATTTACATTTATGGCTAAATCTTCGATTAAAAAATTTCTTTTACTGTAGTTTAGTAATATGGCACGGGCTTTAGTTTCGTTAAATCGACCAACGTATGGAGTCGACTGGGTTATGCCGTGAGGAATTTCGTTATAGTTGCTAGAGCCGTTGTAACCTATAAAAAATTGGTCGGCCCATTTAGTGTCTGTAAATCCAGCTTCAAAACGTCCGCCTAACGATTTGTAGGTGTCGTTAAATCGTTTAGCGCGATAGGGTCTAGTAATTTGCCCCAAATGATTTACATAAGTTGTCGATCGTCCCCAGGTTTCAAAACTGTTGTCGGTATAAGTATAAAAAGCAGAACCTCGAAATGAAAGTCCTGATTTTTTTTCGCGATAGGTTACACCTATATCTGACTGGGAGGTATTGAACGAACCATAAGATGTAGCAAGAGTAATGTTGTTTCTAGAAACATCTTTTTTCAACACTACATTTATGGCGCCGCCAACGTAGTCGCCTGTTAAGTGAGCGGGTAAAACGCCCTTATAAACCTCTATCCGTTCAATCATTGAAGGCGGGATATTGTTAAGGTTGAAGGATTGACCAAAAGTTGAAATTTCAATTCCGTCGATAAACATTCCGATGGTACTCCCAGACATACCATTAAGGTTGTATTCAACATTAGAGCCTATACCTCCATTTTGCCTTACGCGTACGCCAACCGATCGGTCTAATAGTTCATTAGTGGTTAAATTTCTTAAAGACGCTTCCTTTGTTTCTATAATGGCTACGGCAAACCCCTTTTCCTCTATTTTTCTTTTAGTTGTTTTTGTTTGAACTAATACCTCCTGTAAATCTTGATGGTCAGATAGCTCTAAGACCACATTTAAGGTATTGTTTTTGGCGCTTAATGTTGTGTTAACGGTTTTCGGTTTTGCATCTAAGGAGTGAACCTGTAAAGTATAATTGCCATGAGGCAAATTTTGAAAACTAAATTCACCATTTATTCCTGTTGAAGCATATTTTTTTATCGCACTACCGTTTAAGGCGATTGATGCACCAATAGCAGGAGTGTTATTGTCGAACATAACATATCCCGAGAGATCTTGATTTTGCGCATAGGTTAAAATACTTATGCAGAAACTAATAACGTATAGAAGTTTGTTAGTCAAAAGGATGGTTGTTTTTTTGTACAAAAGTAAATTTATTTAGACTAAGTCCAAATAAAAACAATAAATTTCAAAACATTTTATTTAAAATCGTTCTAAATTGTGAACTTGTGAATTTTTTGAAATTTATTTTACGGATTTCGGAAGAAAAGTAGTGTTTGGGGTGCTTTTGAAAAGCCGAATAGATTTTTAAAAAACAAGCAGCAAAAACTCAGCAAATATTATATTTGCATCACAAAACAAAATTAGGTGAGTCAATCTACCCTCTCTCAAACCTATGCACAGTTTTTGCAAACGCAAAAATTGCAGGACGCCATTGCCCAAGCCGGATCAAAAAATTATTTAAAAGGACTTGTAGGTTCTTCGTTATCATTTGTAATCTCCAGTGTTTTTAAGGAAACACAAAAACCGTTTTTGCTGGTTTTTAACGATAAAGAGGAAGCGGCACACTACCTAAACGACTTGGAGCAACTTTGTAGCGAAAAAGATGTGTTGTTCTATCCGGGAAGTTACCGCAGGCCGTATGATATTGAAGAAACCGACAATGCCAATGTGCTATTGCGTGCCGAGGTGCTTAACCGCATCAATTCGCAAAAGAAACCGGCGATAATCGTAACCTATCCCGATGCGCTTTTCGAGCAGGTGGTTACCCGAAAGGAGTTGGAACGGAACACCTTAAAAGTGTCGGTAGGCGATAAGGTTTCCATCGATTTTGTGAATGAAGTTCTGTTTGAGTATAAATTTAAGCGGGTAGATTTTGTTACCGAACCGGGAGAGTTTTCGGTACGTGGCGGCATTGTGGATGTATTTTCGTTTTCGCACGACCAGCCGTATCGAATTGAATTTTTCGGCGATGAGGTGGATAGCATCCGTACTTTCGATGTGGAAAACCAACTCTCTATCGAACAGATTAAAAAAATCAACATTATTCCTAATGTGGCCAATAAGTTGATGGAAGAAAAGCGCCAAAGCTTTTTAAAATACATTGCCCAAAAAACGGTAATTGGAATAAAAAATGCCGATTTACTGTTTTCAAGAATTGATGATTTTTACGCTAAAGCGGAAGAGGCTTTTAAGTCGCTTTCATCTGAAATAAAACATGCCGAGCCCAGCGAATTGTTTTGCGATTCCACTTTGTTGAAAAAGCAGTTATTGGATTTTACTTTGGTTGAGTTTGGAGCTTCGGCTGTCATGTCGAACGGAGTCGAGACATCCCATAATCAAATTGTAGAATTCAACACCACCCCACAACCAGCCTTCAACAAACAATTCAATTTGTTGATTGAAGATTTAAACAAAAACCACAACAAGGGTTATACCAATTATATTGCCTGTGTAAGTGAGCAGCAAGCCAAGCGTTTCCACGACATTTTCGACGATTCAAA
The DNA here is from genome assembly GCA_040429635.1 of Tamlana crocina. Classification (NCBI taxonomy): domain Bacteria; kingdom Pseudomonadati; phylum Bacteroidota; class Flavobacteriia; order Flavobacteriales; family Flavobacteriaceae; genus Tamlana; species Tamlana crocina. The sequence continues at coordinate 149,265 of CP158972.1, read as the reverse complement.
CTTAGAGGTAAGTCCTTACAACACGGTTATTTTGTCGCTCCACCAAGGGTTTATAGACCATGATGCGAAAATAGTCTGCTATACCGACCATCAAATTTTTGAACGTTACCACAAATTCCACCTTAAAAATGGTTATGCCAAAAAGCAGGCCATCACTTTAAAGGAACTTACCAATTTGGATATTGGCGATTACGTAACCCACATCGACCACGGGATTGGGCGTTTCGGTGGGCTCCAAAAAATTGATGTGGAAGGCAAAAAACAGGAAGCTATAAAATTGGTGTATGGCGAACGCGATGTGTTGTATTTGAGTATTCATTCACTACATAAAATCACCAAATTTAACGGTAAGGATGGCAAGCCACCCAAAGTGTACAAATTGGGCAGTAAAGCTTGGAAAACCTTAAAGCAGAAAACAAAGGCTCGTGTAAAACATGTTGCCTTCAACTTGATAAAACTTTACGCCAAACGCAAAACCGAAAAAGGCTATCAATACAACCCCGATAGCTATATGCAACACGAGTTGGAAGCTTCTTTTATTTACGAAGACACGCCCGACCAAAGTACTGCAACGGCCGATATTAAAGCCGATATGGAAAGCGAGCGCCCCATGGACCGACTGGTTTGTGGCGATGTGGGGTTTGGAAAAACTGAAGTGGCCATTCGTGGTGCTTTTAAAGCCGTTGATAACGGAAAACAAGTAGCCGTTTTGGTGCCTACTACCATTTTGGCTTATCAGCATTACCGAACCTTTCGCGAGCGTTTAAAGGATTTCCCGGTAACGGTCGATTATCTCAACCGATTCAGGACCGCCAAAGAAAAGCGCGAAACCCTCGAAGCATTGGGCGAAGGCAAGGTGGATATCATCATCGGTACGCATCAACTGGTCAATAAAAATGTAAAGTTTAAAGATTTAGGTTTGTTGATAGTTGATGAGGAACAAAAATTCGGCGTGGCCGTAAAGGAAAAACTGAAAACGTTAAAGGACAATGTGGATGTACTCACCTTAACGGCAACGCCCATTCCGCGAACCTTACAATTCAGTTTAATGGCTGCCCGCGATTTGTCGGTCATCACCACGCCGCCACCTAATCGTTACCCCATTGAAAGTCATGTAATCCGTTTTAGCGAGGAAACCATTCGCGATGCGGTGAGTTACGAAATAGAACGTGGCGGGCAAGTCTTTTTCATCCACAACCGTATTGAGAATATCAAGGAAGTGGCGGGGATGATACAGCGATTAGTGCCCGATGCCAAAATAGGCATTGGCCACGGGCAAATGGATGGAAAAAAATTGGAGCAGCTCATGTTACAATTTATGGATGGCGCTTTCGATGTGTTGGTAAGTACCACCATTATTGAGAGTGGGCTGGATGTGCCAAACGCCAACACCATATTTATTAATAATGCCAATAATTTTGGGTTGAGCGATCTGCACCAAATGCGTGGACGTGTAGGCCGAAGCAACAAAAAGGCCTTTTGCTATTTCATCACTCCTGAATATTCAGCAATGACCGATGATGCCCGAAAGCGCATCACGGCACTCGAACAGTTTACCGAATTGGGAAGCGGTTTCAACATCGCGATGAAAGATTTGGAAATTCGGGGAGCTGGCGACTTGTTGGGTGGTGAACAGAGTGGTTTTATCAATGAAATAGGTTTCGACACCTATCAAAAAATATTGAATGAAGCCATTGAAGAACTCAAGGAAAACGAGTTTAAAGATTTATATAACGAACCGGAAGACGATAAGGTTTACGTAAAGGATGTCACCATCGATACCGATTTTGAACTGCTGTTCCCCGACGATTACATCAACAACATTTCAGAACGATTGAATCTTTACACCCAACTCAATAATTTGAACAATGAAGAAGAAATAAAAACTTTCGAAAAAGATTTGATAGACCGATTTGGCGAGTTGCCAAAACAAGTAGCCGATTTACTCGATAGCGTTCAAATTAAATGGTTGGCCACAAAAATTGGTTTTGAAAAAGTAGTGATGAAAAAAGGCAAATTGATTGGGTATTTTATAAACGACCAGCAAAGCCGTTTTTACCAAAGCAAGAATTTTACCAAAGTACTGCAATTTGTGCAAACACAACCTGGAGTTTGCAAAATGAAAGAAAAACAAACCCGAAACGGCCTGCGCTTATTGCTTACTTTTGATAATATAAAAACCGTGAAACAAGCCTTAAATGCCCTGCGGCCTATTGTGGCTTGATTATTGACATAAGAATTTATGTCATGCTGAAACGATTTCAGCATCTCAAAATTTAAAAACTTAATCAAAACAATTTTAAAAAATTGAAACGATTACTACTATTAGCCCTCATATTTCCCCATGTTATTCTGGCGCAGCATGCCATAAAAGGTGTGTTTTCCCCTCCCGAAGATTATAACGTGGCATTGTTGTACAAAGTGACGCCAACCATTTCAGAATATGTTGGCAACTCCGAAATAAATAGTAAAGATGGGCGTTTCGAAATTAAATTGGATTCCACAGCGGCTAAAGGGATGTACCGTTTGGTATATGCCATTCCGCAAGAGGATTACAATTTCGATATTATTTACAATGGAAAGGAAAGTGTTGAGCTGGTTTTTAATTCCGAAACGGGTGTAAAATTCACCAAATCGGTTGAAAATAAACTGTTGGAATATTACACTAGCAGCATGTCTAAAATTACCCAAAGCATTGGCAATTACTACCGAAAAAAAAGTAAAGACACCCTAGCTTTAAAAGCTATTTTTAAAACGCAACGGGAAGCACAGCTAAACTTCGAAAAGGCAGCCAAAGGTATGATTGCCCTCGAATTTATTAAGGCCAATAAACCGTTTATTCCCAATAAAGCTTTGGATGTTGAAACCTATATTAAGCAACTGGAAGCACATTATTTCGACCATGTCGATTTTACGAACAAAACACTGCAAAGCTCCAATTTATTGCAGGAAAAAATGCTGAATTTCGTTTTTGGGAAATCCTCAGAAACCAAAGACGATACCGAAACATACATTAGTAATATTGACGTGTTTTGTGGAAAAATGAAAGCGGCTCCTGCCAAAGTAAAACGTATTTTATTGGTGGATTTGTGGCAGCAAATGGCCGATTTGGGTCATGAGACTGTAGCCAACCACATTGCCGAAGCCTACCTGATGGATATTGCTGTTGCCTTAAACGACCAAGAATTGTTGCGTACGCTCATTCTTTATAAAGACCTTTCGATAGGTAGTGAAGCGCCCGATTTTAACCTTCAAGTAAAGGAAAACGGTCAGTTGGTCAATAAAAAACTCAGTACATTAAATGTGGCCAAAAATTATATTATTGTGTTTTGGAGCAGTACTTGTTCCCATTGTTTGGACGAAATCCCGCAATTATTAGAGTTTGTAAAACTTCAGAAATCAGGGGCTGTAAAAGTGGTTGCCATAGCCTTGGAAGACGAACCTGCCCAATGGAAAAAACTAATAGCCAAATTCCCGAATTTCATCCATGTGTACGGTAAGGGAAAATGGGATAACCCCATTGGCGATAGTTATGGTGTTACCGCCACGCCAACTTATTTTGTGTTGAATAAAAACAAGGAAATTATTGCCAAACCACAAGATTTCGAGGATTTAAAAGATTTTTTTGACGAAGAGGAGTAGCTCTAAAAATGATAAAAGGCATTTTCTAAATGATCGATTTTAAAACTTTTGTCTTCTTTCACAATCGCAATAATATCAAAGCGCACTTCTACATCTAAACAGTTTGTGGTAACGTATTCGTCAACAGCCTTTACCAAGCGCTGAATTTGCTTGGATTTTACAAAATCCTGCGGATTTCCAAAATCGGTGGTTGAGCGGGTTTTTACTTCAATAATAGCTAATATGTCACTTTTTTGGGCGATGATATCCACTTCGGCCTTGTCGAAACGGTAATTGCGTTCCACAATATCGTAACCGTTCTTCAAAAGAAAATCGACCGCCAATTGTTCACCTTTTTTTCCGAGTTGGTTGTGTTGTGCCATATAAATATCACCTAAAGTCAGTTTACAATTTACCCTTTTTTTGAAAGTGCTCCAACCCAAACGTTGAAACCCGCAACTCAGAACCCAAAACCTGGAACCAATTTACCCCCTAAACAAAAAGAAATCGTCTTTCATTCCTTCAATTTGAGCGTGTTCATTGGTCATAATATAATCAATGGCTTGCGAAGTAAAAGCGTCACCTTTCTTAGAGAGGGAAACCACTCGATTTTCAATGGAAATCATGTTGTTTTTTAGGGCGAGGTTCAACACTGTTTTGCTACGTACTTTTTGCCAATTGATATGTTCGTTGAGGTGGTTCACGTGGCGTTCACTTTCTTCGGTGTGGTTTTTTAAATGAAGCAAAAACGTAAGTAACGATACTTCGATACGCTGCTGTTTCTCGCGGTACAAAACGGCAATGATGCCTTTGCCTGGAGCGAATAAATATACGGCCAAAAACAATAATCCTAAAACGGTGGTAATAGATCCCGCAATGGAAGCGTCGAGCACATGTGCCAACCAGTATCCGGCAATGGCACTAAAAATTCCGAAGCCACAGGCGTAAAGAATCATGCGTTTTAAATCGGTAGTAAGTAGGTATGCTGCTGCGGCCGGGGCTATCATAAGCGCGACGACTAAAATAGCACCAACGGCATCAAAAGCTCCTACTGTAGTTACGGATGATACCGTCATTAAGCCATAGTGAATCACCGCTGGAGAAAAACCCAATGAAGCAGATAACCCGGCATCAAAGGTGCTGACTTTTAATTCCTTGAAAAACGTAGTTAATAAAATAAGGGTGATGCCTAAAATGCAGCCAATAATCCAAAGTGATTTTGGACCAACATCGGTTCCGGCTATAATCATTCGGTCGAATGGTGCAAAGGCCAATTCGCCCAATAATACGGCATCAACATCCAAATGAACGTCGTTGGCATGTTTTGCAATGAGAATCACTCCAATACTGAACAACACTGGAAACACTAGTCCAATGGCGGTGTCTTCTTTTACCAATCCGGTTTTTTGGATGTATTCCACCAAAACTACGGTGATAATGCCTGTTAAAGCCGCCAAAAGAATGAGTAGCGGTGAGTTTAAATCTTGTGTAATAAAGAAGCCCACAACAATGCCCGGTAAAATAGAATGGCTTATGGCATCACTAATCATGGCCATTTTTCGCAACACTAAAAAAGTGCCCGGAATGGCACAAGCTACGGCCACCAAACAGGCTATTAACTGTATTTCTATTTGCGCACTACTCATCGGTCTTGTTTTGTTGGTTGTACAGATTGGTAGCGGTTTTAAACCCTTCTTCGGTCAAACTCCACATGTTTCCCTCTAAAACCACATAGTTTTTGTTGACCAATTTTTGCAAAGTGCCTTTGGTGTAACCTTGAAAGTTGTTCAGGATTTTAATGGTGTGCGGATGTGAAATGTTGTCGTGTGTTGATGCGATGCGGTACATAAACGCCAAGGTTTTGTGAAGCTGCAAATCGCGACGATTTTTTATAAAACGGATTTGTTTGAAAAGCAATCCTCGGCTGGGCGAAAAAATAAAGGATACCAACACAAAAACGCCAGCTACAATAACAATAACAGGGCCGGTTGATAAATTGTTTTGGCTCGCGCTAACGGCTGTACCAAACACCCCGGAACATGCTCCGAAAACGGCCGCAAGAAAAACCATCGTGCCCAAACTGTTGGTCCATTGCCGGGCTGCGGCGGCAGGTGCCAAAAGCATGGCGCTCATCAATACCACGCCAACGGTTTGTAAGCCTAAAACAATGGCCAACACAATAAATGAGGTGATTAAAATATCAATAAATTTGGTGTTGAAGCCTAGTGTTTTGGTGTAATCGGCATCAAAAAGCAGGATTTTAAATTCTTTCCAAAACAGTAATAAAACCAATAAGCAAATGCCCGTTACAATAGCCATGAGCCACACGTCGCTTTCCACCAAAGTGGCTGCTTGGCCAAACAGGTAAGTGTCCAATCCCGCTTGGTTGGCATTGGGTTGCTTTTGAATGAAGGTGAGCAGCAACATACCAAACCCAAAAAACAATGATAAAATAAGTCCCAAGGCGGTATCGGATTTTAAATGTGTTTTTTTAATGATACCGCGAATCCAAAAGGTGCCAATTAATCCGCTTACTAATGCGCCTAGTAACAAAACGTTACTGTCTTTAGTTCCAGAAATCAAAAAAGCGATGGCAATGCCTGGAAGCGCAGCGTGCGAAATCGCATCACCCAAAAGGCTTTGTTTCCGCAGTACGGCAAAACTGCCCAGCATGCCAGTAACCGCTCCTAAAATGGCCGTGCCAAGGGTGATGGTGCGAAGGGTGTAATCGCTAAAAACGAGTTTTATGTATTCTGTTAGGTCTATTTGTCTATTTTTTTGTCATTGCGAGACTTTTTCAGTCGTGGCAATCTTTTAATTGGAACTTCATTTTAAAAGATTATCACGTCCTCTCGGTTATCATTGAAACTCCTCGTAATGACGATTATCTACTCCTGAACACTCACTTTATAATTGATGCCGTAGGTTTTGGTTAAGTTATCGTCATTAAAAATGTCCTTAACCGGGCCAGTGGCAATTTTCTTTACGTTTAAAAAGGTTACCCAATCAAAATATTCGGGAACGGTCTGTAAATCGTGGTGCACCACAATAACCGTTTTTCCTGCTTTCCTAAGGGCTTTTAAAATATTGATAATGGCTATTTCGGTGGAAGCATCAACACCTTGAAAGGGCTCGTCCATAAAATAAATGGAAGCGTTTTGTACCAATGCCCTGGCCAAAAATATACGTTGTTGCTGCCCGCCGGAAAGCTGACTAATTTGTCTGTTTTTAAATGGCAGCATGCCCACTTTTTCAAGGGCTTCCAAGGCTGCTTTTTTTTCTTTTTGTCCGGGGCGTTTTATCCAGCCTAAACTACCGTAAGTGCCCATCATCACAACATCTAAAGCCGTAGTGGGAAAATCCCAATCTACACTCCCTTTTTGGGGGACGTAGGCGACTTGGTCGCGTTGTTTGTCGTAGGGTTTTCCACAAATGCTAACGCTTCCGGCAATGGGTTTTAAAATGCCTAAAATGGATTTTATGAGAGTGGATTTTCCGGCGCCGTTTGGACCAACTATGGCCATAAGAACGCCTTCGGGGATTTCCAAATCGATATCCCAAAGCACGGGTTTGTAATTGTATGCTACGGTAAGGTCGTCTATTTGTACGGCAGTCACTCCTGCAGAAGCAGGAGTCTCTTTTTGGATTTTGTCATTTTTTTGTAACATAATTTCCTTTTAATGTTCATTTTGTCACGATACAAAACGAACCAAAAAATCATATCAAAAATAGGAAATTGCTTTGGCAACATTCCCTTTCAGAGTTTCGCGCTTGAAACTGCGTTTCGCGTCTTCACTCTTTCACTCATTATTTCTGCAGATTGATGATTCGGACTGCGTCCGAACTGGGGACTTGACTTTATGCTATTTTATTCAATACAAAATTAGTTTTTCGCTTTTTTCACTTCAACGCATTTACAATAGTATTCACGTTGTACTCAAACATACCAATATAAGTGCCTTCTTTGGTTCCCAAAGTTCCCAGTGCATCAGAGAATAATTCGCCGCCAATTTCAACATGATGGTTTTTAGAGTTGACCGCCGCTTGCAACGCCTCGATGGTGCGTTTGGGTACAGAACTTTCAACAAATATAGCTTTTACTTTATTTTCAATAATGAAGGCCGATAGCTTTTGAACGTCTTGAACTCCGGCCTCGGTAGCGGTTGATATGCCTTGCAAGCCTACCACTTCGAACCCAAAGGCTTTGCCAAAATAATTAAAGGCGTCGTGGGCCGTAACCAAAATGCGCTTGTCTTCGGGCAATGTGTTTATGGTCGCGGTTAGTTCGGTTTTTAAATTTTTTAATTGCTCGACGTATTTTGTTGCGTTTAATTGAAAGGCTTCTTTTTTGTCTGGAACCGCTTCTGAAAGGGTATTGGCAACAAAATGGGTGGCTTGGATCCAATAATCAATATTAAACCAAATGTGCGGATCGTAATTCGAAGCGAAATATTCCGAACCGATAAGTGTGCTTTTATCCAAAGCATCCGATATGGCCATCGTTTTTTTGGTTTTCATTTTTTCGAAAACCTCTACCAATTTACCTTCCAAATGCAGGCCGTTGTAAAAAATGATATCGGCACTGGCCAATTTTGTAACGTCGCCCTCGCTGGCTTTATATAGATGCGGGTCTACACCACTGCCCATCAAACCTTGAAGATTGATGTGGTCGCCACCAATGTTTTTAACCAAATCGGTAATCATGGTGGTTGTGGAGACTATGTTGAGTTTATCGTTCGATTTTTTTTCACTTTTGCAGCCGAATGTAAATACGATAAGGGATAAAAGGAGTATATGCTTTTTCATGTATTAAGTTTATGGCACATTTTTTCAGGTAGCTTACTTGTGATAGTTGAAGTTGCCTTTAGTTCGCCAAGCACCCATTATGGATTTCATTTTACCAAATTTAATTTAAAGTATAGCGTAAACCAAAAAATAGTCGTCTTCCTTGATTGGGTCCGTAAACGTATGATGGATCGAAGGTTAAGGCATACGGATTATCGTTTGTAGCTACAGCGTTTCCTTCGTTATCAAATTGTACGTTTTCATCAAAAGGATCGTGGGCACGGGCAATAATAAACGGGTTGCCTTTGTTGGGTGTCCAATTCAATAAATTTTTTACGCCACCATAGATTTCGAAGTTCTTTAAACCATCAAAAGTCAGTTGGATATTTTGAATGCTCCAATATGGCGATTCGGGCTGTCTTGGGTCTAAATCGCCCAAAAGCGGTAAACGCATGGGGCCGTAAAGGTTTCCGGTGTAATCTAACGTCAAATTGTATTTGTAATTTTTGTATGATGCTGCCCAGGTGCCTGTAAAGCTTTCGGTTAAAATTTGGCGTTCGGTAATCCCGTTTTCAGTTTTCGATACATCTTGGAGTGTGGCTCCGGCCAAAAGCTTTATACCGTTGGAAAACATAGCATCGACATTTAAACTAACCCCTTTGGTGATGGCTTTTCCGTCTAAATTATCATAAATAATTTGGTTGGGATTGGTGTCGTAATCGGGTAAAATGATATTGTTGAAATGCGTGTACCACGTGGAAGCATCCAACCCGATAATCACGCCGCTTTTGGTGAAAATTTTCGTCATATAATTTAAGTTGACGTTGTATGAGCGTTCGGGTTTTAGAGCTTCGGCAATAATGACGTCGCGAGCTCCGGTAAGTGCAGCATGTTCTTCGGTAAATAAATTCACTACTCTGAATCCGGTGCCGGCATTTAAACGGAAAATATCGTTTTTTGTAGGCTTGAATTTGTAAGCCACTCTTGGTGTAAAAATGTTACCGTGCCTTTTGTCGTAGTCATAGCGTGCGCCCAAAAGGAGGTTGTGTTTTTCGTTCAGTTTTATTTCGTCCTGAACAAAAAGGGACGGGATTACCAGTTCGTCCGCTTCAACAGTAGCAGGGGTGTTGTCGTTATAAAAATTGTAACGGGCGGCAGCACCGAACAATAAATCGTGATTTTTTACGGGTTTATCCCAAGTGAACTGCCCGAAGCCAATACGTTGGTCGGCAATATATGGGGTGTCGCCATATACCGAATTTTGATGGTGGTCGGTATATGAGAATTGGAACAGCACTTTTTCTTCAATGGGCAGTTGGTATTTTCCCAACACCTCAAAACGACTGGTGTAAATGCTCTCTCCGTAAACTTGGTCGCCACCTCGGAAGGAAGGGTTCCATTGTAATTCACCACCCCATCGGTCTTCGTAAAAATAGCGGCCTGCCAAAGAAAATACGCGATGGTTTGCTCGTTTGAAATTCCACTTTTGAAATACCGAAATACGGTCTTGAAGCGTTAAATCGGTGAAATTATCGTTGTTATTATCAACAGGATTGCTGTAATTAAAATAATTGATTCCTGTTAATATATCGGTTTTCGCTCCCAATCTGGCTTTAAAACCTAAATCGGTATTGACTTCGCCCCAACCGGAAACGTAGCTATCTGCGAACACAATAGGGGCATTTTCGGGCAGTTTGGTGATAATATTTATGAGTCCGCCAACAGCCTCACTACCATAAAGTGAAGAGGCGGGACCTTTTACAATTTCAATCTGTTCGATAAGCGAATTAGGGATTCCTGATAAGCCATAGACGGTTGATAGGCCGCTAACAATGGGCATCCCGTCAATAAGCACAAGCGTGTAAGGACCTTCGAGTCCGTTAATGTGGATATCGCCGGTATTGCAAACGTTACAGTTAATTTGTGGACGAACGCCGTTTACATTTTGTAAAGCTTCAAAAACACTTGGCGTAGGGTTTTTCTTTAAAAAGGTAGGAGTGTACACTTCAACTGGCACAGGACTTTCCAGTCTTGAAACCGCTTTTAGTGTTCCGGTAACCACCACTTCGTCGAGCATTTGCGATTCTTCCAAGTGAAAATTCAAAGTTAAATTTTCGCCCTTTACAGAAATTGGTTTCGTTTGGGTTTTGTATCCTGTAAACGACGCTGAAATTTGGTATTGTCCAGGCTCAATTCCGCTGATGTTAAAAACGCCATTTTCGTTGGCTGTGGCACCTTTTGAAATTTCTTTTAAGTATACGTTGGCGAAGGCCAAGGGCTCGCCATTTGAAAACACGCGGCCGCTAATGTTTTGTCCGAATAATGAGAATGAGACAAGGTTGATTAATAATATTAGATTTTTCACTTTATTATTTTTATATATGTGCATTTTTGTGCAAATATAAATATTAATTTAGATTGACCTAAAAATAGATTTAAAATAATGATTAAACTATATTTGCATTTAAATTAAAATAGGATGATAACGCTAACGGAAGAGAACTATATTAAAACCATTTATCAGTTGGGTAAATACGGCACTTTAACGGTGAGTACCAATAGTATTGCTGAAGCCATTGAAACCAAGGCTTCGTCGGTAACCGATATGGTTAAAAAATTGGCCGAAAAAGGATATGTGAATTACAAGCGTTATCAAGGGGCTACCTTAACGGGCAAAGGGAAAAAAATTGCTGCCGATGTGGTTAGAAAACATCGGTTGTGGGAAGTGTTTTTGGTTGAAAAGCTGAATTTCTCATGGGATGAGGTTCACGAAATAGCCGAACAATTGGAGCACATAAAATCGGAAAAGTTAATTAACGAACTCGATAAGTTGTTGGATTACCCTACCCACGACCCGCATGGCGACCCGATTCCGGATAAATCTGGCGATATTAAAAAATCGGATAAAGTGTTGCTGTTCAGTTTGACTGAAAATGCCAAAGGGGTTTGCGTAGGTGTAAAAGATACCTCGTCGGCCTTCCTAAAATATTTAGACAAACATAAGATTGCGTTAGGCTCGGAAATCAGTGTGGTGTCTCGCGAAGATTTTGATGATTCTATGGTGATTAAAATAAACGGTGCCGAAATGAGTATTTCGCAAACTGTGGCCAATAATTTGTTTGTTATAGAAGAATAAGTACCAACAAGAGGCTGTCTAAAAAGTCTTGAGGATAGTGATTTTGAGAGGAATCGAAAACATTGTCTTCTTTGTCTTTAATGCATTTCGACTGCGCTCAATGTGACAAATTACTTCAATTTAAACTTTTTAGGAAGCCTTTGGTTTTTTTAAAGTCTGCTGAGGTTTACTTTTTAAACCGTACTTGTTTTTTTATGGCTTTCGGAAATTTTTTGATGGGTGTTAATGTAAGTTGTTTGTAATAACATTCGGCCGCTTCGCTTTGTATTTGAATCTGGCCTTTATCTAAAATAGATCCGTCGTGTTTTTTGGCGTTTTCAACCACCATAACAACATGTCCGTTAATAAGGTGTACGGCATCATTGCCCACCACGTAAATTTCTAAATGGTTCCATTCGCCATGTGGGGCATCGTGTTCTGAAACGGCTTGAATATAACCTTTGCCTTCCGAATACATCTCAGCATTGGGATTATATTTCTTTTCTTTACTAAAATCGCCACGAATTTCAACCATGGGAGCACCTATTTTAGGTTTTGCAGTATTACCGCCTAAAGGAATAAAATCGCCAAAATCGGTTTCCTGAACTTGGTATTCCAAACTGGTTTTCCAAGTGTTCCAAAACCTGCCGTGATCACCGTAGCAATGGTACAAAATGCCACTGTCCCTTTTTTGGTCTAGTCTTGGTTCCCACTTTTTGTCGCCCCATTTAAACATAGCACTAAAATGGTAATTGGCATATTCTTTTTTTGTGGTGAGTCCGCCAAAAATTTCACCGGTAATTTTTAATACAGGTTCGCCATCTTGTTCAATTACAGAAAATACGTTTTTTAAATTGTTGTTTAGCCCAATGGGATCACCCGAATTCATTTTGTCTGATTGGTAGGTCCCTTCGGGAAGTCCTTTTACGGTTGAGTGCGGAATGCTCAACCAAATATCAAAATGACTTAAATCTTTATCGAGTAAGCTGATGGATTTTTTGGAACTTTGAGAAAAAGACACCAAGGTAAATGCAGAAAGTAAGCAGGCTAATAATACGTGTTTTTGTTTCATTATCTAGTTTGTTGGTTTTATGAAACCAAATATAGATAAATTAATTAATGGCAGCCACAATCGCCGTTGCTTCCGCAGGCCTTTTTGCTTTTAGGCTTTTTCCAAAAGAACTTTTTAACCAAAAATATAATGGCAAAACCTACGGCCGCAATTACAAGGGTATTTTGGATTATTGTGTTCATTGGAGGGTGATTTTTTTCTATTTCAAAAATTGAAAAGCCATTAAAGCTACAATATACGCAAACGAACTCATTATCACCAATTGCAGCACCGGCCATTTCCAGCTGTTGGTTTCTTTTTTTACAATGGCCAAAGTACTCATGCACTGCATGGCAAAAGCATAAAACAGGAGTAAAGAAATTCCTGAAGCAAAATTGAACAGTGGTCCGCCTAAAATAGGGTTGATTTCGGCAGCCATTCGGTTTTTTATCGTGGCTTCGTCGTCGCTACCCACACTGTAGATGGTTGCTAACGTGCCTACAAATACCTCGCGTGCGGCAAAACTGCTTACTATGGCAATGCCAATTTTCCAATCGTAGCCCAATGGACGGATAATGGGTTCGATGGCATGACCTGTTATTCCAATAAAAGAGTTTTCTAATTTATATGAAGCGATGTGTTGTTGCAGTTCGTCTTCCGAAAGGTTCTGTGAAGCGTATTCGGTAATGATAATCTCTTCGGCATTATTAAAATCGTCGCCCGGACCATAGGATGCCAAAAACCAGAGAATGATGGAGATGGCCAAAATAATTTTTCCTGCACCAAAAACAAACGATTTGGTTTTTTCAACCACGGTTAAAGCCACATTTTTAAATAGAGGTAATTTATAATTGGGCATTTCTACCACAAAAAACGATTTGCTTCTAATTTTTAAAATCTTGTTTAAAATATAGGCTGAACCTACCGCTGTTCCAAATCCTAAAAGATAGAGTAGCATGAGTGTTAAGGCTTGATAACCCAAACCTAAAAAGCGCCCTTCTGGAATAACCAACGAAATAATAATTAAATACACTGGAAGTCTGGCCGAACAAGTGGTAAATGGCGTTACCAAAATGGTGATTAAGCGTTCTTTCCAACTTTCAATATTCCTGGTGGCCATTACCGCGGGAATAGCACATGCCGTACCCGAAATGAGCGGCACCACGCTTTTTCCGCTAAGGCCGAAACGACGCATAATACGATCCATTAAAAATACTACCCGACTCATATAACCGCTTTCTTCGAGTACTGAAATGAACAAAAACAAAAAGGCAATTTGTGGAATGAAAATCACTATGCCGCCAAGTCCCGGGATAATGCCTTCGGCCAGCAAATCGGTAAAAGCTCCGGCTGGCAATTGGTTTTTTGACCATTCGCTTAATGAAGCAAAAGTTTCGTCAATAAAATCCATGGGAACCCCCGACCAATCGTAAATGGCCTGAAACATGAGTAGGAGTATGAAAAAGAAAATGGCGTAGCCCCAAATTTTATGGGTTAACACCCTATCGAGTTTAGAGCGCAAATCCTTTGCTTTGGTAGCATCAATGGCATGCCCCTTTTTTAAGGCGTTGTTTATAAATTGGTAACGTTTAATGGTTTCCTTTTGCTGTAAACGCTTAAGGTCAGCTTTGTTTTTGGTTTTAAAATTGGCGACCGTTTCAATTTCGTTGCGATCGGTTTTTCCGAAGTTGACATCTTGCGTAATCACCAACCAAAGTTTGTACAATAATTGGTTTGGGAAGGCTTTGTGTAAGCTGTTGAAATAATCTTTGTCAATTTCAGCGGAGTCCAAACATGGTTTTGTCGAAAGGTCTTTGTAGCCTTCAATAAGTTGTTTAAGCTCGTCGATGCCTTGTTTTTTTCGGGTGCTCACTAAAGCAATTTTTGTGTTGAGCTGTTCTTCCAAATGCGGAATATCCAACGAAATACCTTTGTAGGCCATGCGGTCGGCCATGTTAATGACTAACAATGTTGGGATTTCCAAATCCTTGATTTGGGTGAAAATAAGCAAGTTTCGCTTTAGGTTTTCCACATCGCTCACCACAACGGCCACATCAGGAAAATCTTTGTCATTTTTATTTAAAAGGAGTTCGATTACAACGCTCTCATCCAATGACGAAGCATTAAGGCTGTACGTTCCGGGTAAATCGATAATGTGGGCTTTTAATCCACGTGACAATTTGCAAACCCCTTCTTTTTTTTCGACGGTAATACCCGGGTAATTACCCACCTTTTGGTTTAATCCGGTAAGGGCGTTAAATACAGATGTTTTTCCGGTATTGGGATTGCCGATAAGGGCAACGTTAATTTGTTTACCCATGCGACACTTTTTCAATTAGTATGTGCGCAGCGGTTTCTTTTCGAATGGCCAAATGCGAGCCGTTAATGTTAAGGTACATGGGGTCTTGAAAAGGCGCCACTTGAACAAGCTGTACGGTATTACCAGGCAGGCAACCCATTTCCAGTAATTTTAAGGGAATATGGATGGACGAAACATCTGTAATTACGGCTATTTCGCCTCGTTTTAAATGTGCTAAGGTATTCTGCAAGCTTATTTAGATTGATTTTAAAGAGGCAAAAGTAAGGGAAAAATTTAGGCTAAAAAAATTGTTGTGAATATTAAGAGCCTGTTTAGGAATTTGTCAATTGTTTTCTTATGTCCCTTTTTGTGCATTTCTGCGTTGAAATTTTGAACCGTAGCTGAGGCTATGCTTAAAAATTCCGCCTCGAACTTCATCAAAAATGGTCTATAACAATTCCAATCATAAATTCTTAAACAGGCTCTAACTATTTTAACGGTTGTATTCTTCCTTTAAAATTTCAATTTCATTTAGTAAACGTTCAATTTCAGCGGGGTCGGTGCCATCGTAAAATCCGCGGATTTGTCGTTTTTTATCAATGAGCATGAAATTTTCGGTATGAATCATATCGTACGGGCCGTCAAACGGATTGTCCTTTACTGCCAAATAGCTCTTTCGCGCCAAATCGTAAATTTGTTTTTTGTCGCCCGTAACCAAGTTCCATTTTTTATCGTTTACGCCTTTCTTTTTAGCATAGCGTTTTAGCTGTGCCACGGTGTCAATTTCGGGAGTTACGGAATGCGACAACAGCATTATTTCGTCGTCGTTCAAAATTTCCTTTTGGATTTTCGCCATGTGGTCGGTCATAATGGGGCAAATGGTCTGGCAGGTGGTAAAAAAGAAATCAGCCACGTAAATTTTGTCTTTATAATCGGCCTGGGTTATGGTTTTTCCGTTTTGGTTAATTAAACTAAAGTCGGCTATTTTGTGGTATTTCTTTTTGTATTGTAGGGTACTGTCAACAAGTTCGGTGCTTACCATGGTTGGTTGGTAAATCGGTAAGGGGCGGTACACATTTAGCGTATTGTAAATAATAAAAACGATAATAACAGAAATGGCTAAAAAAACAATAGCAAACCGCTTGTATTCCTTAAAAAAAGATAGCATTGAAAATATAATTTTAGCAAAAATACAACGATTTTTCTGTTGAAAACACTTCGTGCCATCTTAAATTACAGTTAAAAACGGTTGCATTCTTCAATAGTCTTTTATAAAGTTGGTTTAAAACCTTACTTTTGTGCGATTGTAAAAAAATTGTTAGACACTATTTATGGAGTTTGTTATAAAAATATCACAGTTTTTGTTAAGCCTTTCGTTGCTCATCGTTCTGCACGAATTGGGGCATTTTATCCCGGCAAAGGCTTTTAAAACAAGGGTTGAAAAGTTTTACCTCTTTTTCGATGTGAAGTTTTCATTGTTCAAAAAGAAGATTGGTGAAACCGTATATGGTATTGGTTGGTTGCCGCTTGGGGGCTATGTGAAAATTTCTGGAATGATTGACGAAAGTATGGATACCGAGCAAATGGCACAAGAACCACAGCCATGGGAATTCCGTTCGAAACCAGCCTGGCAGCGATTAATTATTATGCTTGGCGGCGTAACTGTAAACTTCCTTTTAGCGATTTTAATCTATATTGGTATGAGCTTTTTTTACGGAGAAAGCGTATTGCCGATTGAAAATATAAAAGACGGATTGGCCATTGAAAGTACCGTAGCCAACAAAGCAGGTTTGCAAACCGGTGATAAAATTTTGGCGGTTGATGGCGAAAAAATTGAAACCTTCTCACAGATTTCTGAAAAGGTGCTATTCGGAAAAGAAGTGTTGATTGAGCGTGATGGTGTGCAATCGACCATAACAATGCCAGAAGACTTTTTAGCTCAGTTAATGGACTCGAAAGAACGTGGTTTTATAAGCTTAAGGCAGCCATTTATTGTGATGCAAGTTCCGGATACGTCTTACAACAAGGCCAGCGGATTGCAAAAAGGCGACATACTTTTAGCGCTTAACGATTATAAAACCAAATATGCCGATCAGGTTAGAGACGGTTTAGAACAATTTAAAGGTCAGGAAGTAACTGCAACCGTAAAACGTGAAAACCAGAGTTTATCGTTACCGTTAAAAGTTAGCGACGAAGGGAAATTGGGGGTTGTGTATGCTGCGGCATCAACCCCAGAAACTTTAGAGGCTTTGGGTTATTACGATTACCAAACTAAAGATTACGGATTTTTTGAAGCTATTCCGGTTGGAATGCATAAAGCCAAAGAACGTGTGGCATCATATTGGGACCAATTAGGAGCTATTTTTACGCCAAGTACAGGGGCTTACAAAGGCGTAGGAGGCTTTAAGGCCATTTACGATATCTTCCCGAGTTTTTGGAGCTGGCAAGCGTTTTGGAGCATTACAGCCTTTTTATCGATTATGTTGGGCGTATTGAACCTATTGCCCATTCCGGCCTTGGATGGCGGCCACGTGATGTTTTTACTTTACGAAATGGTTTCTGGAAGAAAGCCGGGCGATAAGTTTATGGAGTATGCGCAAATGGTTGGTTTCTTTATTTTAATAGCCTTAGTGTTGTTTGCAAATGGCAATGATATTTATAAAGCGATTTTTAATTAAAATTTTTTTTAAAAAGTATTGCGAGAACTAAAATAATATATATCTTTGCGCTCGCAAAAGCGAAACAAAACCTTCCTCAGTAGCTCAGTTGGTTAGAGCATCTGACTGTTAATCAGAGGGTCGCTGGTTCGAGCCCAGCCTGAGGAGCAAACAAAGACTTTACAGAAATGTAAGGTCTTTTTTGTTTTATGCAAAGGCTCCATAGTTCAAGGGATAGAACAAAAGTTTCCTAAACTTTAGATCCAGGTTCGAATCCTGGTGGAGTCACTCTTCTTTTAGTGAAATCTGTGGAAAGGCTCTTTGTTTTCGGTGTGCCTTTTAAAATAGGTGCATTTTACTTTTCCGACCAAACAGCCAATTCATTCCCCGAAGGATCTAAAAAATGAAACCGTCTGCCACCGGGAAACGAGAAAATATCTTTTGAAATCGTTCCGTTGTAAGAAATAATCCTGCTTTTTATAGTGTCAAGATTTTCATGGTAAAGTACCACCAAAGCACCATTTACAATTTCATGGTCGGTTTTCTCGAAGCCGCCTTCAAGCCCACTATCTGCAAAGGCAATGTATGTCGCCCCATAATCGGTAAATGCCCAGCCAAATGCTTCAGAATAAAATTGTTTGGTTTGCTCTAAATTATAGGCTTTGAGTTCAATGTAATTGATGTGGCTATTTTTAGGCATAAAACGGATAACAAATGGTTCTTAAAAACAAAATCAATCCAACCGTTCGGTGAGTTTTTTAAATACCTTTTTGGGGTTTTTGTTTTCATAAAGCACATCGTAAACGGCATCGATAATAGGGGTTTGTGCCTTTTTCTTGTTTTTTTGGTTAAGTTGGTAGGCGCTTTTGGTAGCGTAATAGCCTTCGGCCACCATGCTCATTTCCATTTGTGCCGATTTAACCGTGTAACCTTTTCCGATCATATTACCGAACATGCGGTTGCGCGAAAAAACCGAATAGCCCGTAACCAACAAATCGCCCAGATAAGCCGAGTTGTTAATGTTGCGTTTCATTTTATGTACTTTTTTAATGAAACGTTTCATTTCGCGAATGGAGTTACTCATTAAAACACTTTGAAAATTATCGCCGTAACCCAGTCCGTGGGCAATACCAGCGGCAATGGCATAAATGTTTTTAAGCATAACGGCGTATTCAATACCGATAATATCGTCACTGGTTTTGGTGTTGATATAGTCGCTGCTTAAACTTTTGGCAATGGCTTTAGCTTTGTTCTCGTCTGAGCACGAAATGGTAAGGTAAGATAAGCGCTCTAAGGCTACCTCTTCTGCGTGACAAGGGCCAGCAATTACAGCAATGTTGTCGTATGGTACATTGTAAGCCTCATGAAAATGTTCCCCTACCAATAAACCGGTTTCGGGCATAATACCTTTTACGGCAGAGACAATGATTTTGTTGGAAATATCAACATTCAGCTTTTCCAATTCACTGTGGACAAACGCAGATGGGATTACAAAAATTAAAACATCGGCATATTCGGCCATTTCGTTGATATCGTTACTCAGTTTTAATTGTTCCAAATGAAACTCCACCGAACTAAGATAATTGGGGTTGTGCTGTTCTCTCAACAAATGTTCCTTGGTGTAAACACTTCGCATGTACCAACCAATTTCATCTAAATTTTCGCAAAGCATTTTTACAATGGCCGTAGCCCAGCTACCAGCCCCAAAAACCGCATATTTTAAAGGTTTATCCATAAAAAATAAAATCTTTTCTCTTCAAAAATACGCAAAATATCACGCTTTTTTAAGATTGCAAAACAATAGCCTAGGGTTTTTTGGCACGCGTTTTGAAACCCATTAACAGAATCCCTAAAAATGTTTGATTATGAAGACCATAAAAATACTTTTCAGCGTTGCCTTATTTGCTACATTATTTACATCGTGCTATAGTGAAGTTATAGTTGAAGAACGGGTAATAGTAGATGATTTTGAAGAACCCGGAATTTCAATAAACCAATTATTGGGCGCTTACGAATTATGGTATGTTGATATTAACGCTACCAAAGGTTACGGTACAACGCCATTTCTGCAAAAGGCTTTTACCATTTCGTTTAGAAACGGTATCGTTTATGCAAATAACAATATTGTAGGTTTGGGCGATAGTGGCAACGGCTTTGGTATTGATGTGGGCGAGTATGATGCTTACGAAATGATTTTGGATGTAAATCACGATATTGATGGATTTGAAACTTTTGATGTGTACGAAATAGATAATAATACCATTGAACTTTACAACCCCAATAACGATACTTCGTATTTTTTAGATGGTTACCAGCGCAATAATTTCGATTACGATTTTGTGTTTTATGATAATATACATTATTTCCTTCAGGAATATGAAGCTTGGGAAAAGACCTTTACCAGTAACTACGGTGCGTTAAATGAGTTTGATAACGAAAACTACTTGCAGTTTTTGGCCGGAGGCAACGACATCGAGTTTAGAAGCTCGCAAGATGAACCAGGAACTGCCGTGAGTAACCTAATATGGGATTACACGGGAGTATATGGAGTTGGCGATGTGGCTGGAGATTTCTATCTGAAAACTTTAACATTAGATTATGATTCTTGGGGCAATGAACATTTTGAATTGAGCGTTATTAATGACGGAAAGATTGAGTTGTTCCACCCGGCATCTGAAACGGTATATGAATTTGAAGGCAGGGGGTATATTCAATACCTAAAATCATCAGAAAAGAAGGAGACGCGTTCTGCTCCAAAGAATGAAATGCGTAAGCATAGAAAAGATAAAGTGGACAACCCTAGAGAAAGTAAAAGAGGTTAATAATAAAAATTTTTGGTTGGTTATTTAGTTTAGAAACCGTTTAAAACACTTTGTTTTAGGCGGTTTCTTTTTCTTTTTAACCTTTCGGTTTCAGTATCGCTTTTTAAGGTGATTTAAAGTTGGGGCTAGCTTGGTTTTAATTTAATGTGACTATTTTTTGTTTCGAAAAGTACCAAACCTTAAAACAAATTTTGGGATTATTTACGTTTATTAAAAATGCAGGCGCAAAAGTATTTGGCATAGGAAAGACCAATGCTGAAGCTGCAGCAAAAGAATTAAAATTAGAAGAAGCCAGTGCCCAAAACCTAGAAGAAACTATCAGCGATTTAGGTTTAAAAGTAGAACATCTCAATATCGTTATCGACGACAACAAGGCTACGGTTACAGGAGCTGCTTACGATCAAGCTACAAAAGAAAAAGTGGTGTTGGTAATTGGAAACTCAAATGGTATTGGCACTGTTGATGACCAAATGACTGTTGAAAACGTAGAGCCTGAAGCGTAGTTTCATACTGTGGTAAGCGGAGATACCCTAGGAAAAATAGCAAAGAAATTTTATGGAAACGCCATAAAATACCCCGTTATTTTTGAAGTAAATAAACCAATGCTTAAAGATCTAGATAAAATTTATCACGGTCAAGTATTGCGAATCCCGGCACTTGACTAGCAAGAACTTAGTTAATAGCAGCTAGACATGTTAGTTTTGGCCAGCTCTTTTATGGGCTGGCTTTTTTATCTGTAAAAATTCATTTCGTCTAAGTATTTCCAAACGTGCTGTGGCAACATGGGTTCAACGTTTTTACCAGCTTTTATACTTTTACGGATAAAGGTTGAAGACAGTTCCATAATTGGGGCGTTGATAAAATGGATTTTTTTATGCCCGTGGAATTGGTTGTCTATTCTATTGTCCGAAATTCTCGGATACACATAAAGGTCGTGATTTTCTAGTATAACCTCATAGTTTTTCCATTTATGGAAACTTTTTAGGTTGTCTTCACCCATAATCAATGCAAATTCATGCTGCGGAAACTTTTCGTGCAAATGCGCTAAAGTGTTTACCGTGTAGTTGGGTTGCGGTAAATTAAATTCAATATCGCTGGGTTTTAGGCTGTCGTAATCTTGTGTGGCCAAGTAAACCATTTCCAGACGTTGGTAATTATCTAAAAGAGTGCTTTTCTTTTTAAACGGACTGTGTGGAGTAACCACAAACCAAACTTGATCTAAATCGCTGTGTTCGGCCATGTGGTTGGCAATAACCAAGTGCCCGATATGAATGGGGTTGAATGAACCAAAAAACAAACCAATTTTCAAAACGGGGTGGGTTTTAAGAATTTATAAAATCACTGACTTTTTCGTGGGCTTCTTCTAGAGCGTGGTCCAAATTGTCATTAATAATTATGGTATCGAAAAGGGGGGCGGTGGCCAGCTCGGCAGAGGCCTTGGCTACACGCATATTTATTTTGTCCTCGCTTTCGGTTTTGCGCTTTTTCAACCTTATTTTCAATTCATCCACACTTGGTGGCTTCACGAAAATAGCCAAGGTTTCCTTTGGGAATTTACGTTTTATACGCAGACCACCAGAAACATCAATATCAAAAATAACGTTTTTGCCCAGTGCCCAGATACGCTCCACTTCGGTTTTTAAAGTACCGTAAAAATTATCGCGATACACTTCTTCCCATTCCAAAAATTCATCGTTTTTAATTTTGCTTTTGAATTCTTTAGCCGACAGAAAATAGTAATCTTTGCCGTGCTCTTCGGTACCTCGTTTTTCTCTTGAAGTGGCCGAAATGGAAAACTCCAGATTCAAATCTTCCAAGTCCAACAAGTGCCTAACTATTGTGGTTTTTCCAGAGCCTGATGGTGCTGAAAATACAATGAGTTTACCTTGTTTTTTATCTTGACCTGTTGCCAATTTTTGTTTTTTTTAAAGTACGTTGAGTAACTGTTCCTTTATCTTTTCGAGTTCGTCTTTCATTTGTACCACCAATTGTTGCATGGGTGCATAATTACTTTTTGAACCTATGGTATTGATTTCGCGACCCATTTCCTGACTAATAAACCCTAGTTTTTTCCCGTTGGATTCTTTGGAGTTTATCGAATCGGTAAAATAATTAAGGTGGTTTTTTAAGCGCACTTTTTCTTCGGTGATATCGAATTTTTCAATGTAATAAACCAATTCCTGTTCAAATCGGTTTTCGTCGTATTTTTCTTTTAGTTCTTCAACGCCTTTTAGCAATCGTTCGCGAACACCTTTTACACGCTCGGGATCCATGGCAACAACTTGCTCAAGAATCGAATCGATAGCAATAACCCGTTCATTGAAATCCTGTTCCAGCACTTTGCCTTCGTTTAATCGGTGGTTAATCAAATCTTCAGTGGCATTGTCAGCGGCTGTTTCAATAGCCTGCCATTCGTTTTCGTCAATTTCTTCGCGAACGGTATTCAATGCATCGGGGAACCTGATGGCCATTTTTAAAAGATCTAGTTCGTTGGCATCCACAACTTCTTTTAATTGAGCCATATATTGTTTAACGGCAGGTGTGTTGATTTGCGACGAAGTATCTTCTGCAGTGGTTTCAACATATATTGAAAAATCGATTTTGCCACGCACCAACTTGTTGGCGAGTTTTTTCCGAATGGTCAATTCTTTTTCTCTGTAAACGGAAGGCATTCGCGCATTCAAGTCTAAATTTTTGCTGTTAAGCGATTTTAACTCAATGGTTATTTTTTTTGTGGGGAGTTGCAACACAGATTTTCCATAACCTGTCATCGAATAGATCATAATCGCATTTTTAAAGATGCACAAAGGTAATAAAACTAAAGAATTGAAGGATTCCAAACGCTTTTAAATGCTTAAAGTTTTAAATGTAATTTAGTTTATATAGCCTTTAAGGCTATTTACTTGGGTAGGTAAAAACTTAGCAACTTTTTTATTGGGACTTAAATGAAAGTTGTAGAATATGTGTTTAGTTCTATGCTTTGAAACTTTTAATGTATTCACTTGGTGTTTGACCAAATTGCCTTTTAAAACATGTTCTAAAATATTTGATATCAGAAAAACCAACCATAAAAACAACTTCTGTAATGGAATATTGCCCTGAAACAATAAGTGTTGCAGCACGTTTTATTCGAATAGTCCTAATAAATTCTGAGGTTGATTGGCCTGTAATGGACTTTATTTTTTTATGAAGTGCAGATCGACTCATGCTCATATCTATTGAGAATTTCTCAACTGTGTAATCTGAATTGTCTATATTTTTGTCAATAAACTGGTAGGATTTTTTTAAAAAGTTTTTGTCCAATTTATTGGACAATTCTTTCCAGCTGGAAGGTGTGGATTTTGTTTTGAATTTTTCTGCCCATTGCTGTTTCGTTCTTAAAATGTTGTTTACCCTAAGCCTTAGGATTTCCATATTAAAGGGTTTTAAAACAAATTCATCTGCGCCGGCCTCTAGGCCTTCTTTCTCATTTTCCAATCCTAATTTGGCGGTAAGAATTATTACAGGAATATGGCTTGTCTTGATATCGTTTTTAATGATTTTACACATTTCTGCACCATTCATAACAGGCATCATTAAATCAGATATTATGATATCTGGACTCATTTTTAAAGCAAGGTCTAGCCCTTCTTGCCCATTTTTAGCGTTTATTACCTTATAGTGTTTTTCAAAGTAATTTGATAAATAGTTTCTCAGGTCGATGTTATCTTCAACCACCAGTAATGTTGGCGTTTCTTTAGGGTGTTCAATCTTTTTGGGGTTTTCTTGGGGAGAAATCAAATCACTCTTAAAATCTTTTACTTCATTTTTAACAAAGCTAAAGTTGTACTGATTTGGTTGGGTCTCCAGCATTGAGCTATCTTCGTATTCTTGTTTGGATATGGGAATTGAAACCGTGCATGTAGTGCCTTTGCCCACAATGCTATCTATGGTAATACTTCCTTTATGGATTTCGACCAAACGTTTCGTGTAGGCCAAACCTAGACCAGAACCTGTTTGTATGGAATTGCTTTCTTTTTTAACTTGATAGAATCTATCAAAAACGCTTGGCAAATCTTCAGCTGCTATCCCAACACCCTGATCAACTACTTTTATAACAGCACAAACACTGCCATTTGTGTTTTCTTTATCTAAAATTAGTTCAATACTTCTGCCTGTGGGTGTAAACTTGAAAGCATTTGATAATAAATTATAGACCACTTTTTCTATTTTGTCGTTATCAAACCATCCTTCAATAGATTTTTCACTGGTTTTAAACTTAAAGCTTATTTGTCTTTCTGATGCAATTTCTTCGAATGCATTATAAATTTCAGTCAAGAAACTCACAAAATCGCCTTCTTCTACGATTAAATTCACATTTCCTGATTCTACGCTTCTAAAATCCAGTAATTGATTTATTAGCTTTAATAAGCGTGTGGAATTTTTATACATGATAGCATTTAGGCGCTGTAAATACTTAGTGTCACTGCTCCCTTCCATAATTTGCTGAAGCGGCCCTATTATAAGGGTAAGCGGTGTTCTTAATTCATGGGAAATATTAGTAAAAAACCTTAATTTCATCTGGTTCATCTCTTGGGATTTTTCATGTAGTGCGCTTTCCAGTTTTATTTGGTTTTTAAGTTTTATTTGGTTCCACCTTACCTTATTAACTACAAAAATTAATATGCCAAAAACGAATAAAAAAAAGATGATTGCAATTGTCGTTAGGTACCAAGGTGGCGTAATTGTTATCATGACTTCTTTGGGAACATCGCTCCAAACTGAGGCGCTATTTGAGCCGTACACTTTAAAAACATAATCTCCAGGAGGTACATTGGTATAAGAGGCAAATTTACGTTCTTGTCCAATTGTAGTATGCGACTTTTCTTCAAAACCTTCTAAAACAAACCTATATCTGTTTTTTTTGGGATTAGAATAATGCATGCTCGAAAAAGCCAATTCAAAAGAATTTAAATGATAAGGTAGCACAATTTTTTCGATGTCATTAATTCCTTTGTTTAAAATGATTTTACCGTCTATTTCTTCACCTACGCTTATAGACCTATTGAAGAGTTTAAAATCTGTAAAGGTTACTTGTGGTTTCTGGGAGTTAAAGGTTAAATTATCTGGGTAAAAAAAAGTGAATCCGCCTACGCCTCCCGCGAGCATCATTCCGGAGGAGGTAAATTCCATGGCATTATCTGCAAATTGATTAACATTAAACCCATCTTTTTTTTCAAAATATATAATTTTCCCTGTGCTAGGGTTTAGTTTGGAAATTTGCCTGGTATGTATGGACCATATATTCCCGTTAAAATCCTCTCTTATTTGAGAAATAACATCACTAGGTAAACCATTTTCAACTGTATAATGAGTGAATTTGTAATCATTTTTATTAGAATAGCTTAAGCGATTTAGACCGCCTCCATATGTGCCAATGTATAAGTCTCCATTTTTTGCTTGATGAATATCTACTATATGGTTATTGCTTAAAGTGTTCGAGTCTTCAGGGTCACTATAAAATTTTTTGAAAGTTACTTCACCAGTTGAAGAACGATTTAATCTATTCAGTCCATTAACAGTACCTATCCATATAACCCCTTGGTTGTCTTCTAAAATATCCCTTACATTATTGCTTGATAGGCTTGTAGAATCCTTTCTGAAAGCATTATAATTAACAGTATAATAAGAATTGGTTTGTTTATTAAAGCTCATTTTTATCAAACCTTTTTCCCATGGACCGAACCAAATATTTCCTTTACGATCTTCTTCTATTGCAAAAACTCGACTATTGATTGTATTTCCTAAATTATCTTTTACATTGTCAATTTCCTTGATTTTATAAGCTTGTGATGATTCGTTGTATTCAATCTTGAAAAGGCCATTTAGAGCGCCTAACCATATAGAGCCTTCTCTGTCACTGAACAATCGTTTAATTTCTGGAAAAAAAGGGTCTTTATTTATTTTTATACCACTAATCGAGTCTAAATAAATTATAGGAAAATCTGTTTTTTGGGATATGTTGCCTCTTAACAAGTCTTTGTCTAGAGCAGTAATAATGCCATCTTGTGTTCCAAACCAAAAATTCCCTTTTTCGTCTTCACAGATTGTGACTACCTCAGATTTAAACAACTGTGAGGAATACTCGCTACTTAAATATTCTGTTGAATTATAAAAAAAATGACTTTCTAAATCCATTTTAAAAAGACCATTTGTTAAGGCGCATAACCACAATACATTGGAATTGTCTATAAAAATCTTTTGAAAGTCTTGATTATCTATAACGTTTTTCAATTGTTTGTCTTCTGACAAATTTTTAATCTCTCCAGATTCAACATTATAATTAAGAAGTAGCCTATTTCCTGCAATCCATATTCTACCTTCTTTATCTCCAGACATATTAATTAGCCGTTGTTCTTTAAATTGGCTAGTGGAAATACTTGTTTTAAGTTCAATTTTTTTAGACTCAGCAACTTTTAAACTGTCATTTAGTTTTATTTTTAACAGTTCAAGATCATCGTTTATAACCCACAAGGTGTTTTTGGGATATTCTACAAAATCAAGCACGACATTATTGCTTTTGCACAAAGAATTTGTAAAATTGGTAGAATTTAGAGATAGTTTTGGTGCAGAGCCATTTTTCTCAAAATCTATTTGGTGCACCTTGACATCATTTGTAGGTGTTAAGAGCCAAAATTTACCATTTGATGAAGGTTTGATGTTTGTAATATCGAGTTTTACCCCACTATGTTTGTTCAAAAAGAAATCATATTTTAGTTTTCCTTTGTTGTCTATTTCAAAAAACTTAACTCCATCAAAATAATTTACAAATAAAATACCCGAATCTGACTGATATATCCTGTTTTTGCCTGTGAAATCTGGACTATCGCCATCCTTAAAGTAAGTGTCTATTTTTCCTGTATCTGGATTTATTCTATTGAGACCCGCTATTGTGCCTACCCATATATAGCCATCTTTATCTTCAAACAATTTAAAGGTAACACTACTGCTTAAACCCTTATCGTCTAATCCATAGTCATATAACTTCATGGAATAACCATCGTACTTATTAACTCCATTTAGGGTGCCAAACCATAAATAGCCGTTTCTATCTTGAATGATACTTGTAACTCTATTGTGTGATAAGCCTTCTTCCACTCCAGTTTGCTGCATTCGCCATTGGGAAAACAAGGCCATATGGATGAGAAAAAAAACACTAGCTAAATGAGTTTTTTTTGCAGTTATAATCATTTATCTTGTAATAAAAACCTTGGTTTAATGTTTTACATTATCTAAGTTTAAGGAACTTCTAGATTTCATTGTTAGCATACAAATACCTTATAGCCCACTCTATATTTAAAAATATTGAGTAAATCTGTAAATTCAAAATTTGTAAAAACGGAATTTTCAATTTAAATGATGATACGCCAACTAATATACCTTAAGCTTTGTATTCGGCCATGTATGTGTATTAGGTTTTAGTAAAGTTAAGGGTTTTAAAATAAACAGGAATATTTTTTTGTTAGGGACACATAAGCTTGTTGCAAATAGGGAATTGTTAATGCGTAATGAAATAGGACAATAGTAATTTGCTGAAAATTTATATTAAGAAAACGGACTAGCTTGTTTTGTGTACAGTTCTTAACTATGATAATTAATTATTTTGTCTCTATTCAAAATACCTCTAGAATCCATAGTAGTTTTGATAGAGCGCATTAATTGAATCTCTTCATTTGAACGACAAAATTTTAGATACGTTTTTTTATGAGATCCTATGCCGTGTTCGGCAGATACTGAGCCTCCTAGGTCTGTTAATGGGGCGTAAATAATTTTATTAATTTTATCTGTTAGGTCTTGACTATTATTGGTTTTACTGATTAGAAAATGAATGTTGCCATCGGCCACGTGCCCATGTGCAAAAAAGTTTTCTACTTCAGGTATTTTGTTTAAAATGTCAAAAATAGAATCTACATAGGTGCCTATTTCAGAAATGGGAAGGCTAATATCAAAGTTTTGTACATTGTTACATTGGTCTACTAAAATATCTACATCTTCACGGATTCTCCAGAACAACTCGGTGTGCTTCACTGATTGCGATACGGCAGCATCTAAAATTAGTTCATCTATTAAAGCTTCTTCTAATAATTCTTCTAATTTTTGCTGGTCTTGTTCTTGATTACTGCCCAAGCCCTCTATAAGTACATAGTATTTGTAACCATAGGGAAGGGGTTTGGGGATATTTGTAGCAGGCGCAGTCATGGCTTTGAAATTGCGTTCCCATAATAATTCATAACCACTTAAAATGCCTGCCAATCCGGCATCTATAAATTTTAAAAAAGCGATTACTTTATTAAAATCGTTCATGGCAACAAAGGCACTGCTTCTGCTTTTTGGTTTTTGCTGAAGTCTTAATACGGCTTTAGTGATTACGCCTAATGTCCCTTCAGAGCCAATAAACAGGTGTTTTAAATCGTATCCCGAATTATCCTTTATGATTTTTTTTAAAGAAGAGATAATAGTCCCATCGGCTAAAACCACCTCAAGTCCTAAAATGAGGTTTCTGGTCATGCCATAACGGAAAACACGAAGTCCGCCAGCATTGGTTGCAATAACGCCACCAATTTGTGCAGACCCTTCTGCGCCAAAGTTAATTGGAAAGAGTAAGTCTTTTTTTTCTACTTCTTGGTGTATGGATTCTAGAATTACTCCAGATTGTACCGTTATTGTTCGGCTGGAAATATCGAATTCTTCTATAGTATTCATTTTTTCCATACATATAACAATCTCATCAGCATTGGTTTCAGTGCTGCCGGCTAGGTTAGTTAACCCTCCATGTACAACAACGGGTTGGTGGTTTTTATGGCAAATGCTTAAAACGTCTGAAACATCTTGGGTGCTTAATGGAAATATTACCGCTTTGGCAAGTAAAGGTTTGTCTGTTTCCCATATGTGGGAATATCTTTCTCTAACTTTATCTCCTAGTAGAACTTTATTGCTTCCAAGTTTTTTTTCGATTTCTATTATATGTGCTTCAATCATAATTATGAAACTAACTTATAAATTATTGAGATCCTGCGTTTATAGTATTTTCTCCTAAACCTTCTGATCCGATAGCAAGATATCCTCCATCTACGGCTAGATTAGTGCCCGTAATGAAAGAAGCATCGTTACTTAATAAGAAGAGTACGGGTCTTGCGACTTCAATAGCCAGCCCCATACGTCTTAGTATATGAAAACGCCCCCAAATAGGGTCCCATTTTTCTCGGCCACCTCCATCTAGATTTGCGGCTTTATCGGTTTCTTTAGTCCATATCCACCCAGGGTCTACACTATTTACCCGTATTTTATAGGGCGCAAAATCTAGAGCTTGGCATTTGGTTAGTTGGTTTACAGCTCCTTTTGAGGTGTTGTACGTCCAACGGTCTTTTTGAGCTATATGAGCGGAAATACTCGAAATATTTACAATAGCACCACCTCCATATTTTTTCATGTAAGGGTAAACTTCTTGAGCCATTCTTGCATAGGCCAAAGGCCCTACTTTAAAACTTCGCATCCAATCTTCTGTTTTAGCATTCATTCCTGCTGCGGCAAAAGAAAAAGCGTTGTTGACCAAATAATCAATTTTGCCATATTTTTTATTTGTTTCGACTACACAGGCCTTGCAAAATGCTTCGTCTCCCATATCGCCCATTAAAAATGTTGTGTTATAGCCATTTTTGGCATCTTCTTCTTGCTTTATTTTGCCCGATTCGCTAATGTCTGTAAATAGAACTTTACCGCCTTCTTTGCAAAATTCTTCGGTAATAGCACGTCCTAAACCTGAAGCTCCGCCAGTAACAATAGCCACTTTTCCTTCAAATCTTTTCGGAACAAAAGCATGGTTGGTTTTATATAATGTGTTATTCATAGTTGTTTAAATTATAAGTTGTAAAAGCGAATGGCGTTAGTCCTAAAAATTTTAGCGCGTTCTTTTTCGTTTAGTCCTTCTGTTAAAGAAACCGCGGTTTTAAACCATTTTGACCAAGATGATGCACGAAGTGCATGGGGCCAGTCGCTTCCCCATATTAGTTTTTCAGGGCCAAAAACGTCAATGACCGTGTCAGAATAAGGTTTTAAGTCATCTATATGCCAATGCTCTAAATTGGCGTTACAAACTAGGTTTGAAAATTTACAGTAGTGAATACCTGAACAAGCAAAAGCTTTTAGGTATTGTTTCCAGGGTTGGAGCTGGTTTTTTATGATATTTGGGTTGCCGATATGGTTCAAGATGAACCGCGTATCCGGACATTTTTCTACAAGTTTTAAAACGGCAGGAAAATGGTTTGGGTTTATTGTTAATTCAAAGTGCAGGTTATTTTTTCCTAAAAGTTTTATGCCCTCTATAAAATCTGGACGCAAACAAAAATTAATGTCCTCTTTAGGTTGAATAAGTTGCCTTACGCCTTTTATTTTTGGGTTTTGGGCAAACTGCTCTAATACTTCTGCCGCAGCATTCCCAGTATGTATAGGAGCCCAAGGAATTATGGCAGCTAGCCGTTTGTCTTTTTGGGCAAGAGCTTCAACCCATTCTATTTCTTTTAAAAAATGAGAGGGTTTACATTCGGCTTGAACGAAAATCATTTTTTCTACAAGCTGTCCGGCTGTGGCAATATCGTAATCAGGTAATAAAAAAGTTCTGTTTATTTTAGGAAACTGGCTTAACCATGGGTAGTCTAAGTGTTGTATGTCCCAAAGGTGTATGTGTGAGTCAATTATTGATAAGTTTTCCATTTCTCTATTGGTGTTAAGCAGTTACCCATTCATTACATAAGTGGAATACCCTAAAAGTGTAAATGCTAGACATAACACTAAAATTCCTGTAACCATAATACGGCGGGGAATTGCTCCTGAGTTTTTCCATTCACCGCCTAATGCGCCTGCTAGGTTTCCAGCCAGAATGGATGCCAGTATCATCATAGGAAATCCAGCATAAGCACCGTAAGGTCCCATGGCATTTGCGCCAATGCCATAAATGATAATGCCACCTGGCCACGCTATACCCATGAAAATGGCTCCTATCCACTCTTTAGAAAAACGACCTTTAGATAAGTTTTTTAGCGTTCCTTTTTTCATCATCATATAAAAACCGTAAAAAGTGTTAATGGAAAAATTAGCTGTAAACACAAGGCTCCAAATTGCAAAACTTGTTGCGTAGTCTTGTACCTGCATTTTTGAAGCCTCCTCCGTTATTGGAGTGCCAATAATAAATGCAAAATTAACGGCAGCCGAAAGGATGCCAGAAATTAAACAAAATAAGATGCCAATACGAAATGTTCCAGTTTTCTTATGGTCTCGCGTATTTAAAGCCTCTTCTTTCTTTTGACCAGCAATTGATATTATTACTACACCTATAATCATTACAATAATGGCCAATATTAATATATAGCCACCTGTTGTTAAGAGTTTGTTAGGTTCAAATACAGATAGTGGTACAATTGAGCCAAAAACGTTAATAAGCCCCATAAGTATTGATACGCCTAAAGCCATCCCAAGAGCAGCAATGGCCCGCCCCCAGTATATTCCTCCAATACCCCAGAAAATCCCACAAAAAATAACGCTAATTAATACTGAATTGGGAATGGCGCTATATAATTGCCATAAATTATCTACAAAAAGATATGATAAAGGCCAGGGTAGTAATAAAAGAGCCAAAAGTGAACCAATGCCCCATATGTTCTCAAACTCCCAAGTTTTTACCTTGGTAACAGGAACAGAGAAAAGGCCTTCTAAAATTCCTCCTAATGCTACGAGTAATATGCCTACAAAAAATGTCATTTTATATATTTAAGTTTGTTAATGGCACATAGAGCAAATCTATACTTTTCTGCTATATAGTGGTTTTAATGTTTTACTATTAATAAGTTATTTTATAAATTTTTCCATCTGCTTTAGTTAACATATATATGTCTCCGTTGCAATCTTGGCCTAACCTGAGATCCACACGATTTTTTTTGATAAGTTGTGCGAAATCTGTTTGTTTTTCATTTAATACGATGTTTAATTTTTTAATGTTTCTTTGTTTCGTTTCAGAAAGATCCGCTATAAAAATGGTGCCAACAGGTATATCTCCAAATATATATTTCCCATTAAAGGGCGGTTTTTGGGCAAAAAAGCCTCCACTAATAGCTACCCCGTCATCGTGGTCGTATTCAATTACGGGATATGTAACTCCGTATTCGTCATCATTTTGTGGTAACGGATAGGCTAAACTTTGGTTCCCAAAGGTGTTTAGAACAAAAGTGCCTTCGCGAATGGGCCAGCCATAAAACTTACCGGGTTCTATAAGGTTTACTTCTTCTACTATTTTATGTCCTATATCAGTAGCAAACATTTGTCCTTTTGTGTTCCAGCAAATTCGGTTTGGGTTCCTAAATCCATAAGCCCAAATTTCTTTTTTCTTTTGTTTAGATTTAGTAAAAGGATTGTCTGTTGGAATTCCGTATTTACCATTGCCACTATTGTTTCCGCTAGGGTCTATTCTTAAAATAGTGCCCCAAACTTGCGACCCCTCGTGCAATGCAACCTCTGGAAAGCCTTGACCCACACTGCCTCCGTCTCCAAGGCTAATGTAGAGCATTCCGTAATCAGATTCATTTTTAGAGCTAGTTGGGTTAAAAGCAATTTCTTGAATACCATGCATGATGGTTACAAAATCAATGCGCAGCAGTTCTCGAACAGTTCCTTCAAAACTGGTGCTTTTTGGGTCTTTATTTTTCCATTCTTTAACCACCCATTGCATTTTTGTAGGGATACTGTCTGGAAGAAAAAAATCGGCTTTTTTAGTGTATGGCTTTTCTGAATGAGCGGTGTAAAACAATCCGTTTTTTTCAAAATTAGGATGAAATGCAAAGCTTCCAAACCCGGTGCCTAATCCAGGTTCGTGAACAAAATTTTTGTTGAATTCTGAAATTGATGCATATAATTTAGGCTGGTTGTTATTTAATTCATAAAGTTTGCCTCTCAAATCGTTGATAAAAATCCGCCCAGAATTACCGGCACAATCCAATTTATTTATTCGTGCTAATGTTGGACTTTTTGCAGATGCAGGTACTTGAGCAACAAATTTTATATTTGCATTTATATCAGAATAAACCAGCGTGTCTTCAATCGGGTTATCAATAGGATTTCCTAGATTGGTGTTGCTGGTTGCTTTCTTTTTAGAAAACGAATTAATATAGCTTATAAGTTCATTAAATTCTTTTTCAGATAAATCTGGAAACCCAGGCATATTTATCTTGTATTTTTCATGCAATGCAAGTGCTCTTTCATCATTTTCAGAAAGCACTAAAGACGGGTTTTTTATGAATTCCTTTATCCACTGCACACTAACTTCTTTTGTAATTCCACTAAGGTTGGGGCCTATGGCGTCTTGATTAAAGTTGTGGCAGTAGCTGCATTTTTGCTCAAATATTACTTTGCCGTTTAGAATGTCTTCATCATCCGTACTTAAGTAACTACTTGTAAGCTCCTGTTTTGACTCTGATCGACAACTATATAGTACTAATGATATTAGAATTATATAGAGTAGCCTTATTTTTGTTGGCATATTAATTCTGTTCAACCTTTTAGAGATAAAATTATATTTCAGATTTAAACTTGTAGCTTCCTGACCCGATTTCATACATCTTATATTCTCCTTCTTGTTTTAAGAACTTTATAAGATTTGAATCTATTTCATGACCAGACTCTAAAACATTATTGCCTTCCTTTGAAGGGATGTAAACGGTTGCGCTGGTGTTTACGGGTATTTCTACTTCTAAATTAAAATAGTGGCCTTCTATGGACCAAGAGGAGGTAATGTTTCCGTTTATAGAAGCGTATTTGCCGCTGGCGTGAGATAGTGACATGTTACCTAATTTAGGTTTTATTATAATATTATTAAAACCGGCGTCTTTGGTTTTTATGCCTGCAATGTCGCTAAACAGAAATTGTGAAAAAGCCCCAAAGGCATAATGGTTAAAAGAATTCATTTCGGCATTCATTTCTCCGTTAAAACCATTTTCAGGTGTGTAACTGTTCCATCTTTCCCAGATTGTAGTGGCGCCATTTTTAATCTGGAAACCCCAGCTAGGATAATCCTTTTTTAATAAAATTTCATAAGCCAAATCAGAGCGCCCAATAGAGGATAGTGCTGGCAATAATTGTCTAATCCCCAAAATACCTGAGGATGGCAAGTTGTTGTTTTTAGCTAATAAATCCACAAGATGTTTTCCTGCTTTTTCTTTTAGGTTAGGGGGTAATAAATCAAAATAAATAGCTGTTGCGTAAGCCGATTGCGTGTGACCTGTAAAGCCTTTTTCTCCTTCAAAATAACCTTTTCCGTCTCCGTAAACAGCTTCATCAATTTGAAATTTTCCGTCTTCATCTATATAGTGCTTTATAAATGCGGTAACCGATTCGTTATATAATACCTTATAATAGTTTGCCTTTTCTTGATTACCAATGGCAGCACTCATTTCAGACATAATCTTTAATGCATATTGGTAATGCATAGATGCAAGTATATCATGTGAAAGGTGTTTGTCGGTCATGGACAACCAATCTCCAAAACCACCTATAGGTCTTGCATCTGTAAATGAGTGCTCTGGGTAAAATTTATGTACTTTACTTTTTTCTATATGATAATCCATAAATCGTGTCATAGACTCGTAATGGTTTTCAATAACTTTGGTGTCATTGTAGAATTTGTAAGTGTTGTAAGGCACCATTACACCTGCTTCCATCCACCCTGGAGAATACCAAACCAATTTAGGGTAAGGCCTAGGGGCAAAAACGGCATAGGGTCCGTTATCGTATTGCGCATCACGAAGATCTGCAAACCATTTTCTGTTAAATGCACCTATGTTGGCATTGTATAGTGCAGACCTCGAGAAAATTTGTACGTCGCCCAACCATCCTAAACGTTCATCCCGCTGCGGGCTGTCTGTAGGAACTTCCATAAAATTAGAATGTTGTGTCCATATCACATTTTGGTACATTCTATTTAGTATTTCATCGGATGATGTAAAGGAGCTTTCAAAAGGGATCGAAGACCCAAAGGGTATGCCAGTAATGGTTTCTTTGGTTGGCTTTGTTTTTAACCCTGTAACTTCAACATACTGAAATCCATGATAAGTGAATTTTGGTTCCCAAGTTTCTACACCTTCACCTTTTAAAATGTAAGTGTCTGTAGCACGCGCAAACCTTAAGTTTTCTGTCATTAATTTACCATCGTCATGTAGTCTTTCTCCAAACCGGATAACTATGGTGTCGTTTTTGTTTCCTTGTACTTGTAGTCTTGCGTGCCCTGCAAAGTTTTGCCCTAAATTAAAGATATATGTGCCTTTTTCAGGTTCTGTAATTTCAATGGGTATAATTTCATCATATACTTGTATGCTATTTCCAGGATATGCCTGAATCACACCTTCTGTTCCTTGGTGGATGTAGACAGGCGACCAATTTTTATCGTCATAGTTGTTGGTGTTCCAATTTGTTAACTCTAAATTGGCGTTATATTCAGCTCCCATAAGTAAATCTGCATAAACAAAAGGGCCTTCGTTAGCTTTCCAGTTTTCATCTGAAGTTATAATGTCTTTATCGCCATTATCATATTCAATTTCTAATTGAGATAGTAAACCAGGGTGTAGGCCGTATAATTCTCTGTTTCTTGGTTTTGATAATACTTTTGGGCCAACATAACCGGCATACCAAGCATCGCCTAAAATAGCCCCAATAGTATTTTCGCCTTTCTTTAAATAATCAATAACATTATAGGTTTTGTAATAAATGCGTTTGTTGTAATCGCTCCAACCGGGGGCCAATAAATCGTTTCCTATTTTTTTTCCGTTTAGTGATACTTCAAAAGCGCCAAGAGCAGTTATGTACAGTGTTGCGTTTTTTATGTTAGGTTTTGTGGTGAACGATTTTCTTAAATATGGCGGGGGCGGTAAATGTAAAGTGTCCTTTTTGTTTTTATCTGTTGTTTTGTAACCAATCCATTTAGCCTTCCAGTCAGATTTTTTGAGCAGACCCATAGTCCACATATTTGTTTCGCTCCAGGCCGAGGCCACGTCGTTTTCATCCCAAACCCTAATTTTAAAATAGCAATGTTGGCCAGATTGTAGCGTTTTGCCAGCATAGCGTATCTGTGAGTTTTGTTCAGATATTAATTTGCCAGAATCCCACAGAATGTTTTTATCATTGTCTAGATCTTCTTTTAAACTGGCTACTTTAATTTGGTAGGCGGTTTGTTTTTTGTTTCTACCGTTTGATGTCATAATCCAATTAATGCTTGGATTAGGGTCATCAATACCCCAAGGATTGTCAAAATAATTAACTGTTATCTTGCTGATGGTTATGCTGTTGTCTGTTTTTTTTTCGCACGAATAAAGCAGGATAAGTGATAGAAATATTAATGTGATTTTTTTCATTTGTCTTTTTTTAAATTGAATGTGAAATTTACAAAGGGGTAGTTCTTGGATTAACAAACTTATGGCTAAAATTGGATTTTTGCATCCTGTAGTTTCTGTCAGTATTTGTTTTTTGCGGGTGCTTTTGTGTTGGCAGATGTGAAAAATAGTGGTGTTTTATGAATCTGTTTTGTGGCTTATTTTGAAAACATGTGGGCTGTTTTTTTTAGACCATAAAAGGAAGGGCGTATCAAATCGAATTTATGTTTTTATCTACAAGATTTTATAAAGAGTAAAAATATACTTATATAAAAGTGCAAGTAAACAAGTGGTTTTAGCAAACCTCTAAAGTGGTGATTAAAACCTTTGGTGCATCGTCTTTGGTTTAAATTGGTAAACCCGTTTAAAGGAGAGAGGTGTGTTTGTGTGTTCTTATTTAAAAATAACGAATAGCGAATACATTTGCCCCCCAAATTAAACACATTTGCCCCGTAAAAGTTTGAAATTGCCCCCCCTTGACGAAAACATATCTCCTCAGTTGGGAGGCGGAAACATTGTAATATTGCTATATGCTGCTTTGTGTTGGCATGAAATGGGGTACTATTTCTCATGCTATTATTTACAGGCAATACTTTAACCACTAAACTTTACTGATATGGAAATGACCAGCCTTATTAAAATCGATGATTATTCAAGAGAATCTAAATATGAACAAATTGTAAAATCGATAATCCATAATATTTCTGTTGGAAATTTGGTAATGGATCAAAAAATCCCATCGATTAATAGTTTTAGCGAAAATTTTTATGTGTCTCGAGATACTGTTGAAAAGGCGTATAATATTTTAAAGAAGCGTAATGTGATTTCGTCTGTAAGGGGTAAAGGTTTTTATGTAGCAAAAACACAGCTTATATCAAAGGTTAATATTTTGTTTTTAATAAATAGGTTGAGTGCTGATAAAATGAAAATTTATAATGCCTTTGCGCAAACAATTGGATCAAATGTGCATATTGACCTACATATTTACAATAGCGACGAAACATTGTTTTTAAATTTATTGGAAGAGCGTAAGCTGTCTTATGATTATTATGTGGTAATGCCTCATTTTAAAACAGAGAACAAAGAGCATACAGGAATGACCCCAAGAGTGTCTCATGCTTTGAAAAAAATCCCTGAAAGCAAACTTATTTTAATGGACAACGGTTTAAACTCTTATCAAAATCAGATTATAACGGTATATCAAGATTTTGAAAAAGACATTTACAGTGCCTTAATGGAGGGGTTGCATACATTGTGTAAATACCAAAAAATAACACTGGTGTATCCACAAGAATCTATTTGCCCATACCCACGAAGAATTTTTCATGGCATAAGAAAGTTTTGCAGCATGCACCAATTTGATTTTGAAGTTGTAGATGAAGTGTCTCACGATATGGTTATCGCCAAAGGGGATTTGTTTATTATTATCGAGGAGTCTGAATTGGTTGCTTTTGTTAAACAGGTAAGGGAGAAGGAGTATAAATTAGGAGAAGATATTGGGGTTGTTTCTTATAACGATACCCCCTTAAAAAATCTATTTGGAATTTCAGTGGTATCTACAGATTATGATGTTATGGGAGATATGGCTGCCAAAATGATTTTAAACAAGGAAAGAGGGAATTACAAAGTGCCGTTTAATTTTATCCACAGAGAATCGGCATAAAAACTTGTGTCGTCTTGATGATGTACAGGCTTATAGTAATCAGTATAACGATACTATTTTTGAAGCTAAGAGTGTAACCGCTTAAACGGGCTAGAAACAACAGGATTTTTCTTAATAGAATATTTCTTGCAAAACAATTTAAAACGCCCTTCATTGAGTCTTGTTCCGTAATTATTCAGAGAAGATAATAACCTTTTATTATTAGGGCAACATAGCGTAACAAAGCTAATGTCAATGGGTTTCTTAACAATTATGAGAGTGTAGATTTTTTTGGTCATGGTTCATACAACAGCCAGTAAGTGAATAACTATAGGGGTTGAGCAGATTCGACAGGATGCAATTCTATCTGAAATGATATAGATTTACAAGATACAATTTAAACATTGTGCTAAACCAATTAACTAAAATCAAACAAATTATGAAAAACAAACTAAAAAAAACTAAGAATAAAGTACTGTTCTTGTGCTTTGTTTTAATGTCTCTTGGAATGTATTCTCAAGAGAGTACAGTCAGTGGTAGAGTTACTTCGCAAGATGGTATGCCATTGGCTGGGGTGAATATTATTCAAAAAGGAACAAAAAATGGTCAGGTAACTGATTTTGAAGGTAGTTTTAATATAAAGTTAGTATCTGGTGAACAAGTGCTGGTTTTCTCTTATTTGGGATTTAGCACCAAAGAGATGTCGGTAGCTGGAAAATCTACAGTCAATGTTGTTCTTGAAGAAGACGCAGAAGGGCTTGATGCCGTGGTGGTGGTTGGTTATGGTTCACAAACTAGAGCTGATTTAGTAGGTTCCGTAGGATCTGTAAAAGGAGACGATATTGCTAAAATGCCAGTTCCTACGTTTGATATGGCCCTACAAGGTCGCACAGCAGGGTTAAACATTACCAATACATCTAGCGAACCTGGAGGTGAAGTTACCATTAGAATTAGGGGTAATAACTCTATATTGGGAGATAATTCACCTTTAATTGTTATAGATGGTTATCCAATGCCTACGGGTGGAGAAGCGAGTGCTCGGGGAGCAGGAGAAGGTAACCAAACTTCATCTAACCTTTTAAGTTTTTTGAACCCTGCCGAAATAGAATCTGTTGAGGTTTTAAAAGATGCGTCGTCAACTGCTATTTATGGTTCTCGTGGTGCAAATGGGGTAATAATTGTTACTACAAAAAAAGGGGATTACGAGCAAGCTACTCAAATTAATTTAACAGCAGAAACTGGATTTAGTGATATTAAAGATTTTCCAGAAGTTTTGGATGGACCAACGTATGCTGAATGGAGAAATGAAGTGGCTACTATAAACGGTGCGCCTTTGCTGTTTGATGGGGTTGATAGACCCTTGCCTGAAAATGCAACGACTACAGATTGGTTAGATAGGATTTTGAGAACAGCTATGACCAACAGATATCAACTTACGGCCTCTGGAGGTGGAAACAAGTCAAGATACTTCTTATCGGCTAATTACTTGAAAAATGAAGGAATTGTGAAGTTTACAGATTTTTCTAGAGCAAATATCAGGTTAAATGTAGATAATAACCTTACTGATCGTTTAACTACCAGTACATCTGTCAATTATGTGCGCTCATTGAATAACAGGTCAGGCGAAGGGTCTGGTTCTATTATAAACTCAGGATCTGTTTTTTCAGCCTATAAAAATGCTCCAACAGCAACTCCCGATGATCCTATTGACGAAGGTGACGGCACTAGTAATTTTTTTACGGACCCTTTGGTGGAGCTAAGAGACACAAGGAATGAAACCTATAATGAGAATTTAATTTTAAGTATCTTAACAAGATATAAAATAACAGAAAATTTAACCTTTAACCTTTCAACAGGTACGAATAGTTCAAACAGCCGAAGAGAAGTTTATTTCCCTAAAACAACCAGACAAGGTAGATTACGTAATTCTAGGGCTGTTTATAACGTTAGTAGCAATCGTAATTATTTAATTGAATCTTATTTGTCCTACAACAAAGCGTTTGAGAAAAGTAATTTGGATGTAACAGGCGGTTATTCATACCAAATTGATAACACACGTCGTTTGAATACTATTGTGGACGATTTTCCAATTGATATTTTAGAGACCGATAATGTTGGTTTGGGTTTAAATCCTTTAATACCTACAAGTTCTAGGATCGAAAGAGTTTTATCTTCTTACTACGCTAGATTTAATTATAATTACGATAAAAAATATTACTTATCATTAACAGCTCGAGCAGATGGATCCAGTGTTTTTGCTGAAAATAAAAAATGGGGGTATTTCCCCTCTGTAGGTCTAGGTTGGACTGTATCAAATGAAGATTTTCTAAAAGAATCAGAAACGGTGTCTAATTTGAAGTTAAGAGCTAGTTATGGTATTACAGGTTCTCAATCTATATCGCCATTACAATCTTTAACCCTTTTAGGTACTGCGAATGCTGTATATGGAGATATTCTATATTCAGGTTTAGCTCCTATTAGAATTGGAAACCCAGATTTAGAATGGGAAAAGACAAAGCAGTTTAACATTGGATTGGATTTAGGGTTTTTAAAAAACAGATTTACTGCTTCTGTAGATTATTACAATAAAACTACTGATGATTTATTGTTAAATTTCCCACTTCCAAACTCAGCCGGAATAAACTCTCTTACTGCCAATGCTGGTAGTATTGAAAACAAAGGATTTGAAATTGCGTTAGGAGGTTATATTGTAGACAATAAAGATTTTAAATGGAATACAAGCATTAACTGGAGTAATAATAAAGCAACCGTTTTAAGCCTTGGAGACAATGATGCGGATATATTTGGCCCTGGACCAGCCACAAATATTGTAACAGACCCGACAAACGTTATGCGGGTAGGTGAGCCATTTGGTGCTTTATACGGGCTTAAGGTAATAGGTATACTTCAAGAAAGTGATTTTGATACTTCTGGCACAGCAACAGTTCCAACAAACGGAAACCAAGTTCCTGGCCAATATAAATTCCAAGATATAAGTGGTCCAGAAGGAGTTCCTGATGGTGTTATAAGTGGTTTAGATCGCGGCATTATAGGAGATCCAAATCCAGATTATATTTTCGGTTGGAACAACGATTTTACATATAAAAATTTCACATTAAGTGTGTTTTTACAGGGGTCTATTGGGAATGATGTGATGAATCTCAATAACTCATTTCTAGGTACAGGTAGGATTGTTAACAATGCTTTTAAAGATTGGTATGATAACCGATGGACGCCTGAAAACCCTACAAATGATATCCGATACCCTAATTATACTGGGGGTAATGGAGGTTTTTTCGCGCCAAACTCTGCTACTATAGAGGATGCGTCATACATCAGGTTAAAAAACCTAAGTATAGGATATAATATTCCTGTTGCAAAAATTAAGGCAATAGCATCCGCAAGGGTATATGCCACTGCAACCAATCTTTTTACTATTACAGACTATTCCGGTTTTGATCCAGAAGTTAATATACGTGGCGGTAATAATCTTGCTCAAGGTATAGATTTTGCTTCTTACCCAAGAGCTCAAACGTTTACACTTGGTATAAACATTGGTCTCTAATTAAATGTTTAATTTTAAATAAAATAATAATGAAAAAATTAAAATATATAATTCTACTGGCCGGTCTCGTAGCTTGTTCTAATTTAGAAGAAGAAGTATATTCAGAAATCAGCCCATCAAATTTTTATCAAAATGTAGATGAGGCCGAAGTGGCAGTGACCTCAATTTATAATTCGTATAACAGGGCTGTTAGCCTCTATGATTTTGGTTTGTCATCATTAACTGTGGTGCCTTCTCCAAAAATACAATCTAAAATTAGTTGGAGGAGACAATGGGCGAACTATACTACCGATGCTACTGATGCCATTTCTTTACCTCGAGTTTGGAACCCCTTTTATCAAGGTATATTTAGATCTAATGTTCTTATTGCAGAACTAGAAGGGAGACAGTTTGAAAGTGAAGAGGAAACAGCAAGAAAGGAAATAATAGCTGAGGCTAAATTTTTAAGATCATGGTCTTTTTTCAATCTAATTCAACTTTTTGGTGCCGTTCCAATGCCATTAAAGCCTGCTGTTACGGCCGAAGAGGCACAACTTCCCAGAACACCAATAGCAGAGGTGTACCAGCAAATTATTTTAGATTTACAAGAGGCTGAAACAAACTTGCCTAGCGATAAGAGAGGTGATGCTCAAATAGGGCGACCTATTCAGGCCACAGCAAAGTTCTTACTTGCAAAAGTATATTTAACTATGGCGGGTTTGCCCTTAGAGGATCCAAGTGCTATGGCATTAGCAGAAACTAAATTGGGAGAAGTTCTTGATTTAGAAGATACTGCTCAAGGGTATAAACTATTAGAAAGCTATGAAGAAGCTATACGTATCGATAATAACGATGAGCGTATATTTGCTATTCAACAAACGCAATCTGTATCAAGTCAAGGTACGGCTTTTGGACATGTTTGGGGGTCTCGAAATAGGCTTAATAATGCTGGTCTTGGTCAACGACATGGTGGATTTACAAAAGATTTTTATGATTCTTTTGAAGCAACCGATGTGCGTAGAGATGTTACTATGGCATACTCATATGTAGATAGAGATGGCATTACACGTACTTTTGCAGATGGTTACTATCCTGAGCGTGAAGGTATATATCAAAATAAGTATGTAGACCTTGATCAAAATGCCGTTGATGGTGATCCAGATATGATTGTTTATAGATATTCTGACGCGCTACTAATGGCAGCAGAAATTGAGAATAGTTTAAATGGGCCTACAGCTACAGCCTATGGTTATTTAAACAGAGTGAGAACCAGAGCAAATGCAACAGATGCCCCAGATGGTATGACGCAAGAAGAATTTGCTGAATATATATATGAAGAACGTTATAAAGAGCTTTCTTTTGAATTTCAAGAAATCTATGATATTAGAAGGTTAGGTAAAGTAGAAGAAGTTTTATCGCAACACCCAGAAAATGTAACATGGTCTCCAACAAATACAGCGTACAATCCAAATTTCAATTTGTGGCCTTTACCGGTAAGTGAAATCAATTCCAATCCTAAAATCCTGGAAAATAATCCGGGATGGTAATTTTTTAAGTTAGTTTAATTATTTAGTTCTGGCTGCCCGAAAGGGCAGTCTTTTTTTTGTTAACCTTGCGATTTTTGCCGACTGTTTGGGATAGTCCTGTTTTGTAAAAAAGTACTTTACTTACCTTTTCAAATACAGCCGCCTCCTCACAGATAGGGCATGATTGTTTTTTAAAACTTTATCGATAATTTAGCTCTCCATGATTAGGATTGAATCATTTTATCAAATTTCAAA
Organism: Tamlana crocina; assembly: GCA_040429635.1. Lineage (NCBI taxonomy): Bacteria > Pseudomonadati > Bacteroidota > Flavobacteriia > Flavobacteriales > Flavobacteriaceae > Tamlana > Tamlana crocina. The sequence goes on along the minus strand of CP158972.1, from coordinate 105,503 downwards.
ACTATTTTAAGCATATTCATCAATAAAACATAAGTATTTAAAAATGAAATCTATAATAAAACTGTCGCTTTTTGTATTATCAATGCAGATAGGAGCACAAGGCATTGATAAATCTCTTTACGCTTTTGATTTTAAAATGGATAGTTTAACCATCCCTCAGAGAGCAAAACTTTTTGATAAACTTGGCTACAGTGGTACTTCTTTTATCGTGAAAAACGATAAGCAAATAAAAAAACTACAAGAATATCTGGATACTGAAACCTTTTCTTCAGGAAAGTTGTCAATTCCTGTGGTTTACTTTCCGTTTAATTTTTCCAATGATCTTGAAAATGAAAATAAATTATGGCGTAAAACACTAAGTGTATTACCTGAAGGAACAGATTTATGGGTCATCATTTTAAAGGAAGATGCTACAGAGAAAAAAACTTTGGAACTTTTGAAAGATATGGCTGCCGAAGCTCAAAAATTAAACAAGAATATTGTTATCTATCCGCACGATAATTGTTTTATAGAATCTGCTGAAGAGGCCATTCCTTACATTGAAAAATTAAATGAGCCAAACCTGTTTCTAACCTTGCACTTATGCCATGAATTAAGAGCGGGTAATGGTAGCCGTTTGCTTGATGTTGCGATTAAAGCTTCTCCTTACTTAAAATTTGCTTCTGTTTCTGGTGCCAACATTACCATGTTTGAAAATGGAGAACAAGGTTGGGCTGATGCCATAAAACCATTGGACGAAGGGGATTATGATATCTCTGAGTTTATATCAGTCTTGCAAAAAATAAAATTTAAAGGCAAAACCATATTGCACACTTTTGGAATAGAAGATGCTCCTAAAGACCATTTATTGCGTTCTATTGAAAAATGGAACAATCTGGTTGATTCTACTTTCAAAAATCAAAACAACAACTTAAATAACATTCTTGATAATCCAGAAAACGCCTATTGGGATAAGGTGTCAAGGTCTTGGTTTATTTCTAATTTAGGAGGAGGAAAAGTAACGATTGAAAAAGATGGTTATGGTTGGATTACACGTTTAGATGAAAAAGGAAAAGTAATCTCAAATAGATGGATAGAAGGCTTAGATGCCCCTACCGGAATGGCCTCGTACAAAAACCTTTTGTATGTTGCCGACCGAGGCGTTTTAGTTGAAATAGATGTTGCTGAAGGAAAAATTATTAGGAAAATAAATTTACCAAATTCGGAGTTCGCCAATGATGTTGCCGCAACTCCCAGTGGAGACATATACGTATCCGATACGTTTACCAACAGTATCTATAAACTCCCTAAAAATAAGAATATAGAAATCTTTGTTAAAAATGATACCCTAGAGTACCCAAATGGCTTATGGGTTGATGGAAACCACTTAGTGGTAGCCACATGGGGGCCAATGACCAATCGCGCTACTTTTGAGACCAGCAGAAAAGGGACGCTAATGAGGATTGATCTTAAAACCAAAGAAATAAAACCTGTTGGAAAAGGTTTGCCGATTGCAAACTTTGATGGCGTTGTAAAATACAACAAGTCTTATTATGCTACAGATTGGACAGGTGGAAGACTTTTAAAAATTAGTGAGCACGGAGATGTGGAAGAGGTTATGTCCGGCTTTTCGCAATTCGCAGATTTAGGCATTAACATAAAAAACGGAATTGTCATGATTCCGGAAATGAGCAAGAACCGCTTTATACTTATACATCTAAAATCCTTGTTAACTCAATAAAAAATAGCTACTGCCCAAGATTTTTTGTTAACAGTCTTTTAGGTCTATGGATGGTTTAGAGAGGTACTAGATGTTGTTATTTTAAGCATACCTTCTTTGGCACAAAACAATAAACAAATTCGAATTGAATATCTGAAGCCAAAATATTGCTGCTTAGCCTAGAAGTTTATTATCTATGTTTTGTTTCCTGGTTAGATTTATTTTGTTATTTCAGAAAGAATTAAAAAAGTGTTTGTGTCTCCAAATTGCATGAGTTTATCTAACAGTTTTTGTAGGTGCAATTGATTTTCTACAACAACTTTTAAATGAATATTTTGGTTTCCTGTAATACGGTGCGCTACAGTAATTTCAGGAAATTCATTAACCTTGTTAATTACATACTTTAATTTTCCGGGAAATACTTTCAACAAAATAAAGGCCTCTAAATCATAGCCAATTAGTTTGTTGTTTATTTGTATATCATATTTTTTAATAACGCCTTCTTCTTCAAGTTTTTGTACACGTTCTCTAACCGATGATGGAGATAAATTTATTTTTCTTCCAAGATCGGCAAATGACAGGCGAGAATTCTCCTTTAAAATATCTAATAATTTTTTGTCTGTACTATCAACCATTGAATCGTTAGTTTTAGTGTTTAATTTTTGTGTTTTAAACGGTAAATATATCTAAAATATCATTTAATCAATTTTAAGATGCCTGTATTGTGTTTTATTTTTGAATAATTAATATAAATATGCTTTTTATTGTGAATATAATTCAGATAATTAGTGTTTATTGTGAAAATAAAAACCAAAAATAAATTTATGTTTGATAATTGTGTAAACAAATCGTTAGAAGCAAAGTTTGAAGCACTTGAGGCTGATAACGCTCCCGGCCAAGAGGTAAGGCAAGATTTAAGTGTCCTAGACAGTGTTATGCGGGGAGGTAAACTTAAAGGAGTACCAGTAGACTTTTCTCATGGGGATGTAGATGCTTTTACTCCAACTCCAGATTCTGAAAACTATTGGTTGGAGGGTTTCAAGCAAGGGGGCTCTCAAGCTTACACAGAATACAGAGGCGCTTTGAATATTAGAGAAATTTTATCCAAGCACCTAGGAAGGTTTACAAATGTGCCTGTGTTGCCCGATAGTGAATTAATTTTAACGCCAGGAACTCAAGGTGCGTTGTTTTTAGCTTTAGGAGCAACAGTGGCATCAGGAACTAAAGTGGCTATTGTAGAGCCAGATTACTTTGCTAATAGAAAATTAGTTAAATTTTTTGGAGGAGAAGTAGTGCCAGTTCCTTTGTGTTATTTAGAAGAATCCTCAAAAAACGGACTAAACCTAAATGCGCTAGAAAAGGCGTTTGAAAATGGCGCTAAGGTTTTAGTGTTTTCAAATCCTAATAATCCTACAGGTATTGTGTACTCTGAAGAAGTAATAAGTAAAATTGCTGTTTTAGCTAATAAATATAATGCTACGGTAATTGTAGATCAATTATACTCAAGAATGTTGTATAGTGGCGAAACATATGTGCATTTGCGTTCTTGTAAAGTGCGGCCAAAAAATATTATTACAATAATGGGGCCTTCTAAAACGGAATCTTTAAGTGGTTATCGTCTAGGAGTAGCCTTTGGAGCGTCAAATATAATAGATAGAATGGAGCGTTTACAGGCTATCGTTTCTCTAAGAGCAGCAGGGTACAATCAAGCTGTTTTTAAAACTTGGTTTAATGAGCCTAGTGGCTGGCTGGATAACAGAATTAAACAGCATGAAGCTATACGCGATGAGTTGCTTAATATTTTTAGAAGCGCGAACCTTAAAACTGCAACGCCTCAAGCAGGAAGTTACTTGTTTCCTCAACTACCTGCATTAAGTGTAGATTTAAATACGTTTGTAAGGTTGTTAAGATATCAAGCAAATGTAACAGTTACACCGGCATCAGAGTTTGCACCTCACTTAAACGATAGTATTAGGCTTAATTTTTCGCAAGACCATAGTGCTGCGATAGAGGCTGCAAAACGAATTGTAAAGATGGTTGAAATATATGCCTTATGAAAACAGTAAAAGAAAATCCAATACCACAAGGTAAGTATATTCCAGCTGTAAGACATGCCGATGTTATTTACACCTCGGGCATGACACCTAGAAAAGAAGGTAAGTTAATTTACTCGGGACAAATGAGCGCATCAGTTCCTGTTGAAACGTATAAAGAAGCTGTTGAGATAGCAACATTAAATGCTATTACGTCAGCTGTTAATTGTTTAGAGGGAAACGAAAAAATTGCAAAGGTATTGCAAATGAATGTTTTTTTAAACACAGAAACAGCATTTACAATGCATTCTAAAATAGCAGATTTTGCATCAGAAATTATTATAAATGTTTTAGGTATCCTATGTATTGGAACTAGGGCTGCAATAGGGGTGGCCTCTTTACCATCTAACGCGCCTGTAGAAATAACATTGGTCTGTAGCGTTAGCTAAAGGGTTTTAATTTCCCTTCGCATAACAATAACTAATGGTGCTTTTATTATCAAACTTATATAGCATTATTTAAACCGTTGAATCCTTTTTGTTATAGTTGAAAAAAGTTGTTTCAATGAAAAAAAGCAGAATTCGCCCAAGAATCGACTTTTGAATAATTTTTAATAAAACTACCTTTACAAAGTAAAATAATCCCAAAACAAGCATTTGTCTTAAATTAAAGTCACTATATGTCAATAAGTGTTGAATTATTGGTAATTATAGTTTTTTGCTCGAATCATTAAAAAATTATCATTTATGGAAACCAAACTTCAGTATGTTTTAAAGAAAACATTATTAGTTACAAGTTTGTTTTTAACATTTTTTCAAAGTAATGCTCTTAAATATGGCAAAGGTGCTATAAATAATGGCATCAGTTTTTTTGAATTGAAATGGGAAAAATCAAATTTAAATCTCCTTCAAAAAAGTATTGAAGGTAAAGTTACAGACGAAAGTAATGCTCCTTTAATAGGGGTTACTATTGTTATTAAAGGTACAAAAACAGGTGTCACCACCGATTTTGACGGAAAATTTAATTTAAATGCTAAAGAAGGGGATGTATTGTTGTTTTCGTATTTGGGTTATGCAGATGTAGAAATAACCGTAGGTAGTACATCATTTTATAATATAAAAATGAATCCTTCGGCAGAAGAACTTGATGGGGTGGAAATATTTTCTACAGGATATCAAAAAATTAGTAAAGAACGCGTAACAGGGTCTTTTGCAAAAATTAATACAAAGGTTTTAGAACGAAAGATAGATCAGAGTATAATTGGTAAAATAGCGGGAGAAGTCCCGGGCGTGCAATTTGACCCGTTTATTCAAGAAAAAAACAATATAGGTCTTGTAATTCGCGGAAGAAGTTCGATTAATGCCACAACAGAGCCTCTGGTAGTGGTTGATGGGTTTGCAATACCTGGAGGTTTTAATACCATAAATCCTAACGATGTAGAAACAATTACCATTTTAAAAGATGCGGCAGCAACATCTATATGGGGTATTCGGGCTGCTAATGGTGTTATTGTAATTACCACTAAAAAAGGTGAAAATAATAGTAAGCTCTCGGTAAACCTTTCTGTTAATTCTTCTGTAACTTTAAAACAGGATATTTTTAAGGCTCCTTATGCAGACCCTAGTACGCAAGTAGATTATCAAATAGGGTTGTTTAATTTTGAACAGTTTTCACAACAGAGAAATTTGTTTGATGGTACTTTGAATGAATTTTCTTTATTCCAAACTAACTCAGTTAGAGAAACTCTGCTAAGGCTTCAAAGAGGTGATATTGATATTGCTACCGCTGACAGTAGAATAGAAGCCCTTAGGAATAACGACGGTAGAGAGGAGTATTCAAGACTATTTTTAAGACAGCGCCTGTGGAACCAATATAACCTGAGTATATCTGGTGGTAGTGAAAAATATAACTTTAACTCCTCGCTTGTTTATAATCAAAACAAAGGTGCAATTGTAAATGATAAGTCCGATCAATTTATTTTAAACGTCGTAGGTAATTATAAGCTTACAGATAAATTGCAAGTTAGATTTTCTAGTAATATATCTCAAACCAAAAGTGAAAACGGTATTAGTACAGGACCTGTAGATTATTTAATAAATTATCCAATATTTGAACGTATTGTTGATGATAATGGTAATTACCTACCAATGCAAGGTGGTGTAAATATAGAAAGTTCTCAACTAGCACAAAGACAAGGTTATCCGTATCCTTGGACATTTAACCTTAAACAAGAATCTGATAACGTAGATAACACTTCAACATCAACAGATGTTCGTATTCAAACAGGATTAAATTACGAGATTTTAGAAGGTTTAAAAATTGACTTGAGTTACCAATATTTGTGGTCGTCATTTTTTGGGCGAAACTTGCTTAATGAAAATAGGTTCACAACCAGAAACTTAGTAAACTCCTTTGCTCTTGTAGATGAAAATGGTGTGGTTACAGAAACGCCTGTGCCTCTTGGTTCGTTATTAGATATTTCTACTAGAAGTACAACAGATAATACGTTTAGAGGGCAATTAAATTATTCAACAAGCTTCAATGATGGCCTTCATAACATTGATGCCATAGCGGGGTACGAGGTCCGTAAACAAATTACAGAGTTTAATAGAGACAGAAAGTTTGGATATAACGACCAATCTTTGATTTTTACACAGCCTAATTTTAATACCCTTTACTCCAGTCCAATTTTTGGCGGGCAACGGCTAATCAATTCAAACTCTAGATTATTATTTAATGAAAATAGATTTCTTTCATACTATGTTAATGGTGCATATAATTTTGATAAACGCTATACCGTATCGGGCAGTGTAAGATTGGATGATACCAACCTGTTTGGAGCGTCAGAAGAGTTTAGGAATACACCTTTGTTTTCCGTAGGTTTAAAATGGAATATAACTAACGAGAACTACTTTAATTCAAAGTTTTTTTATAATCTTAACCTAAGGGCAACCTATGGTTCTGGAGGAAATGTAGATAGAAATACATCACCATTTTTAGTAGCAAGACAAGGTAGAGATCAAGGAAGTTTTTTAAACAATTACCTTACTATTTCAAACCCACCAAACCCAACATTACGCTTAGAGAAAACAAAAACACTTAATTTAGGGCTAGACTTCTCTATGGCTAATAATAGAATTTATGGAAGCATTGAATACTACAACAGAAATAGTGATGACCTGCTGGCAAGACGTAATATAAGTCCAACCTATGGACTTTCTTCTTCATTTCTAAATGTTGCCGAACTATATAACAGAGGTGTAGATATAGATTTAGGTTTAAGAATTATTAATACTAAAGATTTTAAATTTGATTCAAGAATACTTTACAGCCAAAATAAAAATGAAATAACAAGTATAGACGAAAGTAATCCTGGAGAAATATTTCTCTTCACGCAATACGATGCTAATTCTTTTGTTGTGGGAGATCCGGTGGATAATTTTTATAGTTTCAGGTATGCAGGCTTAGACCAAGAAGGTAACCCATCCTTTTTTAATGAAAATAATGATGTTATAGAAGTGGGAGGTGATATAGGTGCTATAGAAGCTTTAAAAAGCGAAGGTTCTAGATCACCTACTCGTACGGGGTCGTTAACCAACACGGTTACTTATAAAAATTTATCGTTGCGTGTACTTACAGTATATTCTGGAGGAAATAGATTTAGGTTCGAAAGAAATTATGACCCTAGATTTTTTCGAACCAATGTGTTTAGCGATTATGTGAGTAGGTGGCAGCAGCCTGGAGACGAGCTGCTTACAGATGTGCCTAGGCTTACATCGCCAAATGAAACGGGAACACCACTTTACCTGTATCTTGATGAATCAGACAGAAATACCGATGATGCCTCTTACATTCGTTTGTCTCAAGTCAATTTATCTTATCAGTTTCCGGAAAGTCTCACCAAGAAATTATCTATGAATAGTTTTACGGTAAGCTTGCAAGCAGACAACTTAAAAGTTTGGAATTTCAATAAATGGGATGTCGATCCTATAAGTCGAACCATACCAATCCCTCCAACCTTTACACTTAATTTAACGACAACATTTTAATATCCAGATTTATGAAAACTACAAAATATACCATAATTATATTAGTATCGTTCGTATTAACCGGATGCACTAGAGATAATTTCTTAGATTTTCAACCCAAAGGAAAAGTTATACCCTCTAAAATTGAAGAATTTAGAGCACTCTTAGATCAAGTAGAACCAGATCCCAATGTAAACTTCACGCAGGGTTTTGGTACACATCACGATTTTACCATTATAGCAAGCGATAATTATTTGTTAACAGAACAAGTACGGGCCAGTTTTGGTATTAGCCCAGAAGAAATAAACCTGTATTTGTTTAAAGAACAAATTTCTACAGAAAATGGAGACGATAACAATTGGATTCGATATTACAATCAAATTTACGTTGCCAATGTGGTTCTAGAAGGGTTGAAAACGGTAGAAAATGGTACGCCAGAAGCCATTGCCGAAGTAAAAGCAGATGCATCATTACAACGCGCTTTTGCTTATTTCAATTTGGTGAACATATACAGTGTACATTACAATCCTGAAACCGCAGATACAGATTTAGGGGTGCCTATTAGAGATGGTATAGAATTAGAGGGTGCAGATTTTACAAGAGCTTCAGTTGCCGAAATCTATGATCTTATTCTTAACGATATTAACAACAATATAGAAGCTTTACCAGATTTACAACCAGCAAATTTAAGCTTTAGGCCGTCTAAAGCTGGAGCTTACGCATTTTTAGCTCGTGTTTTAATTTATCAAGCTAAATATGAAGAAGCTCTTGAAGCTGCTAATAAAGGCCTAGCTTTAAAAAATAGTTTAAGAGATATTAATAATGACCCGGCAGATCCAAGAGATGCCAATGTGCTAGCATATCCTTTGGCCGTTCAAGACGAGCAATTAATTTGGTTTAAAGATTCCGGAGGATTTACTCTAGTAACCACACCAGAATTTTATGGTTTATATGACGATAATGACCAAAGGAAAAAATGGTTTGCCGATGCCAGAACCTATTTTTTTGCAGAGATAGATAATCCTGTGTTTGTTGCCCATAGAGCTAACAATAATACCAGTGTATCTTTAACAACTGCAGACCTTTATTTAATGCGTGCAGAATGTTATGCCAGATTAGGAGATATCGAGTTAGCCAATAAAGATTTAAATACACTAAGGGTAAATCGTTTTAAAACTGGGGCCTATGTTCCTGTTGATATAACAGATCAAGACGATTTAATCGACTTTGTAAAAGATGAAATTAGAAGAGAGAAAGCCATGAGTACCTTAAGAATTTTTGATATTAAGCGTTATAATCGTTTCGATAATGCCAATATAACAGTTACTCATAGTTTTAATGGAGAAACAGTATCTATAGCACCAAATAGCCTTAATTGGGCTTTACCAATCGCAACCAATTACATTCTAGCAAACCCAGAAATAGAACAAAACCCAAGACAATAGTCTCAAACATAAAAAATGTAGTTATGAAAACAATTTTTAAAATAATCATAGGTGTATGTATATTATTTATTGGTTTTTCTTGTGATGAGACTAATGATAATGTCTCTGGGGTATCAATAAATACCGAAGATTTTACACTTGAAGCACCAATTGTTGTAAAAAAACGAGATACCCTAGGCTTTTTAAAAGGAAGCTCCAATAAAGGCGAAGTCACATTTTCTTTAATTTCTCAAACACCAGAAAACAGTGTTGTACTGGGGTTAAGGTATGGAGAAATAATAGTTGAAAGTCCAGAATTTTTTAATTCAGATATTACAGATGAAGTTAATTTAGTAATTGAAGTTAAAAAACAACAAGAAACAAAAATATCCAATGTAACCATTCTTAGAAATTTAAACGATCCAGACGGCGATGGTATAGAAAACAGTTTGGATAGCGACCCAAACAGCCCTTGCTTACCAATGCAAGATGAAAATTATACAGGTTACAATTTATACAATAGTATTTGGCGCGATGCCGATTGTGACCAAGATGGTATTTCTAATATAGATGAATTAACTAATGGTACTAATCCTTATTTTGATGAATCGTCAATTGGTGATACCGATGGTGATGGACTTAAAGATGATGTAGATCCAGATCCAAATAATCCTTGCTTGCCAGAACAATTTATTGGATATCAAGGCTTCGATGCCGAGAACGACGTTTGGGCAGCAGCAGATTGTAATGGTAATGGTATATCCAATGGTGAAGAAGTTGCCGCAGGTAGGTCACCATATCCTTTTCCAGATATACCTTGTAACGATGTATTTAACTTCGAGTTAGAAAATTATGCGAGAGAGTTAAGAACAGTAGATTCTAATAATGGAGAAGGCGTTACTATTGGGGTTGTTGGAGAAGAATGTGGCACTATATTTTTTACCGGCGGAGGCATATTCAATCAAGGCTGTTTTAATGATGATGTACGTATACCTTTCTATTTTGAACCTGCAGATCAAACCTCATCAAATGGTAGAGTGTTTGTAGAGCTTACAGAGTATTCATGCTTAGCCGAAGACAGGATGTCTAGTAGAAATTTTACAGTAGAGGGCTTAGGGACTTATGCTGGTGCTTCCAGAACCGTAGAGTTAACATATATCATTACACAATTAGATGATGGTATTCCTGATGAAGAAAGAGTAACTACCGGAACACTTATCATCAGGCCCTTATAGCAATAAAAATTGACGGGTTTTACATAATATCAACATAATAAAGCAAGAATTATGAAATATAAAATAAATATAAAATGGTCACTTTTGTTAGCAGGTTTTACATTGTTTTTTAATTATTCATGCGTCGATAATAACGAAGAATTTATTAGTGATGCAATGGATACTGATGGCGATGGCGTGCTTAACAGTTTAGACGAATTCCCTGATGATCCATGTTTACCCGTTAAAGATGGTACATATACTGATTTCAATGTTTTTAATGCGGTTTGGCAAAATGCCGATTGTGATGGTGATGGTGTTTCCAACGCAGAAGAGTTTGAAGATAAAACGCGTAATCCCTATGTAAATGAAGAAGCAGATACCGATGGCGATGGTGTTCCAGATTTCTTAGACGAAGCACCACAAAACCCTTGCATGCCCGAGCAAGATGAAGGTTATATTGGTTTTGATTCTGATAATGAAATATGGTCTAGCTCAGATTGTGATGATGATGGCGTATCTAATATAGATGAGTTTATTAATGGAACAGACCCATACAAAGGCTGTAATTTAGATTTCGATTTTAGTAATTTTGAAGGTGAGCTTCAAGCCCGAGATTCTAATAACGGAGAGACCATTATAGTAGCATCTTTATTAACGAGTTGTAACGAAATATCAATAAGCGGAGACTTTTTAAATTTAGGATGTACAAATGATGATATTGAGTTTTTACTATTCTTAGATCCTTTTGTAGAAGGCGGAAATGAAGGCAACGCCATTATTGAAAACGCTACTTTTAATTGTACTAATGAGGCAGGTGAAACTGTAGAATATACATTTAATGCAAATGGTTTCTTTAGCGGTAATGATGGGTTCATGGAGTTTTTTGGCTATACCCTAACAGGTGGCGGAGAAACCGTTACAGGAAACTTGTTTATAGATCAAATTTCAGATGGCGGTGGAGACGAACGAGATCGATGCAGTTTTGAAGGCGAATATAATAGTATTGTAAATATTGATGGAAATGAAAGTTTTGGTGTTGGCATATTTACACAAAGCCCAGAAAACTGTAATGAATATACGCTTTCGGGAGATTTCTTAAACCTGGGTTGTAATAATGATTTAGAATTAGGTGTGTTCTTCGGAGAAGAGGAAGGCGGTTCTGAAGTTATTATAAGCGAAACCACATTTTCCTGCGAAACAGATTCTGGTACTGTTGAATATACCTTTAGAGGCTTTGGGGGTTATTCAAATTCTGAAGGCTTTATAGAGTTGTCTGAATTTACATTAACCGATTCGTCTGGAAACGAATCAAATGGCACCATATTTTTTGAACCATTGTAATTAGAGCTTAAAAGATTTTTTAAAGATTTCAACATGAAAAAATATCTAATCATAGCAGTGATATCTGTTTTAAGTTTAGCTTGTAAAAATAAAACAGCTGAAATGGCAGATAAGGGCGATGTGGTTGAAAAAGAAGAAGTTAATAAAAATAAGAAGCCTTTATTTAGAACTTCCATTACCGCTACAGAAATAGATTTTATTAAAGCAAGCGATAAGGATGCATTTAAAAGTATTGAATTTGTAGGAAATGAAACTAAGGAAATGCCTGGGGCGCTCAATGCAGAAGAGTTGATGGATCATGGCACCTATGTGTTTAAAGCCCATTTTTCTGATGATGCATCTGTTGAAATTTGGCTGCACAGTAGTTTTGGTAGTAAAGAAAAAGCCAAAGAATACGCAAATAAATTAACAAGTAGATTGGGCAAGTTACCATCGTTTATGCGAAAAACATTAAATCATGTTGTTGTTCACACGGGTGATCACACAGCTTTTGCAGAAGATGCAGGAGGCTTTTTTGTGCTGTATTCAGATAATATGGACACCAGAATAGGCAATAACGATCTAGAAGAAACCGTTTTTCATGAAACCTGCCATGTTACATTTGATTTGAAATACGCAAAAAGTAAAGCGTGGAAAGCAATTCAAGCTGCCGATAAATCATTTATTACAGAATATGCCAAAAGCAAACCTTATCAAGAAGACATTGCGGAAACGGCATTATTTGTCTACACCATGAAAACATACCCAAACAGATTATCAAATGAAATAGAACACTGGGTAAAAACTAATATTCCCAATAGATATGAATTTTTAGAAAAGTTCTTTTAAAAGTAGTAGAATAAAAAAAAATGAATTATGGAATTAAAAAGTATAGCTAGAGTTTTTTATCTGTTGATGTTGTTGGTATTCACTAATTGTACTTCGGAAGAAAAACCATTTATTAGAGAAGATCTTAAGGATCAAGAAAATGGTAATGATAATAAGCCTTTATTTGAGTTTTCAATAGCTGGTACCGGTATAGATTATATTAAGTCTACAGATCCAGATACGTTTTTAAGTATTGAGTATTTAGGGCAGTTTAATAAAGAAGTTCCAGGTGTAGAGCCTCTAAATGATCTTGAAGCCTATGTTTTTGAGGCTACTTTTACAGGTGGAAAGAAAATAGGTATTTGGTGCCGTAGTAATTTTGGAACTCTGCAACGGGCTACTGAATACGCAAATAAACTCACAGATAAAATAGGAAAATTACCTGTTTTTATGAGGGATGAATTAAGTCATGTGGCGGTATTTTCTGGCGCAAGTAGAGCTTCTGCCGAACCTGATGGTAAATTCTTTTTAATTTCTGATGAGAGAATAGACGAAAGAATAGCGGATAATCAACTCGAAGAAACGGTTTTTCATGAAACAACACATGTTTATTTTGAAAAAAGGTATGGAACAAGTTCAACCTGGAAAAATGCCCAAAACGCAGATGGTGTTTTCGTAACAGAATATGCAGAGGATAATCCAAACGTAGAAGACATACCTGAAACCGCCATATTCGTATATACCATGGTAAAATATCCTGGGCGTTTATCTCAAAATATTGAAAATTGGGTAAAAGAGAATATACCTAATCGGTATGAATTTTTAGAGACATTTTTTGAAGATTAAAATAAAGAGTGTAGGGTTTGCTATTAATTTCGGTGGTATAAAAAATGTAAAAAGTTTAAAACATGGGAATAACAAAAGCTATATATGCACTTGTGTTTTTTTTCTTGCTAATTTCTAGCGAAAAAAAAAATGAGGGGTTTACAGTTCAACAAGATTTGAAGGCAGAAAATGAAATTTCTAATAACACTATTAGTGTACTCTCTAAGGATACCTTAAGAATACCTGTTGTGCATCATATATCTAGAGATAATAATGGTAATAATGCGGCTGTTCCAGAACAACGTATTAAAAAAATCATGGGAGATATAAATAAAAATTATAAACCAGGAAAAATTCAATTTTTTACTAAAGCCATTAAATTTATTGATAGTACACCATGGAATACCCAATTTGTAAAACAAGATGATTTTACTGAAAGTAAAGTTTTAGCACCGTTCGAGGACGAGAATGCTTTAAATGTATTTTATTTTATCAAATTATTAAATAGACGAAATGGAGAAATTACTGGAGAGTTGGGTGCAACAGCATTATTTCCAAATCAAGGTAATAATATAAAATTGAGTGCTTCTTCTGTAGAAATTGAAAATACGGCAACAGCAACACACGAAATAGGGCATTATTTAGGACTTTATCATACAGATGATGATTTTAAAGATAGTCAAGGAAGAATCGAGTTAGTCAACGGGTCTAATTGTACAGAAGCAGGTGATAAAATTTGTGATACACCTGCTTCACCAAGCCTTAATGATTCTAACATGAGCGATTGCGTTTATGTTGGAACAGAAACAGACCCTATTGGTGAAAAATACCATCCAGATACGTTTAACTTTATGACGTCATCGGGAAGAACAAGGGCAGATTCTAATGGTTTGTGCAGAAGACATTTTAGTGCTGGACAAATAGAAAAAATGATTTCAGTATTAAATAATGAAAGGGCGTATTTAATAACAAAAGAAGAATAGTATTTTAAAAAAAATCTAACTAATAAATTTACTTTTAACAACTCCATATCTTATCAATATCTCAATGAGAATATTATTTAGTAATATAATTTTTTTCCTTTTAGCTCTATGTGTTTACAGTCAAGAGGCTAAGCCATTATACATGCCACGAGAATTTCAAGAAGCCTATCAAAATAAAACACGAGCATTTAATGGTGGTGTAGCAGATAATTATTGGCAAAACTCTAGTAGCTATACAATAGAGGCAGAAATACATCCGGGTAGCTGGAAAATTTTTGGGAAACAAACCATATCATATACAAATAATAGTCCAGATAGTTTGTCGGAAATTGTCATTAAAATGTACCCTAACCATTATAAAAAAGGAGGCGTGCGTGCTAATAAAATTCCTCTTGAAAATTTAACCAATGGCATGGTTATTTCAAATTTAAAGGTTAATGATGAGGTGGTTAATTTAGGTCTAGACGCATCGGTAAGTAATTTGGCTCACGCTACCAAAAAAAAGAATCCAAGCAACAATATATCTGTGAGTTATAATTCCACCTTTTTAACATTAGAATTTAACAATAACCCTATACCACCAAATTCAACTACAAAATTGTCTATGGATTGGGAAACAGAAATGCCTTTAATTTATGTGAATAAAATAGGCGCTTATGATAAAGAAAGTGCTTTTATGGGCTATTGGTACCCTCAAATAGCAGTTTATGATGATATTGATGGTTGGGATAAAAATGAATATACTGGAGCTCAAGAATGTTATACCGATTTTGGAGATTTTGATGTAAAAATTAAAGTACCTATAGAGAACTACGTATTTGCAACTGGAGAATTATTAAATGCTGAAAAGGTATTGAGTCCGGAAGAATACTCAGCCTATGTTTTGTCAAAAACAAATACTGAAAGCACCGATATTTTAAAAGCCAAAACGTTAGGGGAAATCTCTAAAACAAAATCAACTTGGCATTTTAAAGCAAAAAATGTTAGAGATTTTGGGTTTGGTGTTTCTAACAATTTTAATTGGGTAGCAAATGCAGCATCTATTGGGGGTAAAGAGATTTCTTCAAATATTGTATATAGTGCTAAAGATGAAAAAAATCTTAAGAATCTTTTAAATACACAACAAAAAAGTATTGAATATTTATCCAATACATTGCCTGGAGTGCCTTATCCGTACCAAAGTTTTACATCGTTTATTGGAGTGCCTGAGTTTGATGGTATGGAATTTCCAATGATGGCAAATAACGGATTCTCGAATACAGAAATAAGGAATAACCTTATTACGTTTCATGAATTGGCACATACTTACTTACCACATTGGGTTGGTATAAACGAGGTAAAATATTCTTGGATGGAAGAAGGCTGGGTAACATTTTTAACCATGAAGTTTTGCCAAGACTTTTATAAAAACACAACATATGAAAATTTTGAATTGAACCGTGCCATAAAAAGTTATAATAGAAGCGCGGGAAAGCAATGGGAAACGCCTTTATTTAGTCCTTCAAATTACATGGTGATTAGAAATATGCATTTTCAGCAATCCTACCGTAAACCAGCCTTTATGTATTTGGCTTTAGAGCATTTATTAGGAGAAGAACTTTTTAAAACCTGCTTAAAAACCTATTTAAATAGGTGGAAAGGCAAACACCCAACGCCTTTTGATTTTATGCTCACGTTTAATGATGTAAGCGGTGAAAATTTAAATTGGTTTTGGAAAAAGTGGGTTTTTGAATATGGTTATGCCGATTTGGCCTTAACAAAGTTACAAGGCTCAAAAGTAGTATTAGAAAATGTAGGTGGCTTGCCTGTACCCGTGTCTTTAAAACTAACCTATGCCAATAATAAAACCGCTATCATTAATAAAACACCAGAAATTTGGTCATCAGGTAAGTCTAGTGTATTTATAGAGATTGTAAATGTGGAAGATTTGATTTCTGTAGAGTTAATTTCAGATTCATTTCCAGATGTAAATCCTTCAAATAATATAATTAAGACTAAAAAATAGAGTATTTTCTGCTTTTATTTATGTACACATAAAAGTTCTTTTACATAGGTCTATTCAAAATATAATATGAAAAAACTAGAATTACATTGGCAAATATTAATCGGGATGATTGCTGGTATCCTGTTCGGTTTCGGAATGACCCGAGTAGCGTGGGGACAACAATTTGTTTTAGACTGGATACAGCCTCTTGGGAGTATTTTCGTGAAACTTTTAAAACTTATTGCCATTCCTCTAATACTGGCATCCTTGATAAAAGGTGTTTCCGATTTAAAGGATATCTCCAAGTTTAAAAGTATTGGGCTTCGTACCATAATAATTTATACCATAACCACATTGGTAGCAATTAGTATTGGCTTGTTAATAGTTAATATCGCGCAGCCTGGAAGGGGAATTCCGCAGGAAACTATTGATAAACTAATAGAAACCTATTCTAGTGATAGCGGTGTAACCTCCAAATTAGCAGAGGCCTCCATGCAGAAAGAAAGAGGGCCGCTACATTTTTTAGAAGATATTGTGCCAGATAATGCTATTTTAGCAATGAGTGATAATGGCTTAATGTTACAGGTCATCTTTTTTACTATATTCTTAGGAATTTCCATTTTGTTGATAGGCGAGGAAAAAGGGAAACCATTAAAAAGCTTTTTTGATTCTTTAAATGAAGCCGTTTTAAAAATGGTCGATTTGATAATGCTTACAGCTCCTTTAGCCGTATTCGCTTTATTGGCAAGTGTAGTTGTATCTTCTAGTGACCCCGATTTGTTGTTGGCACTTTTAAAATATGCCGGCGTAGTTTTCTTGGGGCTATTATTAATGATTGTGTTTTATTGTATCGGTATAAGCGTGTTTACAAACTATAATCCGTTTACATTTTTAAAAAGATTAAGTCCTGCACAATTGTTAGCTTTCTCAACAAGCTCTAGTGCAGCAACGCTGCCGGTAACTATGGAACGGGTAGAGGAACACATTGGGGTGGATGCCGAAGTATCAAGTTTTGTTTTGCCCGTAGGAGCTACAGTTAATATGGATGGTACAAGTTTATATCAGGGTGTGGCGGCAGTATTTATTTCGCAAGCCTTGGGCTTTGATTTGACTTTTGCTAATCAGTTAACCATTGTATTTACTGCTTTATTGGCTTCAATAGGGTCTGCGGCAGTTCCTGGTGCGGGTATGGTTATGCTGGTAATTGTTTTAGAAGCTATTGGTTTTCCTTCAGATAAATTGGCTATTGGTTTGGCTTTAATTTTTGCGGTAGACCGTCCGTTAGATATGTGCCGTACTGTAGTTAATGTAACCGGAGACGCCACCGTGTCTATGTTAGTGGCTAAATCTGTCGGAAAATTGGGTAAACCAAAAATCATTAATAATGCTCATGTAATTAAAGTGAGTGTAGAAGATGATAAATAGCGGGTTAGTGTGCTAATTTGTAGTTTAAAAAAAGCCCTTTTTAATTAAGTGATTAAAAAGGGCTTTTGTACTCAAGGTGGGAATCGAACCCACACTTCCGAAGAAACTGGATTTTGAATCCAGCGCGTCTACCAATTCCGCCACTTGAGCAATTTTGGACTGCAAAAATAGATATTTTTTTGATATATCACACAAAAATACTGAGTAATATCCTTTACAGGTAAAAATAAATACATAAATTTGCACCTCATTAAAAATAAGGTGCGTTTTGTGCCTAAAAAACAACGATGTAAAGATGCCAATCGTGATAACAGAAGCTAAAATTTTTGCCTGCACACAGAGTAAGGTGCTTGGCGAAAAAATTGCAAAAGCCTTTGGGGCTGAATTGGGTAATGTTATTACCTCTACGTACAGTGATGGTGAATTTCAGCCATCGTATGAAGAGTCGATTAGAGGAACGCGAATTTTCATTATAGGTTCAACTAATCCTGGGCCAGAAAACCTAATGGAAATGTTGTTGATGATTGATGCTGCAAAGCGTGCGTCGGCAAGGCATATTACCGCTGTTTTACCTTATTTTGGATGGGCAAGGCAAGATAGAAAAGACAAACCAAGAGTGCCGATTGCTGCTAAATTAGTTGCAAAAATGCTGGAGGCTGCTGGGGCAACCCGTATTATCACTATGGATTTGCATGCCGACCAAATTCAAGGGTTCTTTGAAAAACCGGTGGATCATTTGTTTGCATCAACTATATTTTTGCCTTATTTAAAAAGTTTAAATCTAGATAATTTAACCATAGCATCGCCAGATATGGGTGGCTCTAAAAGAGCTTATGCCTATTCAAAGGCTTTAGGAAGCGATGTGGTTATTTGTTATAAACAACGTGCCAAAGCGAATGTGATTTCGCACATGGAGCTCATTGGTGATGTTACGGGGAAAAATGTTGTGTTGGTTGATGATATGGTGGACACTGCCGGAACATTGACCAAAGCGGCCGATTTAATGATGGAGCGCGGGGCTTTAAGTGTACGTGCTATATGTACCCACCCTATTCTGTCAGGTAAGGCTTATGATAATTTGAACAATTCAAAATTAGAAGAGTTAATTGTAACCGATTCTATACCTGTAAAACCTTTAAGCGATAAGATTAGAGTGTTGAGCTGTGCCGATTTATTTGCGCAGGTTATGGAAAAAGTACACAATAACCAATCGATAAGTTCAAATTTTGTAATGTAGCCAAAGGCTACCCTAATCAAGAGTAATTATTATTAACTATAAATTTTAAAAATGAAATCAATTACAATCAACGGATCTCAAAGAGAAAGCGTGGGCAAAAAAGCAACAAAAGCCCTACGTAATGCTGGTCAGGTTCCTTGCGTACTATACGGAGGAGATAAGCCAGTACATTTCTCTGCACCAGAATTGGCTTTCTCTAAACTTGTATACACGGCAAACGCGCATACAGTTGTGATTGAGCTAGACAACGGTACTACTTTAAACGCGGTACTTCAAGACATCCAATTTCACCCAGTAACCGATAACATCTTACACGTAGATTTCTATCAGTTATTCGAAGACAAGGAAATTGCACTTAATATCCCTGTAAACCTTGTTGGTAACTCAAGAGGTGTAAAAAATGGTGGTGTTTTAAGAAGAAACAACAGAAAACTTCGTGTAAAAGCTTTACCGGCCAACTTGCCAGATTTTATCGAAATAGACATTACACCATTAAAAATTGGTGATAAGGTTTATGTTGGTGAATTACCAAAAGAAGGCTACCACTTCTTACATACCGATAACACAGTAGTATGCCAAATTAAAACGTCTAGAACAGCAATTGCTGATGAAGACGAAGATGAAGAAGAAGGGGCTGAAGCGGAAGCAGCAGCAGAAACTACTTCAGCTGAAGAATAGAGAAATATCTATTGAAATTAAAAAACCTCTTAATGCTAGTGCTTTAAGAGGTTTTTTTGTTTTTAAATTCAAATAACTAGTAACAAAAAAAGTTAAAACAAGTAAGTGAAAATATTTATAGAGATAACAACAATAACTAAAATAACGAGTCCTACGAAACAACATCTGTTTAAAATGTTATTCTTTTTTTCCATAAGTGTTTCCATTTTTCAGATTTTAAATTTTAAATACTCTGCACCATTACGGTGCAGAGTCCTTAAAAAATCCTCTCTCAAAAGAATTAATTAATAGCATCGCAAATTTACGTTGTATCTAAAACAAAAAAAATACGCACTTCTACGTATTTTTAAATTCAAACTCACTTATATAAAAAAGTGAAGGCTCTAAATAACAATGATTTAGAGCCTTCTTTAATTCTCCCTAAGAACTAATTAATAGCACTGTAAATATAGTTAATATTTTCCATACAAAAAATACGTACAACTACGTATTCTGTTAAAAACTATAAAAAATCCTTGTTTTTATTGGCCCAAACGAAAAGTGAAGTGGGTTTGTTGTCCAATTTTAGTTTATGGACTATGTTGCTTCTGTGTTTATCAACGGTTCTTACAGAAATAGATAACTCGTCGGCTATTTCTTGGCTGGTATAGTTTTCAGAAATCAGTTTGACTATTTTTATTTCAGATTTTGTCAATAAATCTAAAATTTCAGGTCTTAATGCCGTTTGGCTGGCCTTCAAGTATTCGGCAATTTCTTCACTAAAATAAGGTGTGCCGTTTACAACATGTTTAATGCAAGCTTCAATTTCTTCAATGGCAAACTCTTTTAAAATATAGCCGTAAACGTTAAAGGCCTTGGCTTGGTCGTACAGTTCTTCTTCCTTATCGAAAGTTATCAGGATAATTTTTGTTGGTAAATGGTTTTTTTGACAGGCTTCGGCAATTTCCAATCCTGATTTTAAGGGCATCCTAATGTCAAGAATGGCAATTTCGGGCTTAAGCTTTACAATAAGATTGTATGCCGCATTGCCGTCTTCGGCACTGCCAACAATATTGTAACCTTGGGAAGTTAAAAAATCGGTGAGGCCACGAAGCATCAGCGGATGGTCGTCTGCTATTAAAATAGAAGTATTCATTAAGATTTAGAGAGAGTGATTAATCAATTAACGTTATAGTTAGATTCTTAAATATAAATATTTCTTTTCGTAATCAATAACAGCTTTGGCTTTTTTTAAAATGTCGGCACCAATAATGCCATCAACAGGTTTGGAGTTGTGGTCTATCAAAGCGGTATTGACGTGGGTAAGGTTAAAAAGCACCAAAACAATTTTGTTGTTGCTCCATTTACCAATTTTTACCTTGTTTTTTTTTGCCATTTTGGTTTCCATATTTATCGCGCCAGCGCCGGCAGCTTTAATCATAGAATCTTCGGCTTTTAATTTAAAGGTTTCAATGCCTTCAAAACCAACGCAAGAGCTGGAGGCTCCGGTATCTAAAATAAAACGGCCCTTTTTGCCGTTAATACTAGCCTTAATTTCAAAGTGGTTGGTTTTGGTAAGATGCAGCTTTACCTTGGTATAGCCTTTATCGAGAAGGAATTGTTGAAGTGTTGCTGCCATATCGTTTTCTTTTGAAGACTAAAAATAGGGCAATAAAAAGTAAAAGTATCCCAAAAATGACATAAAAATGTAAGTTTTGTTCTTTTTCTATGTCCAACGACCCGTAATAAACAAAGGCACTCCAATAGTAGGGTGATTTTTTGATGTTGCTGATGGACTCGTTGTCTAAATATTCCGTTTTCGATTGGCTATTAGCAACAAATGCCGAATGGTGCTCGCTAAAATTTGTATAAAACGACTGCATAATTTGCGAGGTAGAGAGGTCGTTTATCTGCCAAAGGGAAAACAATACACTTTGTGCCCCAGCATACTGAAAACCACGGGCAATGCTCATGGCACCTTCCGATTTGTAAAGTTTGCCAATGCCTGTTTCGCAGGCACTTAAAACGACCAAACTGCTGTTTAGGTCGAGCGCATAAAGTTCGTTTAAAGCAAGGTCTTCATCATAAAATGAAATACTGGCGGGATTGACAACATCACCACTTTGAGCGTGGGTGGAGAGGTGTAAAATACCATAATTTCCACCTTTTTTAATGAAATCGTGTTTGCTGGCTTCGGCATGCATCAAAAGTGTGGCGTCCATTTCATCTTTAAGTACTTCGGCTTCAGCTTTCGAAAAGGTTAAAGCTTGGCTGCTGCCCTCAAAAACCGGAAAAATGCCCAAAACATTTCTGTTGTTTGATGCGGTTTCGGTATTCAAATACATGGCTATGCTCGCGGCAAAGGCTAAGTGGTTTGAACGGACTACAAAAGGCATTTTTTCAAAAACTGTGGTTTTTGTTTCTTGGGTGAGCAGAGCATCGAACGGAATAAAGTTTAGGAGCCCGTCGGTAATAAATAATACATTTTTATGGTTAATAACCTTTTGTAAATTCAGAAGTTTGAATATTCCGAAAGCCTGATTTGTAAAGTGCGGAATATCATTATTAATAGTGCTTGGTTCGTTAAAAAGATTGATGAAATCAACAATGTTTTTTTCGATTTTTGGAGTTTTGGTGATGCGGAAAAAATCAATACCCTGTGCTGAAACTATAAATTGATAAATGTGATGTTTTCCGTAGAAATATTCAACTAAAATAGCATAGTCTTTTTGTAATTTTTGTTGCAATTCTAATAGCGAAAACTGATTTTGTTCAGAAGGATATGCTTTTGAAATAGTCTGTTGCAGCGTTTTTAAATCCAAACTAATTTGACTGAGCGTTTTATTGTACTCATTTATTTTTGAAACGCGGTTATTGCCCAATTGTTCTTTAACCAATAAACTGGTGACATGTTCTTGTTTTTTGAGGAGCCTAAATTCGTTTTGTAAAAGGGTGTCGTTTGGGAATTTTTTTAAACGTTGCTTTTTCAAAAACATATCCATTAAAGATGATGCTTTGCTGTTTTCGGCATACTGAAGGGCTTTGAAGGCAATGGAATCGTTTTTCGTTTTTTGAAAAGTGTTGAAAAGTAAATCGATACATTTTTCACTACGGATTCTGGTGGCCGACTGGTTTAATATTTTGGTTTCCTGTGCAGTCCAGCTACTTCGCAGTAATTCTGAAACATAAAAACTAAGGTCGAAATAATTAAGCGCCGTTTCGGTATTCGGAGCAATTTCAGCGTATAAATCAAAAATGTCGATAAAGGTGTTTTCGGCGTATAAATCGGTTTTCTGGGGAAATGATCCTTCTTTAAAATTCGGAATTAAAACAGTTATGGCGGTGTTTAAACTTTGTGCGGCTTTGTCATTTTGCTTTAAAAGCACAAGCAATTGAGCTTTCTCAACGTAAAGTTTTGCCAAATTCCGTTTCGATAGATTGTCTTCCGAAAGTGCTTTCGTTTTAACTTTTTCGAATTCCAAAAGGGCTTCTTTGTAATTGCCTTTTTGCAAAGCCAGTTTGTATTTCTGTTCGCCGTCAAGAAATTTGGGTGAGTTGCCATCGTTTGAAATCAGACCAAGTTTCATTTGGCTGTCAAGTTTTATTTCAATTAATTTTTGTTGTTGGGACTTTGTGGCGTTGGAGTTCTGTGCGTATTCTGAGGTAATTTTTAAAACGGTTTTGTGCCGTCCTAGCGTTTGGTACAGTTTGGCTAGGTTAATGGCGCCACTGATTTGGTGTTTGGTGTTTTTATTTTTTTCGGCTAAAAAAATGTACTGCTTTATGGTGCTTTCGGCATTGGTAAAATCGCCCGTTTTGGTGTAAAGGTTGCCCAATGGCATCATGCAGCTTTCAATAATATCAAAATCTGAAATATTTGAAAGCTGGTGTTGGTTAAAGCGTTTTAAAGCGTCTTCAAAAGTGGTGATGGCTTCTTTTAGTTTCGCCTGCGAATCGAGATAAAACCCTTTATGGCATTGTAAAAACACTAAAGCCAAATGCTCGTCTTTGGTAACGGCTAGGTTTTTAAATTGATGTTCTTTTTTGTTTAAAATATTGAATGAAGCGTCATTTTTATTTGCGATAAAGTTTTCGGCAGCCACATAAATTTGCTCTTCCAGATTTTGTGAAAAACTGAAAGCGCAGAGGAACATAAAAAGAAAACATAGTTTTTTCATTTTAAGTGATATGCCAAAGGAGCTTTAAATTCAAAATTTCCAAATGGCATAAAACTGCCAATAGTTAAAATCGTTTTCAAAATTCATAATATAGCGGGCGCCCAAACTCGGGCCAATGCGCGCAAAACCTGCGGTGACCTCAAACAGTAACCCTGTTCGTATATTGGTGAAGGAGTTGCTAACTTCGTTGCTTTCTTCTTCGGTTTCGAACACGGGCGCATCGGGCTGTACGCCTTCATAACGCTCAATTAAAATATCTTGCTGTTGTTTTTCGCTAACCGAAATAGTGTTTTGCAGTCCTGCGCCTAAACCAATATAGTTGTTAAGGTTACAACGCAATAAAACGGGTACGTCCCAATCTATATTTTCGTAAGATGTATTGGTGGTGGTGCGCTGCCTAAACCGAAAGCCAGAGGCATCCTGAACAATTCCTTCTTCAGCTTGAGTGTCGGCATCGTATTTGTGAAAGTTATTCATAAGTTCCACTTGCCAATACCAGCGGTACGATTTGTACGGAGAAATGGTCGCGCCGAAAAAGTAACTTTTAGAGTTTCTTAAATCTGAAAACGAATTGTAGCCCACTTTAGCGCCAATGGAAATGCCGGGCATAAATCGGGTTGTGGAATAATTGGTGATAATGGGTTCGTTTTTGTCAAAAATAATGGCCGTGCGACTTTTGGTTTTTTTCTTATGGAAATCTTTGGCAAACTGGATTTTGTATTTTACGAAGCCTTTAGTACTATCGTATTCCTTTACGTTTTTTTGTTCGCTGCCCGGCAGGTAAATATTTTTAAAAGTGAAAATGGCTTGGGTGTCGGTATACGCGGTGTCCAAACAACTGTAAAGCACGTCGCGTTTGGGGCAGATGTCGCATTTGGGGTACATATCGGTGACTTCGATGGTCGATTTGTCCAACATATCCGGAATATCGGTTTCCAGCCGAATGGTGCGTGCGGGACCTTCACCGTTATTTTGAAATTTGATCTTGTATTTTAAGGTTTTAAAACGGACCAATCGGTAATTCATCAAAGTGCCGTTAGATGACATTTTGTTGGGGTCGTGCGAGGTCACGATTTCCATTTCCATGTCTTTTACCTTGTGGTCGTCGTAATTGGCATCGGGCACGTAAACGCCGCGTACCGAAATAATGGCACTGGTATCTTTTACCATTTCGGGTGTGGTTTTTAAAGTGAAAAACATATTGCGTTCTTCTTCGGGTTGCATACCATCAAACTCTAAAACTTGCCAGTTGCGGTATAGCGATTTTGCTTCGGAAATGGTAAGTGGCAAATTGGTTTTTTCGGTGGAATCTTGTAGAATTTGCTGTTTTTCAATCCTAAATTTATTTGTTGACGCCAAAAGTGTGTTGTCGTCATCAGTTTTATGAGTGAAAGCAAAACCCTCAGTTGAAACCGATTTTTCGCCGTGATAAGTTCTGGTATCCAAAATTTCGAAATTATCGGCTTTAAATTTCTGTTCGTTGTAAAACAAATAAATTTTACCGTTGGTTTCGTAGCCCTTTGGGTTTTTGTACCGTACGATTAGCACCATGTCTTGATCCGGAACAGGTTCGCGGTTGCGTTTTAAAATGAAATCTTCATCCATTGAAGCTGTTTCTTCGTAATCTGCAGAAACCGAATTTACGTTTACTTTTTTAGGACGGGATGTGGGTGGTTTTCCGGTATCGTAATTGTTGGTGGCCCAAAGTTTTACTTCGTATTCGCCTTTTTCCTTATAAATATGTTTGGGGTTTTCTTCGGTGCTGAAGTGGCCGTCGCCAAACTCCCAATAATGGGTGTAAAAGGCTTTTGGCGCTCCGGCAATTTGTTGTAATTCGGGCGTTTCTGGATTAAACATCACCAAATTCTCATTGATTTCCGTTTTTATGGTGGCTGTTCTGGCCAAAGTATCGTTCAGGATTTCTTGGGCCGAAGAACATATAAAACTTGCTAAACAAAATATGGTAAATAAGTAAGTTTTCATAGTAGATTCAAGTTTAGTGGTTGTTAAATATACAAAAAGAGCTGTTTTAACATGAGCCAAGCTGCGTTTTGACGTTTGTTATTATAATAATTAGGTTAGCTATGATGATTAAAACAATACAGATAACGATTATTATGTAAACCATTTTCTTCATATTATTACATCAACCAAGGGCTGAATTTGTTACCCTTAAAAGGAAAAGCCAGAAACGGTTGGTTTCTGGCTTTTGTGAGTAGGTTAAAGTGAGGGCTCCATAACAAGTAGGTTCTATACTGGCAGACGTTTATGGTAATCCATTAATGATGGTTTCTAGTTGCGATTGTGTTACTATTGAAGTTTCGCCTTCTGTAATAGTAATGACCCCGTTTTCAACAATAGTCACACTTTGTATGGCGTATTTCCAGTCGTTTGCAGATTCGGTTACGAAAATAACGTGGCATTCCAAACCGATTGGGATTTGTCCGTAATGCTCACTGAACAAACCATCTACTGGGTCGTAAGTATCTAAATTTGCTAAACCAGTGTCTTCGCCATCGTATGATAAAAATACTGAGCAGTTGGTGTTGTCGTAACCTTCTGGTACATCAACAAGAATAGTGGTTTTTGGTCTTGGGTCGTTATAAAAGCGGTCTACATTGCTCCAGCCAAAGTCGCCGATAAAAGCGTAGTACTGGTTTCCTTCAGTGAATACACCACCGCCATCGCCTTGTGGGCCGGTTCCGTCTTCACGCTTGTTCTCTTCCCAGGCAAGGTTGCCATCTTCGTCAATGGTTCCTGTCCACAAGATCATTTCGGGATCTGGGTCGCCGGTCAATTCAGTTGGAATTCCCAATTGAATATTACAATTAGTTTCTAAAGCTACGCCGTTTTGCGTTGCTTCGATAAAGAACTCACCACCTGTTAGCAATAAGGCTTTGTCGCCGTTTGGCATAACGCCCATGGTAGGTTTGTTGGTAACCAACATGCTTCCTTTGCTAAAAATTTCAACAAATTCTAAATCTACTTGTCCGGTTACTGGGCTTCCGTTTTGTGTTAAACAAGAACCATTTATTCCGATGCTTACACCGTTTTCTGAAGTGAGGTTTATCCAGCCGTCTTCAGCATTAAACTGGAAATTTTGGGTAAGGTCTTCTAATGCTTCGTTTTGCAGATTTGAGTAATCTTCAGCCGAAGGATAAAAGATAATATCGGCATCGTCGTTGTTCTTGCTACAGCTGGTAAATATTAAAGCTGTTAAAAATAATGTTCCTAAAATGTGCTTAAAATTCTTCATGATAAATTGGTTTTAAATTGTTATTCGTGTTTATATCAACAGGGCAACTTTTTTGTTACCCTGTTTTGGGATTTTTTTATAGAAAATTATTGTTGAGGTTGACTAATGATGATTTTAGATACAATGGCATCGCCAGAAGCCACTAGTTCAATCATTTTATCGGCATAAGCTTTGTTTGAAGCATAACCTTTGGCTTTTCCGGTTTTGGTTTCCACTTCCCAGAAATAATTTCTTTTGGCGTTATTGTTCAGTTCAGATTTTAAAACCAAATAACTTTTTATTTCTTTTCCTCTTACTATTTCACCGGCGCTGGAAAGTGCCATCATGTTTTGGGCTTCCTTTAGCGATAGAGCCGTGCCCGAATAGGTGCTTTTGGCAGTTTCTACTTTCCACTCAAAAACTTGGGCAATGGCATCTCTGGTAATTTCTACAGTTTCAGTACTGTTAAAAGGTTCGTTTTTGTTTGTAGCGTTTACATTTAAAAATGATATGGCTACGATTGCGATAGTTAAAATTGAAGTTTTCATAATTTCTAAGTTTTTATGATTAATTAATTTTTTGTTTCGTCTTTTATTTTGACTGTTACACCCTTATATCAAAACCCTTTTAAAATTGTTACCCACTTTTTTGAAAGTTTTTTTACATTAGTAGCAAATACAAGGGCTAATGGGCGAAAAAAAAATTCACGAAGACCAGAAATACATCAACGGATTGCTGGAAAACAACTCCTTTATCATACAGGCCATTTACGACAAGTTTGTGCCCAAAGTGGTGAATTACATTAAACAGAATAGTGGTGATGCCGATAAAGCTCAAGATGTGGTGCAGGATACATTAATGACTATCTATAATCAAGCCAGCCAGAAAAAATTACAATTAACCTGTCCGTTTGATGCCTACTTTTTTTTGTTGTGCAAACGCAAGTGGTTAAACGAACTCAAAAAATCTTCCAATAAAGAGGTAACAATTAATGAGGAAGTGTTATCTAAAGATGACGACGCCCAAGAACTGGCTTTTGAAACTTCGGTATTTGGTGAAAAACAAAAACTGTTTGCCGAAATGTTTGCCCAATTAGGCGATGCCTGCAAAGATTTACTAAAAGCTGCTTTTAAAATAAAATCTATGGAAGAGGTAGCCAAGAGTTTAGGTGTAACCTACGCCTATGCTCGAAAGAAAAAATCGTTGTGCATTGGCAAGCTTACCAAATTGGTTCAAGGGTCGCCAAAGTTTAACCAACTTAAAAATTAAAGTTATGGACGACCAAAATTACATACTATTTGAAGCCTACCTCGCCAACGAATTGTCTGCGGAAGAAAAGCTCAATTTCGAAAATCGATTAAAAACCGATGCTGAATTTAATCAGTCGTTCCAAACCTTTAAAGAATTGTCTTCCTTTCTAGAGCATAACATCGGCAACGAAGAGGCTTCGGCAGCTTTTCAGCAGAATTTAAAGAAAATTTCGGCTGAACATTTCAGTAAAAATACCATTGCCGAAGAAGTGGTAAAACCTAAGGTGAGAAAACTGAATTTTTATAAATATGCCATAGCCGCTTGTGTGGTTTTGCTTTTCGGTGTTTTTGTGTTCAATCAGTTTTCAACGCCAACCTATTCCGATTACAATGATTTTGGCACCATAAGTTTAAGTGTGCGTGGCAACCAAGATGAACTTTTAAAAACGGCCGAATCGGCTTTCAATAATAAAGATTTCGCTAAAGCGGAAGCAGCTTTTGCCGAGCTTTTAAACTCGGATAACTATAATGCAGAATTAAAACTCTATCGATCCATTTCGAATATTGAGTTGAATGTTTTTGAAACTGCCGACAAATTGCTGAACGAATTGCGTAACGGAAATTCTGCTTACAAAAACAAAGCGACTTGGTATTTGGCGTTGAGCAAACTAAAGCAAAAGGAAATCGAAGCCTGTTTGGAAATTTTACAAACACTGCCTGAAGATGCCGACGATTACAAGCGTGCTCAAAAATTGATAGTTAAGTTGGATTGAAACTGCATTGTATTGAAAACGGTTCTTTAATTCCTTTGTCAGGTCGAGCGGAGTCGAGACCTAAATGAAGATAATGTGTAATTTTAAGACTTCTCGATTTCTCTCGAAGTGACAAAAGATTATTTTTGCACCATGATAATTACAGATACCCACACCCATTTATATAGCGAAGCTTTTGATGACGACCGAAGCGAAATGATTAACCGTGCCATTGAGCAAGGCGTGTCGCGGTTTTTTATTCCTGCCATCGATTCTGAATATACCGAGGCCATGCTTCAGTTGGAAAAAGACTTTCCTGAGAACATTTTTTTAATGACCGGTTTGCATCCCACGCACGTAAAACCCGAAAGTTGGGAGGAGGAATTGAAACACGTTGAAGAGCTTTTGGCACAACGAAAATTTTACGCTATTGGTGAAACGGGCGTTGACTTATATTGGGACAAATCGACTTTAGATATTCAGAAAAAAGCATTTAAACGTCAAATTCAATTGGCAAAGCAATATCGATTACCCATCGTGATTCATTGTCGTGAGGCTTTCGATACCATTTTTGAAGTTTTGGAAGAGGAGAAAAGCGATGATTTATTCGGGGTCTTTCACTGCTTCACCGGAACTTTTGAGCAGGCATACCAGGCACTGTCCTATAATATGAAGTTGGGCATTGGCGGCGTGGCGACTTTCAAAAACGGGAAAATTGATAAATTTCTCAACGAAATCGATTTAAAAAATATTGTTTTGGAGACCGATGCGCCCTATTTGGCACCAACCCCTTTCCGCGGCAAGCGAAACGAAAGTGTATATATAATAAAGGTATTGGAAAAATTGGCGACCATATATAATAGGTCTGTCGAAGAAATTGCCGAAATTACTACCACGAATTCAAAAGACGTTTTTGGCATATAATTTATGAAGAACAAAAAACCGAACATACTCCTTATATATACAGGCGGCACTATTGGTATGGTGAAAGATGCCAAAACAGGTGCGCTTAAAGCATTCAATTTTAAAAATCTGTTAACACGTATTCCAGAAATCCAGCTATTGGATTGCGATATCGATACCGTGTCTTTTGACAGTCCGATTGATTCGAGCAATATGAACCCCGAATATTGGATGCAAATGGCCGAAATCATTGAAAGCAATTACAAGGCGTTTGATGGCTTTGTGGTGCTCCACGGCAGTGATACCATGAGCTATTCGGCTTCGGTATTAAGTTTTATGCTAGAAAACTTGGCAAAACCTGTGATTTTTACGGGGTCGCAATTGCCCATTGGCGATTTACGTACCGATGCCAAGGAGAATTTAATCACGTCGATTCAATTAGCATCGCTACAGGAAAACAGTCAACCGGTTGTAAAGGAAGTTTGTTTGTATTTTGAATATAAACTGTATCGTGGCAACCGCACCACGAAGTTAAATGCTGAACATTTTCAAGCCTTTGCTTCCATGAATTATCCCGAATTGGCAGAGTCGGGTGTGCATCTTAAAATTAATAAGGAGTATTTGTTTCAGCCGAAAACGGACAAAGCATTAAAAATTAATAAAACTTTTGATAATAATATTGCCCTAATAAAGTTGTATCCCGGAATTTCGGAAACAGTGGTTAAAACTATTTTTGGTACGCCAAATTTAAAAGGTGTCATCATTGAAACCTATGGTGCAGGTAATGCTACAACCCAAAAGTGGTTTGTCGATATTTTAAAAGAACAAATTTCAAAAGGCATATATATTATTAATGTCACCCAATGCCCAGGTGGAAGTGTTATGATGGGGCACTACGAAACTAGCAATGAGTTAAAGGAAATTGGCGTTGTTTCGGGCAAAGATATTACCACCGAAGCTGCTATAGCTAAATTAATGTATTTATTGGGGGCGAATGCAGAAAATGGTAACACGTTCAAAACCACGTATGAAACTTCGTTGCGTGGAGAAATCTCGTAAAATTAACTTTCAAAATTTTAGCAATCGAAGATTTTTTCGTTATTTGACCCCTGTTAATTAAGATGATTAATATACAGAGAGGTGGCCGAGTGGTCGAAGGCGCACGCCTGGAAAGTGTGTATACGTCAAAAGCGTATCGAGGGTTCGAATCCCTTCCTCTCTGCTGTTATTTTATTTTTAATTGCTTTTTTTTTATATCTTTAAACACTTTTAACTAATAAAATTAAGATTTTAGAACATGAAAAGATTATTTTCAATCCTTGCCATAACAGGAATGATGGCATTTGGAACGGCTAATGCAACAACCATTGCAAACACGAATAGCGCTGTTACAACTACAGTAACTGTGGCTCAAGAAGAGGATTCAGCAGCAGCTGAAGAATCGTTAGGTTTTCACCAAGAATTAAAGAAACGTTTTATTGAAGGAGGCCCTGGTTTTATGGGGATCGTATTGTTATGTTTAATTTTAGGATTAGCCATTGCCATAGAAAGAATTATCTTTTTAAACCTTTCAACTACAAACACAAAAAAGTTAACTCAAGAAGTAGAAGATGCGTTAGCTTCAGGTGGTGTTGAGGCTGCAAAAGAAGTTTGTAGAAATACAAAAGGTCCTATTGCGTCTATTTTCTACCAAGGTTTGGATAGAACAGATGAAGGATTGGAAGCTGCCGAAAAAGCGGTTGTAGCCTACGGTGGTGTTCAAATGGGACAATTAGAGAAAAACGTATCTTGGATTTCATTATTTATAGCCTTGGCACCAATGCTTGGTTTCATGGGTACGGTAATAGGTATGATTCAAGCATTCGATAAAATTGAAGCTGCCGGAGACATGCAGCCATCACTTGTTGCAGGTGGTATTAAAGTAGCACTTTTAACAACAGTATTTGGTCTTGTGGTAGCAATTATCCTTCAAATTTTTTACAATTACATTATTGCTAAAATTGATAGTATTGTTAACGATATGGAAGATGCTTCTATCACGTTAATGGATCTATTGATTAGAAATAAAAAGTAATAATAATTGAAAACTAAAAAATTATGGGTTTACATAAAATATTAAAAATAGTAGCCTTCGCTCTAGCTATTATTGGTGCCATTTTTGCACTAATGATTATGGCTGGTGATGAAGAAAGCGCACAAAGTATGAGCGGGAATATGCTGTATGTGGCCTATGCAGTTTTAGGTATTGTACTTTTATTGGTTGTATTGTTTGTTATCAAAGGCTTGTTTGCTGGTAACCTTAAAAAAACATTACTTACCGTAGGTGTATTTTTGGCCATTATATTAATTTCTTATGGCATTTCGTCGGGTACAGATTTAAACTTAAAACCGTTTATAGATAAAGGCGCAGATGTGACGGAATCAACATCCAAAACTGTAGGCGCAGGTTTATATGCATTTTATATCCTTGCAGTACTTGCCATAGGATCGATGCTATACGGCGGAGCAAAAAAAATATTTAACAAATAAATTATGGCGAAAAGAGCAGCACCAGAAGTAAATGCAGGCTCCATGGCCGATATTGCTTTCTTGTTATTGATATTCTTTTTGGTAACTACAACTATTGAAACCGATTCTGGTTTAAATAGAAAGTTGCCTCCTATTGAAGAAACCGAACCTCCTATCATCAAGCAAAAAAACATCTTTACGGTTCTTTTGAATGGTAAAGACCAGTTGTTGGTTGAAGATGAGATTATGGAGTTGAAGGATTTAAGGGAAGCTGCCAAAGAATTTTTAGATAACGGAGGCGATGGATCATGTAGTTTTTGCAAGGGTAAAAAGAACCCTGATTCTTCTGATAATCCAGACAAAGCTATCATATCGTTAAAGAACGAGCGTGAAACGACTTATAAAACGTATATCGCCGTACAAAACGAACTTGTAGCAGCATACAACGAACTTAGAAACAGAAGGGCAGAAGAGCTTTACGGGCAAACATTTGCTGAAATGGAAGCAAATTATAACGACGTAAACTGGCCTGGGAACAAAACAAAGCTGAAAGATCAAATCGAGCAGATAAAGCTTGATTATCCGCAAAAGCTTTCTGAAGTACAATAGATAAAATTTAACATTCAAAAATATGTCTAAATTTAAGAAGAAAAAGGGAGGCGATATACCAGCTGTAAACACAGCGGCTTTACCAGATATCGTATTTATGTTATTATTCTTTTTTATGGTGGCCACAGTAATGAGGCAAAACACCCTTAAAATTGAAAATAACCTTCCCTATGCCGATCAGGTTGAAAAACTTGATAAGAAAGATTTGGTAATGTACATTTATGCGGGTAAGCCAAGTGCCAACTATAAGCAGTTTGGTACCGAGGCTAGAATCCAGTTAAACGACGATTTTGCCAATGTAAGTGATATTGCCTCGTTTATCGCTGAAGAGCGCGCTTCTAAACGAGAGGAATTGGTTCCATTTTTAACCACTGCATTAAAAGTTGACAGTGATGCCAATATGGGATTGATTGGTGATATTAAATATGAACTACGTAAAGTTAATGCACTAAAAATTAATTACACTACAAAAAAAGGAAGTGTACTTGAAAACCAATAATTTTACACTCTTAATTTTATAGAAAAAGGCGTTTTGAATATTCAAAACGCCTTTTTGTTTTTTATATTTGGTTCAATAATGCCCATTCTACATGAAACGATTTGTTGTAGTCATACTTTTTTTTGTTTTTGGCACCATGTATAGCCAAGATCATTCGGTTAAAGAAATCGATTCTCTTTACAAAGAAGATCATTTTTATGTAGGGGTAACCTACAATGTACTTGTGAATAAACCTTCTGGCATAAAACAAAGCGGTTTTTCATTGGGGTTTCATTTGGGTTTCATTAAAGACATGCCCATTAATAAAAGCCGTACTTGGGCCATTGGTATTGGCTTGGGCTATTCGGCCAATTCGTTTAACGAAAATTTGTTGGTCAGTAAATCAAATTCAGGCGAATTCAATTATAACGTTATTGAGGATAAAGGAACCTATAACAAAAACAAGTTTGCATCACATTTGGTGGAATTGCCCATTGAATTCCGTTGGAGAACATCTACGCCAGCCGATTATAACTTTTGGCGCATTTACACCGGTTTTAAGTTAGGGTATTCTTTTGTGAATACCAATAAGCATAAAGGCGATTTGGGAGATTTTAAGTACAACGACAATCCGGATTTTAATAATCTTCAGTATGGTTTAACATTAAGTGCTGGTTACAACACATGGAATCTTCATCTGTATTATGCTTTAAACCCCATTTTTAACAATAATGCCCAGATTAATGGGAACACTATCGATATGAGTGCCATCAAAATCGGTTTGATGTTTTATATTTTGTGATTCGGGCTCTAAATACTTTTACATGAAAAAACTATTCTTTTTAATTTTTGCATTGTTGCTTGTCAATTGTCAATACGGACAAAAGGCACAAGGGGATGATTATCAGGCAGAATTTGCTAAAAGCATATCACACAAATTGCTGTCATCGCAGAAAGAAGGCGGATTTTATAAATTAAATGAAGAAGAAGCTACCCAAAGAATGGTTGAAGGATTAAATGAGGCCATTCAAAAGGAGACCTATAAAAAGATTAAGCAGGCAATTGGGCATTATAAAAGCTTGGAATTAGATACTGTATTCCAGATTAAACAAGATAAGTCATACCAAGTTTATAGGTTTAAGGGAAACTTTGAATCTAAAAAAAAGGTTGAAATAAGAACAGTGTTGGATTTAGAAGGCCAACTTGCCGGTTTTTTTGTTGTACCTTGGATAGAAGGTTTTTAATGTTTTACAACCAATAATTAACCAAAATTAATTGGGGTATAATACCAATAAACGTACCGAGAAGAAGTTCTTTATAATTGTGCGCCTTTAAATGTAAACGAGATGTTGCCACAGCGCCCATAACAACGCACATAAGTGCCAGGGTACCGTTTATGTTTACGCTAAAGTGAATGCTAAGCGCCACAAAAAACATAAACACGCCAGAAACAGCAACCATGTGTAAACTCACCTTAAATTTGATAAGGGCCATTAATAAACAGGCCATGTTCGAAATGAGCACCCCAATAAAGAAAAAATAAAGTTCGGAGGACAGCGAAGGTTTTACAATGCGCTGTAACACAAGCAATAAAATACAGCCGTACAGAATTAAAGGATAAATCCGTTCACGTACGGTTTGAAGATGGATGCTGCTTACTCTGCCCAATGTTTTTAACAGAAAATAAATTAAAATGGGCAGGATAAATGTTAATATGCCCAGCGCAATAAGTTTTCCGTAAACCACTTCATCTGAAATATATCTGGGCGATATTTCAAAATAAAA
This sequence comes from Tamlana crocina, assembly GCA_040429635.1. NCBI lineage: Bacteria > Pseudomonadati > Bacteroidota > Flavobacteriia > Flavobacteriales > Flavobacteriaceae > Tamlana > Tamlana crocina. The sequence continues at coordinate 70,145 of CP158972.1, read as the reverse complement.
CCATGCCGCAAACAAAGGCATAATAAGCGGATGAAAAACATACGAGATGCTTTTTAAAAGTTTATCCATTATATTTTTTTACGGAGTCGTGCTACCGGAATATCCAATTGCTCGCGGTATTTTGCTACGGTACGCCGGGCAATAGGGTAGCCTTTTTCTTTCAATATAGATGCTAAATTTTCGTCTGTTAAGGGTTTTCTCTTGTTTTCTTCGTCGATTACGGTTTCTAATATTTTTTTGATTTCGCGGGTAGAAACGTCTTCACCTTGATCGTTTTTCATCGATTCTGAAAACAAATCCTTTATCAAAATAGTGCCGTAGGGCGTATCAACATATTTGCTGTTTGCCACTCGTGAAACTGTAGAGACGTCCATGTTAATTTCGTCTGCGATATCCTTCAGGATCATAGGTTTTAAATTGCGCTCGTCGCCTGTTAAAAAATAATCCTTTTGATAATGCATAATGGCACTCATGGTTACAAACAAGGTTTGTTGGCGTTGCTTAATAGCTTCAATAAACCATTTGGCAGCGTCTAATTTTTGTTTGATAAAGAGTACGGCATCTTTCTGCGATTTCGATTTGTCTTTAGCATCCTTGTACCCTTTTAACATGTTGTTGTATTCTCGAGATACATGCAATTCGGGAGCATTTCTTCCGTTAAGGGTAAGTTCCAGTTCGCCATCTACTATTTTAATGGCAAAATCGGGCACCACGTGCTCCACAATACGGTTGTTCCCAGAATACGAACCACCTGGTTTGGGGTTTAAATGCTCAATTTCAGAAATGGCACCTTTTAATTGTTCTTCGGTAATATCGAATTTTTGAAGCAGTTTTTTGTAGTGCTTTTTGGTAAATTGGTCAAAGGCATTATCAATAATATCAATGGCCAAATCGGTATCGGCATTTTTTTCTTTACGATGTAATTGTATGCTTAAACATTCTTGTAAATCTCTTGCCCCAACCCCAGCAGGGTCTAATTGGTGTACTTTTTTAAGGACCTTTTCAATGTTTTCCTCGGTGGTGTAGACGTTTTGAGTAAAAGCCAAATCGTCCATAATATCGCTAAGGCTTCTTCGTATATAGCCGCTTTCATCTACGCTGCCTACCAAAAATTCAGCAATATCGCGTTCTTCGTCGCTTAACCTGTACGTGTTTAACTGATTTAATAAGTGCTGTGTAAACGAGGTGCCTGCCGCGTAGGGCATGGTTTTGTCGTCGTCATCACTGCTGTAATTATTGGTTTGGGTACGATAGTCTGGAACTTCATCGTCGCTTAAATATTCATCAACATTTATTTCATCAGCTTCAATGGTTTCGTTGTCATTGTATTCGTCTGCCGAATTATCAAAATCAGAATCCAAATCGTCTTTGGCATCATCCTTTCCACCTTCTAAAGCAGGGTTTTCTTCCAACTCTTGCTTTAGGCGCTGCTCAAAAGCTTGCGTAGGCAACTGTATCAATTTCATTAATTGAATTTGCTGCGGCGATAGCTTTTGTGATAATTTGAATTGTAGTTGTTGTTTAAGCATGTTTTGATTAAGGCTTGTTACTCAAAGATAAAAAAAGGGTATGTTATTCCAAAGCCGTGCCAAATTACACTTTTTTTAATTTTTTTGTTAAAATTCTGCATTTTGTGGCGTTCGTGGAAACGGAATCACATCTCTAATATTACTCATGCCGGTGGCAAACATTACCAAACGTTCAAAACCTAAACCAAAGCCGGAGTGTACGGCAGTACCGTATTTGCGCAAATCGAGGTACCACCAAAGTTCTTCTTCTGGAATATCTAAAACGGACATTTTCTGTTTTAAAACGTCCAACCGTTCTTCACGTTGGGCACCTCCAACAATTTCGCCAATGCCGGGAAAAAGAATATCCATCGCACGAACGGTTTTGCCGTCGTCGTTAAGGCGCATATAAAAGGCTTTTATATTGGCAGGGTAATCAAACAGAATTACGGGGCACTTAAAGTGTTTTTCAACGAGAAAACGCTCGTGCTCGCTCTGTAAATCGCAGCCCCAATCGTCAATTAAATATTTAAATTTTTTCTTTTTATTGGGTTTGCTGTTGCGTAAAATATCGATGGCCTCGGTATAGCTTACACGCTTAAAATGGTTGTCGGTAACAAAATTCAGCTTTTCAATAAGACCCATACTACTGCGTTCGGCCTGTGGTTTGGTTTTGTCTTCGTCTTGCAAACGTTTGTCCAAAAACTCCAGATCTTCACGGTTATTATCTAAAATATATTGGATAACCGACTTCATAAAATCTTCAGCTAAATCCATATTTCCGGCCAAATCCATAAAGGCTACTTCGGGCTCAATCATCCAAAATTCGGCCAAATGGCGCGAGGTATTCGAGTTTTCGGCACGAAAGGTGGGTCCAAAAGTGTACACTTTTCCGAGTGACATGGCGTAGGTTTCGGCTTCCAATTGTCCGGAAACGGTTAAATTGGTTTCCTTTCCGAAGAAATCTTCAGAATAATCAATATTTCCGTTATCGTCTTTTGGTAGGTTTTTCAAGTCCAGATTGGTAACTCGGAACATTTCTCCGGCACCTTCGGCATCACTTCCTGTAATAATTGGGGAATGCATGTAGTAAAACCCATTGTCGTTAAAATATTTGTGGATGGCAAACGACAGTGCCGAGCGCAACCGCATTACCGCACTGAATGTGCTGGTACGGGTGCGTAAATGGGCGTTTTCCCTTAAAAATTCAAAAGAATGTTTCTTAGGTTGGATGGGGTATTTTTCAGGATCCGAATCCCCTAAAACAACCAACTCTTTCACTTGTATTTCAACGCTTTGCCCTTTGCCTTGGCTCGCTACCAGCTTGCCTTTTACATGAATGGCTGCCCCGGTAGTAATACGCTTTAGGGTGTTTTCGTCAATTTTTTCAAAATCTACAACACATTGAATGTTGTTTAAAGTAGAACCGTCGTTTAAGGCAATAAATCGGTTGGCCCTAAAGGTTCTTACCCAACCTTTTACTTCAACATCTGGTGTAACAATATCTTCGGTTAATAGCTGTTTAACTGTTTTAGATTGCATACCTTTAAATTTATATGGTAAATATAACGGTTTAAAAGAAGAAAATTCAAATTACGAATTCCAAAAAAGCAATAGATTTTTGGGCGTATACTTTAGATTTTTTCGTCTTCGTCCTCCTCGGGAATAATATTGATAGATGGCTTTCTTAAGACTTGCTTGTTGGCAATATTACGTTCTAAAGATAGCAGTAAAGACGGAAGAAGCAGTAAATTAGACAACATAGCGAAAAGCAAAGTGGCCGAAACCAAAGCACCCAAGGCTACCGTGCCGCCAAAGCTGGAAATGGTAAATACCGAAAAACCAAAAAATAGCACAATTGAGGTGTAAAACATACTTACTCCAGTTTCTCGTAAGGCGCCGTAAACCGATACTTTTATTTTCCATTTATTGGCCTGCAACTCTTGGCGGTATTTGGCCAAAAAGTGAATAGTATCATCTACTGAAATACCAAAAGCAATACTAAACACCAAAATAGTTGATGGTTTTATAGGAACCCCCAAGTACCCCATTAAGCCTGCCGTTACCAGTAATGGAAGAAGGTTTGGGATGAGCGATACAATAATCATTCTTGCCGAGCGGAACATGTACGCCATAAACAAGGCGATTAAAAGAATGGCCAAAGACAATGAAATGGCTAGGTTTTTAACCAAATATTTGGTGCCTTTTTGAAACACGAGCGCTTTTCCGGTCATGGTGACATTGTAGCGTTCTTTCGGGAAAACCTTATCGATTTTCGTTTGAAGATTTTCTTCAATACGCTCCATTTTATCGGTGCCAATGTCTTTCATAAAAGTAGTGATACGGGCGTATTGGCCGGTGCTATCCACAAAATTATTAAGCAAATCGACGTTTGAAGAGGAGTTTTTGGCGTACGATAAAATAAAGTTGTTTTCCTGTGAGGTAGGTAGTTGGTAGTATTTGGGCTTACCATTGTAATAAGCCTGTTTGGAATATTTTACCAAGCCCACCACCGAAATGGGTTTGGAGAGTTCGGGTGTTTCAACAATCAATTCCTCCAGTTCGTCCATGCGCTTTAGGGTGGAGAGTTTCATCACGCCTTTTTTACGTTTGGTATCGACCATAATTTCCAAAGGCATAATGCCGTTAAATTCTTCCTCGAAGAAACGAATGTCCTGAACAAATTCAGAATCCTGCGGCATGTCTTCAATCAAGCTGCCCGAAATCTTGATTTGGTATATGCCAATAATGCTAATGGCCAATAAAATAACCGCCGTAAAATAAATGGTGATGCGGCGTTGCCTTACCATGCGTTCCATCCAATCTACAAAACCGCCAATCCAACGTTTGTTAAGATGCTCTAAGTGGCGGTCTTTTGGGAACGGCAAAAAGGTGTAAATAATGGGGATGATGAGTAGGCAAAGTATAAAAATGGCCAAAATACTTAATGAGGCTACCACGCCAAATTCCTTCAGCAATTTGCTTTCTGTTAAAATGAATGTGGCAAAACCCGAAGCCGTGGTAACGTTGGTCATTAATGTGGCGTTTCCAATTTTAGTAATTACACGTTGTAACGATTTTACTTTGTTGCCATGCAGCTTTACCTCATGCTGGTATTTATTGATAAGGAAAATACAGTTGGGAATACCAATAACGATAATAAGCGGCGGAATTAGAGCCGTGAGCACGGTAATTTCGTAGTTGAGTGCCCCAATAATGCCCAAGGTCCACATCACGCCAATACATACCACAATAAGCGAAATGAAGGTAGCCCTGAACGACCTGAAAAAGAAAAAGAAAATAACAGAAGTAACCAAAAGGGCTACACCTACAAACCACCCAATTTCATCAACAATAAGTTGGGCGTTTAAGGTGCGAATGTACGGCATGCCAGAAACCTTAACATCTAGGTTGTGTGTAGCTTTAAAAGCTTCAATTTTTGGTAAAAGTACGTCAATTACAAAATCCTTTCTAGCGGCTGTATTAACGATATTCTTTTTTAGATAGATGGCACTGCGAATGGTTTTGGTGTCTTTGTTGAACAGGAAATTATCGTAAAACGGATATTTTTCAAAAAGTTCGTTTTGAAGTGTGTCAATTTCAGCTATGGAAGAAATTTTTCCTTTTATGAAAGGTTCCAATTTGAACTTTTCATTTTCGGTATCCTTCACCAGTTTTTGAAGGTCTTTTATGGAAATGACCGTTTCCACCGCCTCGTCCGATTTAAAGCTATGGGCAAGCTGGTTCCAAGCATTCAATTTTTCAACCGAAAATAAGCTGCTGTCCTTAACACCAAGTACAATTAGGTTGCCTTCTTCACCGAATGTTTTTAAAAAATCGTTGTACACCAAATTTACCTCATGGTCGTCTGGCAACAGGTTCGCTTCGGTGTAAGTGAAGCGCATGTTTTCCCATTTCTGGGCTAGTAAAAATGTAGCGACGATTATTGCGGCGAGAATGATGATTTTATTGCGTAAAATCAATCGCGCAACAACGTCCCAAAAGTCTTTTGTGAAAAGTTTTAACATGCTAGAGCCTGTTTAAATTCATATCAATCGTTTTTCTATGCCCCTTTTTGCTCATAATTTCGTTAAAATTTCATCAAGTAGCTTTGGCTATTATCTTCAATTTTGCCTCATTCTGCATCAAAAATGACCTATCGAAAAAGTCAATCATATAAATTCAAACAGGCTCTTAATAAAAAGTTGCGCAAAGGTAGAAAAAACCACTGCAAAACTTTATAAAGTGACGTTAAATGTAAATTTAAAAGCCACATTGTCGTCAATTTGCGGCAAATGGTATGCCCCATAACGGTAGGTGAAACTAATACCGAAACCAAAGAGTAACTTGTTGAGTTCGAAACCCGATTCGGTATAGCCTTTTTTGAGGGAATTAAAACTGATATTTTGATGCCTTTCGGGCTGAGCCATATCTCCAATAGCATATCGGGTAATTAAAACCATTTGGGGCTTAAAACGTTCGGAAATGTTAAACGGTCTTAAAAAATGTTTGAATTGAACGGTCGCAAATTTATCGGAGAAAAACTCATTGAAATACATGGTTTCAAAACTGTTCAATCCGGCCACCGAAAAACGTTGTAAAATGGTTTCCTTGGTGATATTATTGGGGTAGGCGTGATACAAATGCGTAATTGGGGTGTTGCCATTGGCGATGCCCGAAACTAATATAATTTCTGAAAAGGTATCGTTTTCGTCCCCGAATTTATAAAGCGTCCTGAAGTCGACTTTTGAAAACTCCAAATTGCTTTTAAAAAGGTTGTTAAAGCTTTTGGTATATTGCAGGGTGAATTTTGGGTAGCCCTGTTTTGTTTGTGTTTTTCCTGTTTCTGAAGCTATAATTTTATTAAACGGATCCCATTGCAAGGCAACTTTGGCGATACTCAAATCGAATGAACTGATAGTAGTATTGTTGAATTGATAAGCATATCTATAAGTGGGTAAAATATTGCTGATAGAAAATTCGGTTTCGGACAGTAGTTTAGGGTGTATTTCGTGATCGAACGAAATGGCTTTGGTAATGTGCCTATGGAAGAGGTCGATGTTAAGCAAGCGGGGTTCAAAAAACTGGAAGAATCTGCCATCGGTTAAAAATTTGGTGCTGCCGGTTTCTTGTAAGTCGTCGGTATAGGAAAGGTTCACCCAACTATTTGTTTTTTCTGAAACCCTAAAACCGCCACCAAAACTGTACTTAAAGCGATGGTCTCTAAAACCATAAACCACGTAGGTGTTCAGACGATATTTTTCTGAAAACGCACTATTGGTTACTCCGCCAAGTCCGGTACGCACACCTTCGTATTGATTATATTTTATTAAATACCTTAAATCGGCATTGAAATATTTTGAGGGGAAATACCCGTTACCAATACTTTGAAGGAATTGGCGTTTTTTTAGCGAATCTTGTTGAATGCTGGTAGCGGAAATATAATCGGCTTGCGAATTTCCAAAGCTTGAAACGGCAATAAAAAGAAGAAAAATAAAACGCTTTAGCATGGAACAACCTAAAATAATCCTGTTTATAAAAAAAGCGACTTAATTGCCGCTTCTTAATTTATACTGTCATGATTTCTTTTTCTTTGTTGTCAAAGAGTTCATCAACCTTTTTAACGTAATTATCGGTGATTTGTTGTACATCGATTTCGGCATTGCTTTTAACGTCTTCCGATACGTCATCCAGTTTTTTAATATCGTTCATGGCGTCTTTCCTTGCCGTACGGATACTTACTTTGGCGTCTTCAGCTTCGGCTTTGGCTTGTTTGGCCAAGGTTTGTCTGCGCTCTTCAGTTAATGGCGGTACGTTAATGATAATGGTGTCGCCATTGTTCATCGGGTTAAAACCAAGGTTAGCGTAAGCAATACCACGCTCAATTTCCTGTAGCATGCCTTTTTCCCATGGCTGAACGGTAATGGTCCTTCCATCGGGGGTGTTCACATTGGCCACTTGGCTAAGTGGGGTTTGCGAGCCGTAATAATCAACCATTACACTGCCCAACATGGCAGGGCTGGCTTTGCCAGCACGAATGTTAAGAAATTGCTTTTTTAAGTGCTTAATGGCGTTGTCCATCGATTCTTTAGTGCCGTCTAATATAAATTGTATGTCTTCGTTCATCTTTTTAAGCTTTTAGTTGAAAATTAAGTTATTCAAAAATTACGCCAAAACCTATACGTTAACCACTGTACCTATGTTTTCACCAGAAACGACCTTAAGCAGATTCCCTTTGGTATTCATATCGAAAACAATAATAGGCAATTTATTTTCCTGGCTTAAGGTGAAAGCAGTGGTGTCCATTACTTTTAAGCCTTTTCGTAAAACGTCGTCAAATGAAATGGAGTTGAATTTAACTGCAGTGGTGTCTTTTTCCGGATCGGCGTTGTAAATACCATCTACACGAGTACCTTTTAAAATCACATCGGCTTCAATTTCAATGGCACGAAGTACGGCTGCCGAATCTGTGGTGAAATAAGGATTTCCCGTTCCGCCTCCAAAAATAACCACACGGCCTTTTTCCAAATGACGCATAGCTTTTCGTCTTATAAAAGGCTCGGCCACTTCATTGATTTTTATGGCTGTTTGCAATCGGGTTGGAATATCGATATCCTCCAAAGCGCCTTGTAAAGCTAGTCCGTTAATTACGGTAGCAAGCATACCCATGTGGTCGCCCTGAACACGGTCCATGCCCTTGCTGGCTCCGGCAACACCCCTAAAAATATTTCCGCCCCCAATAACTATGGCTACCTCTATACCTTTATCGGTAATGGTTTTAATGTCTTGCGCATATTCGGCCAATCGCTCTGGGTCGATACCATATTGACGACTTCCCATTAAGGCTTCACCAGATAATTTAAGGAGTATTCTTTTATATTTCATAGATTTTTGATGAGATTTCCGCATGCGCGGAAACAGAGTTGTGCAAAACTAAGCAAATTTTTTTTGATTTGAATTTTTAGATATGCTGAAATTGGACAATTTTTTACTGAAATATATACCATTAAGGATATAAAAAAGCCACTATCCTAAAAACAGAATAGTGGCTTTTGTTATTGTAGATTCCTTTTTTGGAGGAATTTATTATCCTACTGTAGCACGTTTGAAACCAGCGATTTCAACTTCACCATAAGATGAGACGTACTCGGCAACAGTTTTCTTTTCATCTTTGATGAACTTTTGATCCAATAAGCATTGCTCTTGATCTAAAGTAGTGTTGTCTGAAACAAAACGTTGCATTTTTCCTGGTAAAATGTTACCCCAGATTTTTTCTGGTTTTCCTTCAGCAGCTAATTGAGCTTTAGCTTCTTCTTCAGCTTTAGCCAATACTTCAGGAGTTAATTGCGCCATAGAAATGTATTGTGGTACATTTTTAAGAGTTTTTCCTAAACGGCCCAATTCGATGTTTTCTTTTTCGATAACAGCGATTCTAGCTTCAGTTTCAGAAGCGACGTATGCTGGGTCGAAATCTTTGTAAGATAAAGAAGTGGCACCCATTGATGCGACTTGCATAGCAACGTCTTTCACTAAAGTTTCAGCGTTGTCAACTTTAGCGGTCAATCCTACCAAAGCAGCAATTTTGTTAATGTGAACGTAAGAACCAACGTAAGGTGCTTCTAATTTTTCAAAAGCGTTGATGTCTAGTTTTTCACCAATTACACCAGTTTGCTCAACTAATTTATCGGCAACGGTCATGCCGTTAAAATCGGCCGCTAAAAATTCTTCCTTAGAGTTGTAGTTTAAAGCAAGCTCGGCCAAATCGTTAGCTAAAGCCAAGAAGTTTTCGTTTTTACCAACAAAGTCTGTTTCGCAACCCAAAACGATAGCAACGCCAGCGGTTTGATCTGCATTAACTTTAGCAACAGCAGCACCTTCAGAAGAATCTCTATCGGCTCTCTTTTCTGCTACTTTTTGTCCTTTTTTACGCAATACTTCGATAGCTTTATCGAAATCGCCTTCAGCCTCAACAAGCGCTTTTTTACAGTCCATCATACCTGCACCGGTAGCTTGTCTTAATTTGTTTACTTCAGCTGCTGTAACTTTTACTGTAGTACTCATAGTGATTTATAATTTAAAAAAGTCGTTCAATTGATTTCCACAAAGAAAAGCATCAAACGACTTAATCATGTTTTGTTAATGTTATTTTATTCTTCTTCGTTTGCGGCAACCGCTTTTTTAGCTTTAGGAGCATCTTTATCAGAAGCTTCTTTTTCAGCTTTACGCTCTGCTAAACCAGTTGAAATTGCTGAAGTTACGTGAGATAAAATTTTATCAATCGATTTTGAAGCATCGTCGTTTGCAGGGATTACGTAATCAACTTGACGTGGGTCAGAGTTGGTATCAACCATTGCAAAGATTGGAATGTTTAATTTTTGAGCTTCTTTAATCGCGATGTGCTCACGCTTAATATCTACAACAAACAATGCACCTGGTAAACGAGTCATGTCGCTAATAGAACCTAAGTTTTTCTCTAACTTAGCTCTTAAACGGTCTACTTGTAAACGCTCTTTTTTAGATAATGTGTTGAAAGTACCGTCTTTCTTCATTCTATCGATAGAAGCCATTTTCTTTACGGCTTTTCTAATCGTTACGAAGTTGGTTAACATACCACCTGGCCATCTTTCTGTGATGTAAGGCATGTTAATATCGCCAGCTTTTTCAGCAACAATATCCTTTGCTTGTTTTTTAGTGGCAACGAATAAAATTTTACGTCCTGAAGCTGCAATTTTAGCAAGAGCTGCTCCGGCCTCATCAATTTTAGCCGCTGTTTTATATAGGTTAATGATATGGATGCCGTTACGCTCCATATATACGTAAGGCGCCATGTTTGGGTCCCACTTACGTGTAAGGTGTCCAAAATGTACACCTGCTTCCAGTAATTCTTTTACTTCTACTGCCATTTTTTAATAGTTTACGTTCTGTTGAATTAGCAATGATTAAGTGGTCATTTTTAAAATTCGCCTCAACCATTTAGATGCTAAACTAATTCTAGTCTTTTCAACTAGTACAACAATAACTGTGTTTAATTTTTGATAATAGTGAAATGCAGCGCCGAAGCGCGGCATTGCAATGAAAATGATATTAACGTTTAGAGAACTGGAATTTCTTACGCGCTTTCTTCTGACCGAATTTCTTACGCTCTACCATTCTTGGATCTCTTGTTAACAAACCTTCTGGCTTAAGGATGCCTCTGTTTTCTGCATCTACTTCGCACATAGCGCGCGAAATGGCTAAACGTACAGCTTCCGCTTGTCCAGTAATACCACCTCCATATACATTTACGGTAATATCAAAGTTGCTTTCATTGTTAGTCATAGTTAAAGGTTGCTTTACTTTGTACTGTAAAGTAGCTGTAGTAAAGTAATTAGCTATGTCTTTTTTGTTAATCGTTATGTTTCCGCTTCCAGCAGCAACATAAGCACGAGCAACAGCCGTCTTTCTACGGCCGATTTTGTGAATTACTTCCATTAATTAAATTCGTTTAAATTGATTGCTTTTGGCTTTTGGGCTTCGTGTTTGTGCTCTGTACCAACAACAACAGTTAGGTTACGGAATAAATCGGCACCTAATTTGTTTTTAGGTAACATTCCTTTTACTGATTTCTCTACTACTCTTGCAGGATCTTTTCCGTACAATTCGGTAGCAGTTAAACTTCTTTGACCTCCTGGATATCCAGTGTGACGAATGTACGTTTTATCGTTCCATTTGTTACCAGATAAAGTGACTTTGTCTGCGTTGATAACAATTACGTTATCACCACAATCAACATGAGGTGTGAAGTTTGGCTTGTGTTTACCTCTTAAAAGTTTTGCAACTTTAGAAGCTAAACGACCAAGCGCCTGACCTTCAGCATCAACAACAACCCACTCTTTATTTACAGTAGCTTTGTTGGCCGAAATCGTTTTGTAGCTTAATGTGTCCACACTAATTGATTTTTAATTATTAAACATTCCTCTCTCAAAAAGAGTTTGCAAATTTACGATTATATATTTGATTACCAAATAGTGAAGCTATATTATTTTAAACCAGATTTTTGGATACCTCAGATTGTGGGAAGCACTGATTTTCTGTTGGTTTAAAATCGATAATTTAATAGATGTTAACAAAACCTGTTAAGCTTGGGTTAAACACACTACTAGCTTTGGGCATTGTAAAGAACATATGTATCTTTAGATAAACGCAAAATAATAACTAAAATAATTTACAAATGGAAGATTTAAAGAAAAAGACCGTTGCAATTTTAGCAACCAATGGATTTGAAGAAAGTGAATTAAAAGAACCTAAAAAAGCTTTGGAAGAAGCCGGTGCCGATGTTCACATTGTTTCTCTTGAAAAAGGAGAAATTAAAGGTTGGACCAACGGCAATTGGAGCAGTGAAACCTATCAGGTAGATAAAACTGTAGATGAAGTGACCCACAGCGATTACAATGCTTTGATGCTTCCAGGCGGGGTAATTAACCCTGACTTGCTCAGAAAAAATGAAAAGGCAATAGGTTTTGTAAAATCGTTTTTTGAAAATAAAAAACCAGTCGGCGCCATTTGCCATGCACCTTGGTTGTTGGCGGAAGCCGATGTATTACAGGGAAGAAAAGTGACTTCTTACGATTCTATTAAAACCGATATTAAAAATGCAGGCGCCCATTGGGTAGATCAAGAGGTTGTTGTAGATGAAGGATTGGTAACCAGCAGAAACCCTAACGATTTGCCGGCATTCAACTCGAAATTGGTTGAAGAGGTTTATGAAGGTAAACACGAAATGCAAACAGCTTAATCCAATTTAAAATAACTATTTAAAGAGCAGAGTCTTAATTTAAGATTCTGCTCTTTTATTTTTACGTATTTTTGCATCGCTATGCAAGAGTTAAAACTTTCAGATTGGTTACCCACCACAAACAAAGAGGTAAAGATTCGCGGATGGGAAGAACTTGATGTTATCCTGTTTAGCGGCGATGCTTATGTGGATCATCCCACATTTGGGCCGGCCGTAATTGGGCGGTTGTTGGAAAGCTTTGGGCTTAAAGTGGCTATTGTGCCGCAGCCTAATGTGAACGATAATCTTCAGGATTTTGTTAAGTTGGGCAAGCCCCGACTGTTTTTTGGGGTTACGGGAGGTTGCATGGATCCCATGATCAGTAACTATAACGCCAATAAAAAACGTCGAGATAAAGATGCTTACACGCCCAACGGCGATATTGGTTTCCGTCCCGATTATGCATCAACCGTTTACAGTAAAATCTTAAAGGAAAAATGGCCAGATACCCCTGTTTTAATTGGCGGGATTGAAGGCTCGTTACGACGGGTTACGCACTACGATTATTGGAGCGACCAACTGATGCCAACCATTTTGGAAACCTCGAAAGCCGATATGTTGGTGTACGGCATGGGCGAACAACCACTTCGTGAAATTGTGCGCTTGCTCGAAAAAGGGGTGCCTTTTGAAAGTATAAACACTGTAAACCAAACGGCGGTACTTTTAAATGATGAAGCCGATATTCCGAAGAACAAAAATTGGGAAGATGTAGAAATTGCTTCACACGAAACCTGTTTAAAAGATAAAAAGGCCTATGCCTCAAACTTTAAGGTAATTGAGCAGGAATCCAATAAATTGGCGGCGCGACGCATTTTTCAGAAAGTAGGGAATAAGATGTTGATGATTAATCCGCCATATCCAACCATGACCGAAGAGGAAATCGATGCCTCTTTCGATTTGCCGTACACGCGTTTGCCGCACCCAAAATACAATAAACGAGGCCCTATCCCGGCCTTCGAAATGATTAAATTTTCCATCAACATCCATCGCGGGTGTTTTGGCGGTTGCAGTTTTTGTACCATTTCGGCGCACCAAGGCAAATTTATCGCATCGCGTAGCAAAGAATCCATTTTAAAGGAAGTCGATACGGTGGCTAATATGCCCGATTTCAAAGGGTATTTATCTGATATTGGTGGCCCAAGTGCGAATATGTATAAAATGAAAGGAAAAATACAATCAATTTGCGACAAGTGTGTCGCACCGAGTTGTATTTCACCAGTTATATGTAGCAATTTAGATACTTCGCACAAACCGCTAACAGAATTATATCAGGCCGTTGATAGCCATCCGAAAGTAAAAAAATCATTTATCGGAAGCGGAATACGCCACGATATGTTGGTGCCGGAATTCAATAAAAATGCCGACCCTAAAGAGTTAGACGATTATACCGAAGAGGTGATGACCAAACACGTGTCGGGCAGGTTAAAAGTAGCGCCCGAACACACCAGTGATCCTGTTTTAAAATTGATGCGGAAACCATCGTTCAGTTATTTCCATAAGTTTAAAGACCGTTTCGATAAAATCAACAACAAGCATAAGTTGAAGCTTCAGTTGATTCCGTATTTTATTTCCAACCACCCGGCTTGCGAAGCTGAAGATATGGCCAATCTTGCTGCCGAAACCAAAGATATGGGCTTCCAATTGGAGCAAGTACAAGGCTTTACGCCAACACCCATGACTGTGGCTACGGTAATTTATTATAGTGGATACCACCCGTACACGCTTCAAAAAGTAAATACGCCGAAAACCCGAAAGGAGAAGGACGAACAGCATCGATTTTTCTTTTGGTACAAAGACGAAAACAAAGCGTGGATTAAAAAAACACTGAACAAACTTGGACGGCAGGATTTGCTTAAAAAACTTCTTCCAGAAAACGATAATTGGCGTAAAAATAAACCGGGTAAACCCAAGCATACTTTTGACGATGCCGTGCCTTTTAACCAAAGGAAAAACAAGATTCAATACAAGAAAAGAAATAAACGAAAGTAAAAAGGGGTTTTAAGGAATTATAATCTACGGACGTCATTGCAGGAATGGCAAATTACAAACTATACTTTACAGCCAAAATAAAATTACGTCCTGCCGCAGCAATACCCGAAGAATAGGTTTTATACCGCTGATCGGTAATATTTTCCAAACTGGCCGTAATGGTAGTTGAGGATGCCAATTGATATTGCGCCCTAAAGTTTAAGGTGTACCACGACGGACTGTACGGATTACCGTTGCCATCGAGCGCATAGATGTAATCCTTTTCGGTTTCTGATGGTGCCATTTCGTTATAGGCCAAATCGCCATTGTAATTGGCAAATAAATCCATTTTCAGTCTACCGAATCGTCCAACCAAATGGGTGTTCCCAAAAGCAGGCGCTACGTGCCTAACGGGCACTTCAATATTTCCTGCGGTTTCTGTTCCGCCAATAATATTGTACTGCGATGCCAAATGCACGTTGTTCGAAAAATTCATTTTCAATCCCACTTCAAAACCATGAATCCACGCTTTTGATGCATTTTGAATGGCCTGTACATCGCTCAATTCGCCATCATAAACCATTTCGGTTTCACCGTTCAAACTGAAATCGCGACGCACCAAAGCATTATCCAAATAGGTGTAGTAGGTGCTTAAATCGAGTAATAACTTATTGTTAAAATTCAACTTCAAACCCAATTCGCCGCCGTAAGCATATTCGGGTTTCAGACTATTATTGGGTACCACCACCGACCCTGGCTCAGAATCGAACACCTTCCCGACATCATCAATGTTGGGCGCTCTAAACGCCGATGAGGCATTTAATCGCCATTGCAATATATTACTTGGCGACCAACTGATGCCGGCAGTTCCGGTAAGTGCAGAAGATTCGTTTTTTGATGAATCAAAAGGAAGGTTCAAATAAGCGTTGTTTTCCGTAAAATCAGCTTCAGAAATCACATGGTTGAACCGCAGCCCCGATTGCAACACAAATTTGGGATTGGGCTTGTATTTAATACTGGAATAAACGGCTGCCGATTGCCAACTGGCCCCATTGGGGTATCTGGAAACCGTGGGGATGATGGTATTCGTTGAGATGTTTTCTTCTTCTCCTTCAGACCAAACTTTGTTGAAAACATATTCCACACCATAAAACATTTCGGTTTTAAGGCTAAGCCTTTTTTCAAAATCTAAATTGAAGGAATAGGCATCAACAGCTTCTTCGCGAACATTACGGGCTGAAGATTGAAAATCGCGGTCCATTCGGCTTTCCTGAAAATTTTGGTAGGCCAAGGTGGCTTTTATTTTATCGTACAAATTTGAACTGCTGCTCAACTTGGTAATCTGCAAGTTGGACATGAGCCAGTTTTGCGGACCGTAATTCCATTCGGCCGAACGTAAAGTGCCACTTCGGTATCGAATCAATCGGTCGTAACGCGGAAAATGGGATGTGGTGCTATAAAACAACCCCAAATCGAAACTTAAATTTTCATAGGGTTGATAGCTTACTTTTTGCATCAGGTTAAGTTGATTGTAGCCTGAAAACCTCTGCACCAAAGGGTTGCTGTTTGTTACAACCTGATCGCCTTCGTTAGTAGTCGAAACAAATTCTGGTCTTAAATACTCGTTTGGGCCGTGGCTTCCCATCCTTAAATCACCAAAATCGGAATAAGTGGCACTGGTAACAAAAGCCCATTTTTTGTAGCTGAGATTAAAATCGAAATGCCCCGTTTTTTCATCGTTTGCCGAGCTGTATCGCACCACAGCATTCGACTGAAACAATAAAGAATCCGACAAACTTAACTTTGGCTTTTGGCTGTAAAACCCCATAACGCCGCCAATGGCGTCGCTGCCGTAAATCACTGAACCGGCACCAAGCGTTACTTCGGTATGTTCAATGGAAAAGGGGTCTATGGAAATGATATTCTGCAAATTTCCACCGCGAAATATCGCGTTGTTCATCCGAACACCATCCACCGTAATGAGCAAACGATTGGTTGAAAACCCGCGTATCATGGGGCTTCCGCCACCCAACTGACTTTTCTGAATATATACCTGCCCCGTATTACCTAATAGATCGGCGCTGGTTTGTGGGTTGGCAAATTGGATGTCGCTCAACGTTTCGGTATTTATTTTCTGTGGAATATCCCTTTTACTCTGTTCGAACTTTGAAGCTGAAATCACTATTTCTCTCAAACCTTGCGTATTCGAAACTAAATATATCCGGTTGGTTTTATCGATATCCTTTTTGGTGAGCATTTTTAAAAGGTGCGACAAATGCTTAAAATAAATCACTTCGTTTTCTGAAAAAATATTGATATCGGCTTCCCCTCGGAAATTAGTTACGACACTTTTCGACTTATCGATATTGTAAATGGCTACTCCCAAAACGGGTTCGTTGGTATCACTGTTCAGGACTTTTATATTTTGGGCATAGCATGATAATGAAACCAGTAAAAAGAAAAGAAATGTAAATTTAAAATTCATGTTCAACTGAAAACTTGGTTCAATATCTGTAGGGATTTTGGCGATCTAAAACTACCTAAATGCAACTCATAATACAATAAAATCTTGCCCAAAAAAGACTGCCTTTGTTTGGCGTTGATTTTTATATCTGATAATGCATCAAATGTTGTGCCCAAGAGG
Organism: Tamlana crocina; assembly: GCA_040429635.1. Taxonomy (NCBI): domain Bacteria; kingdom Pseudomonadati; phylum Bacteroidota; class Flavobacteriia; order Flavobacteriales; family Flavobacteriaceae; genus Tamlana; species Tamlana crocina. Next base: position 53,212 of record CP158972.1, on the reverse strand, counting down.
GTTTTTAGCAAAGTTAAATCCTCTCCGTAAATACTGTGCTTGCCACTGGGCTTTAACTCGAACTCGCCTTCCAACAAATTAAAATATTGAAACTCAATGTTAGTTAAGTCTGGGTAAAACCCTAAATATTTGGTAAGCTTCACTAAAAACAATAAATGAAAATTGGAATATTCGGCCTGAGAGTCTAGCCACAACAGTGTATTTTCCAAATAATGGTACAGATTTTCGTTTTGTTCTTCTTCCTGCAACGTACTGGCCAGCACTTCGGAAAGAAACATAACAATAGCGCTTTTTAACACATGGGTATGCAAACTGGAGTAAATACAGTGTGGTTTTGTCTCTTTTATGGATTGCAAACCCCTATTGTTTTTATATGTCGTTACAATTTGTAATTGTGATAACAACTGAAAATAGGCCGCTTTGGAGTTTCCTTTTTTGCTCTTTAAAACACCTCGGAGCAAAAAACTCATCACCCCCAACTTTTGGGTATAACATTTAACGATAAGATCGTTGTCTTTATACCTTAATTTAGAGAGTACAATAGCGTTTGTGGTTACCAACATTAGCGCACCACCATTAGTTTTAAGACTTTGGTTTCAAAGGTATCCAAATCGGAAAGCATGACCAAATAGACCCCAGAGGCCACCAAATTGTTGGCTAGGTTTTTTCCGTTCCAATAAGCCGTTCCGCCATCAATTTCCAAATTGAAACCTTCATAGCGTTGATTGGTTCTAGATTGGGCTTCGGCGACTAAATTACCTTCAATATCAGTAATTTTAATGTTTACATTTTCTGAAATGTCTTTTATTTTCACTTTGTCTTCCACCATATCGAAACCGGGCCTAACGGGATTGGGATAAACATAGGCGCTTTCCAGATCTTCGGTAGTTGAAGAACTTCCCGATTGAAACGACACCAAGCCTCTGGTAGTAGCGATGTACACCATACCGTTATTTTCATCTAAGGCGATATCGCGAACACTATTTGATGGCATCGGTGAGTTTTCTTTTGTAAAATGAAAAATGGTGTTTTGTCCGTTGGGCGAAAACAAATACACCCCGGAATCTACAGTGCCAATCCATTTATTATTAGCGCCATCCACTTTTATATCGGTAATATATTGCTGGAACAGCAGCTCTTTGGCCACGCCATCTTCTTCAATAATGATTTCATCCACCTCTGCCGAATCATCGTCAAAAAAGTTTGAGGTATTGTACAATACACGAATACCTTTTTCCGTGCCAATCCATAGCTGATTTCTATTATCAAGCGCTAGTGCAGTAACAAAAGTAGTGGGCATATTTTCGTCTTCTCTATAAATGGCTTTTATCCCATTTGTTCCATAATTTTCATTGAAGGCCAAAACACCATAGCTATAGCCTGCAGCCATCCATTTTGTGTTATTATTGTCGATTAGTATATCGGCAAAACCATTATTATCAAAAGCTTTAGGAATTATTTCTTTTAAAGGATATGACCGCCATTGGTTGTTTGAGGGGTTGTAAGATTTTAGTTGATTTTCTATCAGTCCATTAGTCAACCATAATAAACCATTGTTATCAAAGGTCGAGGCTCCTACCCGAACATCTATGTGGTTCGGGTCGTTAGGCAAAACCAAAGATTCCAAACCACTGTTTGATTCATTATACAGTACGGTAGGCACATCCTCATTAACCTCCAACAACCCACTAAAAAAAGAACTTATAAACACTTGATTGTTATCCAAAGGGTTTACGGCAATACTATTTAAACATTTGGCTTCTAAAACTTCAGAATACCTATTATTTATCCATCCTCCGTTTTTTAAATGACTAAAACCACGGTTATTCAACGGATAGGGATTGTAATACAAATCGTATTCGCCGTAGGTAACCCACAGTCCGTTGGGTTCAATTTGTAAGGAAAACGGGATATTTAACAACGGCCCATCTGGATGAACTTCTTCAATAGTATCTGGGTTTGCAACGGGCACTTTAAGTATTCCAAAATCGGTTGTACCAATGTAAACATAACCTTCACCAAGCATGGCGCCCGTGTAATTGGTTTCGAAAGATTCGTTGACGGGGATTTCTGCCTGTACACTAAACCCAGAATCATAAACAAAAACCCTATTTGTTGTAGCAACCAGCAAATTCTCGTTCGCAGCTCTTAAATCTCTAGGTACAGCAGAATAAGCTGCCACCTCTGTAATGGCTCCTTGTGAAACTTGATACATTCGGTTATTGGTTCTTGTGGCATACAAATTTTCCTGAAAAGCTTCAACCGCATACCAACTTCCTGAAGTAACCAATTGCCAATTTTGAAAATCAATTAAATTAGCACTATCTACCAAAGCCCGCCTAATACCGTTGCCATCAATACATGATGCATAAACATAATTGCCCAAAATAGCGGTTTGACTCACCTGCACTTGTGCGCCTCCGTCGCCAATAAAATAAGTGTCTCCAAATTCCAAACGCTCTAAATCGAAAACAGAAACACCAAAATTGGTTGAAACATATATTTTGTTTTGATACGCATTGAAATGGTTGATTTTTTTATTTTGGGCCGGAATCGTGGCTTTTTCAATAATATCGACAACCGACAAAACATTATCATCATTATCAAAAACAATTTCAATGAGTCCGTTTTCATAGCCAACCACCAATAATTGATAATCTTCACTGTAATAAATAGTTGAGATGGTTTCGCCCGAAAGCCCGTTAATAGTTGTTATTTCTTCTATCTCGTTGGTATTTGCATCTAAGCTGAAAATCGCATTGGTTGATGCCGCATAAACTTTATTGCCGCCATACGACAAATCTTTAATTTCGTTAAACGAAAAATGACCTTGCCAAAGCGCCGAAAAATCTTGGCAAAACGATAGCAGCGGTAAGGCTATTATAGCAAAAAACAATATTCTTTTAACCATGAGGACTTTTGAAAACTCAAATATATTTATAACTAACGAGTTTTGCTTCAAAATCATATATTTATAACAAAAAAGCTTCCCTTAAGGAAGCTTTCATTGGTTTAATTTAGTTTAGTTGGTTTTGCTTTACACAATACCTTGGGCTAGCATGGCATCGGCCACTTTTACAAATCCGGCTATGTTAGCACCTCTAACGTAATCTACATAGCCATCTTCGTCTTTACCGTATTCCAGGCATGATTTATGGATGTCGGACATAATATCTTTCAACTTATTGTCTACCTCTTCGCGGGTCCATTTATACCTTAGAGAGTTTTGGGTCATTTCCAACCCAGAGGTGGCTACACCACCCGCATTTGAGGCCTTACCGGGCGCAAACAGTATTTTAGCTTTATGGAAAGCCGCAATGGCACCTTTGGTTGAAGGCATATTAGCACCTTCACTCACACAAATACATCCGTTTTTCAACAAAGTTTCTGCATCATTTTTATCGAGTTCGTTTTGGGTTGCACAGGGTAATGCCACATCGCACTTTACGCCCCAAGGCGTCTTCCCTTCGTGGTATTCGGCATTAGGATATTTGTCTAAATACTCACTAATGCGCCCTCTTTTTTCATTTTTTAAATGCATAACGAATTTGAGTTTATCTTCATCGATGCCTTCGGAATCATAAATATAACCCCCTGAATCTGAAAGCGTCAATACGGTTCCGCCCAACTGAAGCACCTTTTCGGCTGCATACTGCGCCACATTACCAGAACCAGACACCACAACTTTTTTTCCTTCGAAATTATCATTTTTGGTCTCCAACATTTTTTGGGCAAAATACACCGTACCGTAGCCCGTGGCCTCTGGACGGATTAACGAACCGCCCCACGACATACCTTTTCCCGTAAGTACTCCCGTAAACTCATTGTTCAATTTTTTATACATCCCGAACAAAAAGCCAATCTCTCTGGCGCCTACGCCAATATCGCCGGCAGGAATATCGGTATTGGGGCCAATGTGCCTAAAAAGTTCACTCATAAAGGCATGGCAAAACCTCATAATCTCATTGTCACTTTTTCCTTTGGGGTCGAAATCGCTTCCGCCTTTCCCACCGCCCATAGGCAGCGTAGTCAAACTGTTTTTAAATACCTGCTCGAAAGCCAAAAATTTCAAAATACTAGCATTTACAGAAGGATGGAACCTTAAACCGCCTTTATATGGCCCTATGGCCGAATTCATTTGAATCCTGTACCCACGATTTACTTGAATTTCGCCATCATCATCAACCCAACACACCCTAAAGGAAATCAACCGCTCTGGCTCAACCATTCTTAGCAGAATGTTTTTGCCATAATATATATCGTGCTTTACTATGTAAGGTATTACCGTTTCGGCAACCTCTTCTACTGCTTGTAAAAATTCGGGCTCATGGCCATTTCTCTTTTTTACGAGTTCCAAAAATTCGTCAACACTTTGTTTCATATATTCTAAATGATATAAAAATTTAATAAAACGTAATTTATTTAAGCAAATATACGTTTTATTCAAAAAAAATGCATTATTTTTTAGAATTTCACAATAAATATTTTTAGGAATTTTCGCGTTATCTATTAATGTTTGTTTCTTTAACTTCTTTTTTTATATTTGTCTGTAGTAACGCCCTCTATAAAAATTAATCCTCTTTATGCTTAACTTAAAATATTTGGCTTGTGGGTTACTATTCTTTGTAAGTTTTCAAACCGTTTTTGCACAATTAGGCTTTTCTCACGAATTAGGTGTTATTGCTGGACCTTTACAATTTAGGTCTGACTTTGGAGTTAGCGACAACTCTGAAACAAACTTTGGAAATTCGGGCTTTGGAGTGGGTGTCGTCCATTACTTAAACTTTGCTTACCGGGCCGATTGTAATTGCTACACTACCGACACCTATTTTAACGACCATTTTAAGTTGAGAAACGAACTCTCGTACAACAAAACCAATCTGGAACATATAGGAAGATGGGTAGACCCCAGTAAAACTAGTGTTGAAGCTCAGCAATTAAGAGGGCACAAAGGCATTGCTGAAAATTTAGACATTGGTACGCAATTGGAATTTTTCCCTTTAAGCATCCGTTCATTCCAAGCCTTTGGATATCGATTTGCACCTTTTGCCAGTTTAGGGGTACATTATACTTATTTTACTCCAGAAGTTAGTACCACCTATGCCAATCCAGACCCTACAGCGGTTGGCGACGTTACCGACCCCAGTAATTTTTATTCAGCCTGGGAGCCCGGTTCGGTGGATGCATCGCCGGGCAGTACATTTTCTGTTGTAACGGGTGCGGGTGTTCGCTATAAATTGGACAGGCTTTCGGATTTAATGCTCGATTTCAGATTTCAATACTACTTTAGCGATTGGGTTGACGGCCTTAATCATCAACTGGAAAGCAATAAGCATAACGATTGGCTAGTTTGGGTTAACATTGGCTACATTTATTATTTAGATTAACCAATGCACGGCATTTCCCTAATATTTGTCCGCTATTGAATTAGCATAATTTTAATATTCCATTTAAACACAATTGTTACCTTTATAGTATAGAACTCGTTTAAACTTTTTCAATTGGCTAAAAAAATTGTCCTTTTTCACCCACTTTTTGCCTTTTTTTCTTTCCGTAGCGATGCTATGCAACTCAAAAAAAGCCTTCAATTGGGCAAAAAACGTCTAATTTCCGCTTCAATCCAAAAAGCTTAAACGAGTTCATAAACAAATCTTTTTATGCTTCAAAAACAACGCTACTTTTATATTCTTATTTTTCTACTCGTTTTATCCTGTAACAAAGAAGTAAAAACAAGCTTTTCAGAAATCAATATCACTACCGAAAACAACACTATTGTTGAAGTTAACATTCCTGAAGCCAAAGGTAAAAAAACTATAACTGAGCAGATAAATTCTGAAATTAGAAAAACCATAACCACGGCATTGCACATTGGTGACCCTGATGATGTACCTTCCATTTCAATTGAAGAAAGTATAAAACGCTTCAATGAGGAATATCAAGGTTTTAAACGTGATTTCCCTGAAACCGAATTACCTTGGGAAGCACAAATAGACGGTGAAGTGGTTTACCAAACACCCGAAATTATTTGTGCGGCCATTACCACTTACACCAATACGGGCGGTGCGCATGGGCTATCAAATATTTCCTTTTTAAATTTTAACGCCACTACCGGAAACAGAATCAGTAACGAAAAATTAATTACTGATCTTGAAGCGTTCAAAAAAATGGCAAAACCGTATTTTGATAAAGCCATAGCCGAAAAAGAGCATGCTATTTTCGATACGGAAGCATTCCAATTACCAGCCAATATCGGTTACACCGAAGACGGACTTGTATTGCTTTATAATACTTATGAAATTGCCCCTTATTCCACTGGAATTATTGAATTCAAAATTCCCTATGAAGAAGCCGAACCTTTTTTAGCGTTTAACCACCTTTAAAAGTGCCAACACATAACCATAGTGGATACCTTCGTGCGTTAATATAAATTGCAAGGCTTCGTCAATATTATTTAACGTGTTGCCCGTTGTAGATACCGTATAAGCATTATAATTGCTAAACGCTCCGTTTTTGTAGTCTTGTTCGGTTTGCTTTACAGTAGAGGACAGCAAACCTTTAATTTCATCGACCTCAGCTTGGCTAACATCGCCTTCTGGCTTGGTGTCTTTTCGGTATTTATTAATTAAATCCGCCGAAATTGATGGTTCCAAACCCGACAGCTTATAAGCCAGTAACTGTTCAGTCACTACAATATGCCCAATGTTCCAAATAATATTATTGTTGAAACCTGCAGGTATTTTGTTTAAGTCTTCTAAAGTATTGGCTTCAATTATTTTTGTAAAAATCTGGCGTGTATTGTGTAAAACCTGAAATGTAAAATCCATCTTAATTTAAATTTTTCGATAAATATAGTTTTAATTTGTTTTTATAAACATAACATGCCATGAAAAAAGTATACTACCTAAAAACCTGCAACACCTGCACACGCATTATCAAAGAGTTGAATTTGCCTTCAGACTTCATCTTACAAGATATAAAAGGCGAAGAAATAACGGCAAAACAGTTGGAAGAGATGCAAACATTGGCCGGAAGCTACGAAAAGCTATTCAGTAAACGCGCTAAACTTTACAAAGAAATGGACTTGAAAAACCAAGATCTTACCGAGCGTGATTTTAAAAATTACATTTTGCAACACTACACGTTTTTGAGCCGCCCGGTAATAATTGTAAACGACCAAATTTTTATTGGAAGTTCCAAAAAAACGGTTGAAGCCGTTAAAGTAACTATCGCCAGCCTATAGTGATTCCGTAGTTTTCCAATATTTTGATATAAGGCAACAATTAAATGTTTTACGTTAAATTAAACCGTTCATTTTGCGTAATTTAGTGATAATCAAGTTTAACACTAAAAAAAATAAATACTATGAACAATAACGGAAGTACATTTTTAGGAATTGTTGCCGGCACCGCATTAGGAGCCGCATTGGGAATTTTATTCGCACCAGACAAGGGCAGTAAAACCAGACAACGAATCGCTGATGAGGCACAAGCCACAAAGGATAAGTTAGCTGAAAAAGCCGACGCCCTAAAAGAGCAAATTGCCAGCACGGCTAGCAGCAAAAAGCGAGATATCAATGAAGAAATTGAATCTATCGTTTCAGATGCTAGTTATAAAGCCGAAGACGTTATTACCGCTTTGGAAAGTAAACTTAAAGCCCTAAAGGAAAAGAACAAAAGACTGCAGAAAACATCGTAATACATGAGTTTACTAGATTCAGTTAGCGAAACAAATGCCCATGCCACAAAAGTTGGCGAAAAGTACCTAAAGACTTCTTACGAGTACTACAAGCTTAAAATTTTTGAGCAATTAACCATCTCCATTGGCATGGTCATGAAAATCATTCTAATAGGTGGGTTTACGCTTATTGGAGTGAGTTTTCTTGCCGTGGCATTGGCACTATCTATTGGCGAGGCGCTCAACAATACAGCTTTGGGTTTTGTTTCGGTTGGATTACTGTTTTTTATCCTTTCGGTAATCTTGTTCCAATTGCGAAAGCACCTCAACAATTTTATCATTAAAAAGCTATCAAAAAAATTCTTTAATTGATTATGAAAATTTATCGAGATTCGGAAAGCATAGAGCGCGATTTAAAGATTTTAAATCTTGAAAGGCAAATTGCTTGGGAAGAAATGAAAAACATAAAAGAGGAATACAAAGATAGCTTGAAGCCTTTAAACTGGATTCAGTCAGGTCTCAAATTGATGGGCAAGTACGGTGGTTTTATGCTATTGAAAAAATTAATGAAATAGAAAAATTAGCAATGTATTAAACAAAAATCCCAACCAGTACTGGTTGGGATTTTTTCATTCATTGAGCTAAAATGAAAACTGTAATTTATAGTTTTACAAAACGCTTAACACCGTGGTTTTCGGTTTTTAAAATATAAACACCCGATGTTAAATCTGAAACCGGAATAGCAGTTTCATTGGTAAACCTTTTTACTTCCTGTCCGTTTATATTAAAAATAGCACCAGATAGGCTTTTGTTGAATTTTAACTGTGAATTCACCACAGGGTTGGGGTAAATTTTAAAATTGTTTTCGGCCACTTCTTGGCTTACGCTTAAAGCTTCATTACCAATTTCAATAATTCCTAAAGAACCACTAACCTCATAACCCACCAAAAGTAAATTTTTGGAATTGGGGCTATCGGCTGCTGGCACAAATTTTATGATTTCAGGAGCCACATCGCCAGAAACTCTATTGTGCTTGTAATAAGTGATAAACTCTACATCTTTTGGGTCGGTAATATCGAACATTAAGATAGCGCTTTGTCTTTCCAACCCAATAAACGCATAAGTGGTCCCTTCAATTTCGGCTACGGCAACAGCTTCGGGCTCGCCACCCTTATCGTCAGATCGGTCATCAAACTCTTCTTCGTCTTCGTTAAACAGTGTTGGTTCTTCAGAAGCAATTTTTTGTCCGAATTGGTCGCCACTATCAAACACAATGTTTCCGTATTGATCAAAAATTGAGAACGATCTTCCGCCGTACGAATAAATTTGCTCGTAAGTACCATCGTTATCGTAATCGCCATTGGCAATGGTGGTTTTTAACCTTCCCAGGTTTTCATTTTCTTGAAGTGATGCAGCATTAGGATAATAGGCTGGATTCAGTGTTAAATCCTTTACGCGCACTTCTTCAGAATAACCATCGTAGTCTCTCGAGTCGCCCTCGTTGGCCGTTACTATATAATTTATTCCGCCAACAGCGTACGAAGTAATAGCATCTGGCATAAACATGCCCAAAGTTGGATGTTGTTTTATATCGATGGCGTCATCTTTGTTCGAAGCATCAAAACCATAATCGTTTGCAAAAGAAATGATACCCAAAACGCTGTTGTCAGTTATTCCTGCACCAGCCAAACCAAAATCGTTATCGTTAATTACTGCAATTTCGTTGTTTGGCAATAACGCGATGCCTTCGGCCTTATCGGAGGATACATAACCGATTGACGGCAAATTAACCACTTTGTTTTTGTGTACGGGAAAAATGTTTTGAGCAGCTATTTCGTCAGCACTCATTTCTTCCAATTCCTTTCCGCCGGAAAGCGATACATTAAGAATATTTGTAGCCTGATTGATGTCGATTTCAAAAACATACTTTTTTCCATAATCGGCATCTGGGCCTTCAGAATCTCTTTCTATCACCAAGAATTTTCCATTTCCGGTATAAACGGCGTCACCAATTTTATCCACTCTTGAAGAAGCATAACCTGCATCTTTGTTTCTTTCCAAAAGGTAAACGTATTCCTCAACAGGCACACCGGTATCGGCATTGATTCCTAAAATCCTGATGACATCCGAATTGTTTCTAACCGCATTCGATGGGTTTTCAATGGGCGATTGTATAAACGCGTAAACCACGTGGTTGGCTTCATTGTAAGCAATAGCCTCAAAACCTCTATTGGCTCTTCTTTTGGAATACACCTCGGGTAAAGTTTCAGCCCCGTAAGTACCTTCGGTTTGTGGTGTGTCGCCTAATAACGATGTGCCTGTTGGTACGTATCGTTCAACTAATGTGCCATTGGCTTGAAATTTATAAATGGCCGGTCTGTACTCATCGCACATCCAGAAATAACCATCTTTGTCAATAAGAATACCTTCAAAATCCCCACCGTAGGCATCGTAAGGTAGCGCATGGTATTCTTCTGAATCGGCCCCTACATAATCAACATTGGCGTAATCTGTAGACGCATCGGTATAGGTTACGGGCACTTCATCAAATCCGGGAATATTTCCCTTTCCAGTAATGGGCGTAGTGCCGTCTTGTCTGGTCAATAAAATTTGCTCGTTCAAAGTAATATCGCCAGTAGTTTTGTTTAAGGTGAATTTGGCAATTCTTCCTTGGTAGTTTGGCAATTTAAAAGGGCGTAAATTTTGTGTCGTTGCCGGTGTTACAGCACTTTTGCTTGTAGTAGCATCATTCGGGCCTCTATCGGGAACAGCGTAAAACACATATTCATTAGCCGTTGAGTTTGCTGCATCGTAAAACAAACCAGAAAAACCGCCCAACATTACAGTAGGCTGGCCTCCATCGTAAACTGGCGTTCCTAAAGTTGGCCAATTTTCTTCCAATTCGTTAACAATGTAACTGCTAACGGTTGGCGTGCCTAAAAGGTGGTTTTTATAACCTAAAGGCAAAATATCTAAAATTGCATTGGTTGTTAAATCCAATACCAACAAAGCATTATTTTCTTGGCAGCTTACAAAGGCTTTAGTACCATCTTCGGTAACGGTAATGTATTCTGGCTCTAAATCTTGTGAAACACTAGCGGTTCCATTATTTCCGAAAATACGAATGCCTTTATTCTTTAACGATTCCTTTTTATCATCGTAATTATTAAAATTGATATGTGATGCAGTTGCCGAAGCTATTCCAGAAGTTAAATCGATAACGGTAATTGAACCTTCTGGGTCTACGGTATAATCATCTGAAGGCTCTCCTTCGTTGGCCACCAAAAGCTTAGAGCAATCTGGTGTAAAGGTTAGCATATCGGGCAAAGCTCCCGCTGTAATTTGCTTGATGAAATTCCCATCCAAATCAAAAAAAACTACCACACCAGGATTTTGCTTTACAGCAGCCTCAACGGCTACGGCTACAAGGTCTTCATGCACGGCAATTGAGTTGGGCCCAGCTCCATAAGTAGATAAATCTACCGATTTCACCAAAACAGGACTGGTTGGCGTGCTGATATCTACAATAGTAAACGTATTTGTAGATGAGTTGGTGAAAAACGCATGCTTGTTAATAGCATCATAGGCTACGGTTTCAGCCGAACCCTCTTCATTGGTCTGGTAAGAAGCCAAGTGCTGCAAAGGGCTCTGAGCCAAACCAGTTGTTGTAATCGCCAGCGCCAATAGGCCAGCCAAAAAAGTAATTTTTTTCATTTTATTTATGTTGGATTAATTGTCCAGTAAATAAAAGTATTACAACACGTTAGGCTATTAACTCAGTTTTATTTTAATATGAAATAATGGGAATAAACTTTAAAAAATTGCAATCTAAAGTTTAATAACATTAAGAAAATGTAAACATCGTCTATCCGATGTTTATTAAAACAAAAAAGTCTTTACATTTTATTGTAAAGACTTCTTGAAAATTTGTTGGCCTACTAGGGCTCGAACCTAGACTCTTCTGGACCAAAACCAGACGTGTTGCCAGTTACACCATAGGCCAATGCCATTTGAGGGTGCAAATTTAGTACAAAGTTTTATTTGTACAAGTATTTTTTGAAAAAAATATTCGTTAGAATCTGTTTAGGAATTTGTGATTGGAATTGTTATGGACTATTTTTGATGAAGTTCGAGGCGGAATTTTTAAGCATAGCCGTAGCTACGGTTAAAAATTGTAACGAAGAAACGCGCAAAAAGAGGCGTAAGAAAACAGTTGACAAATTCCTAAACAGGTTCTAAAACTTAACGTTTACTTAAAAACATTTGCGGTAACGTATTTATTGTTAAATTCGCCTTGCAAATAAACAAGGATATTCATGGCACATTTCAACTTTAAAAAATGGAACACGCTTTTAGGTTGGTTCTCTTTTTTAATAGCTCTTATCACATATAGTTTAACGGTTGAACCTACGGTAAGTTTTTGGGATGCCGGCGAATACATTTTAACCTCCGCAAAATTGCAAGTGGGCCACCCGCCAGGAGCACCGCTATTTCAAATGTTGGGGGCTTTTTTTTCCATTTTCACCTTCGGAAATACCGAATTGGTGGGCTGGATGATGAACATGATGAGTGCCGTTGCCAGTGCTTTTACCATACTGTTTATGTTTTGGACCATCACCCTACTTCTTAAAAAAATAGTGGTTGGCAAAAACGAGATGTCACAAAACAAAGCCATGGCTATTTTAGGCAGTGGTTTAGTTGGGAGTTTGGCATTTACCTTTACCGATTCCTTTTGGTTTAATGCCGTTGAAACCGAAGTATATGCCATGGCCACATTAATTATGGCCGTTCTGTTTTGGCTCGGATTGCGTTGGGAACAAGATATGGATAAACCCCGAGGCAACCGCTGGCTTATTTTAATAGCCTTTATCATTGGGCTGTCGTTTGGTGTTCACTTTATGGGATTACTTACCATTCCTGCTATCGGACTCATTTATTACTTCAAAAATTATAAAACCATAACGGTTAAAAACTTCATTATTGCCAACGCTGTTTCGGTGGGTATTTTATTGTTCGTTTTTAAACTGTTGGCTCCCAACATCCTTAAAATTTTTAGTGCTACCGAAATCTTTTTTGTAAACACCATTGGCCTTCCTTTTAATTCGGGCTCCATTATCGCTGGTATTTTATTGGTGCTTTTAATCAATTACGGACTACGATTAACCCGCAAAAAAGGTTATGTGCACCTCAACACGGCCATTTTGTGTATTGCCTTTATTATTGTTGGGTTTTCATCGTGGCTTATGCTGCCCATCCGTGCCAATGCCAATGTGGTTATTAATGAAAATAACCCTTCTAGTGCCAGAGAACTTTTGGCGTATTACAACTTGGAGCAGTACCCCGAAACGCACTTGTTTTACGGGCCTCAGTTCACCGACCAGTATGCTTATTTAGATGAAAACAATCCGTATATAGACGATAAACCGAAATACGAAAAAGACGAAGAAAAAGGCAAATATGTTGTAGTGAACGACTATAAAAATGCCAAACAAAATTACAATTCCAAGCACGCCTCTATTCTTCCGCGCATGTGGAGCACCGAACACGCTGAAAATTACATGATGTTTTCTGGGTTTCTGGATTTTAAGTTAAAACCAGAATACCAAATGGAAAACCAGTTGCGTACAGCGGTTAATAACTTTAGAAAGGATGTTAACCAGGGCAACATTGATTATGAAGATTACCATAATTTTTTAAAGCAATTTAAAGAGTATATTGATATTGAAAAACCCTCGTTGGCCAGCAATATCCGTTATTTATTCGAATACCAATTGGGCTACATGTACTGGCGTTATTTTATGTGGAATTTTGCTGGGCGCCAAGACGATATTCAAGGCAGGTACGATAACCATGGCAACTGGATTTCTGGCATAAAACCACTGGACGAATGGCATTTGGGACTATCGCAAGACAACCTTCCTAGCGATGTAAAAAACAACAAGGCTCGAAACACCTATTATTTACTTCCCCTTATTTTAGGGTTGCTCGGCTTTTTCTTTTTATTCAACAAAGACAAAAAACTGTTTTGGGTGATGTTGGTATTTTTCCTGTTTACGGGCATCGCCATTCAGGTTTACACCAATGTTCGTCCGTTTGAACCTCGCGAACGCGATTACTCGGTAGTGGGCTCTTTTTATGTATTTGCTCTTTGGGTCGGGTTTGGGGTTTACGGCCTTTACGACACTTTAAAAAATTATATTCCAAAAAAACTGGCAGCTCCAATAATTACAGTGGTTTGCTTGATTTTGGTTCCGGGTATTTTGGTAGCCAATAACTGGGATGACCATGACCGATCGGATAAATATACCGCTAGATCGATGGCTCATAAATACCTCGATTCGTGTGCTGAAAACGCCATTTTGTTTACCATTGGCGACAACGACACCTTTGCATTATGGTACGCCCAAGAAATTGAAGGCTACCGTACCGACGTTAGGGTAGTGAACACCAGCTTGTTCCAAACCGATTGGTACATCGACCAAATGAAACGCAAAGCTTACGAAAGCGACCCGATTCCGTCGCAGCTTACTCACGATTTATACAAGTATGGTACTAACGATTATATTGTAATCCAACAGGTTATTCAGGATACCTTGCCTGTAAAACAATTTTTGGATTTTGTGGGCAGCGACAACCCAAAAACAAAGTACAAATTTGTATTGCAGCAACGCGGTATCGATATTTCGCAAGTGCGTTCTCAAGACCTTAATGCCACGTATTTGCCAACTCCGCATTTGCGTATTCCGGTAAATAAAGAAAACGTATTGAACTCGGGTATTGTTAAGCCTGAAAATGCGAATGACATTGTACCATATATCGATATTACCATAAAAGGTGGAGCGCTTTACAAAAACCGCTTACTCATGCTAGATATTGTTGCCAATAACGAATGGAAACGCCCCATTTATTTTACCGGCGGAAGTTTTGGTGATGACGATTATATCTGGATGAAGGACTATTTACAGCTCGACGGACTGTGCTACAAACTAGTCCCTATAAAAACACCTGTTGATCGCGCCAATCCGTTTGATATGGGACGCGTGGACAGCGATTTAATGTATGAAAAAGTAAAGCAATGGGATTGGGGCAACAGTGGCAGTCCAGATATTTACCACGACCCTGAAACCCGCAAAAACTCCATAACGTACCGAGGTAATTTAGCCCGATTGATTCAGCAGTTGATTAACGAACGTAAATTTGACAAAGCCGAAGAAATTGCAGATATCGCCATGGAAAACATGCCTGTGGAATATTTTGGATTTTACACTTTGCTGGAGCCTTACATTAAGGCTTATTATGAAGTGGGCAACAAAGAGAAAGCCCGAACACTGTTCAAACAAGTAGCTCAAAAATATCAGGAAAACCTATCGTATTATAGCAGCCTTAAAACCAAAAATCAAGAGCGTTTGTTTGAAGAAATCTATACAGACATCAGCCGATATAAAGCGTTGATAGATGTATTGATTCAACATGACGCCGAGTTTGCTGAAGAAGAAGGCAATATCTTTAATAATTATTTAAGGTCTTTCAAACATTTTTACGGTGGTGATGAGCCAGAACCACAAAATAGGGATTTACCTGTTGATAGCGGTTTACCTATAGAAACAGATAGCGCAAGTTAATTTCAGACTATGGATTTTATCCCCATAAAAACGCCTCGGGTCGCCAAAAAAATGTTCCCGAATTACGTTTGGGATATTCCAACAAATGAAAAGGTTATCTATTTAACTTTTGATGATGGCCCAACACCCGAAATTACGAATTGGACTTTGGCAACGTTAAAACAATACCAAGCTAAAGCGACGTTTTTCTGTATTGGCAATAATATTGAAAAGCATCCCGATATTTTTCAAAATATCATTAAAGAAGGTCATGCTGTTGGCAACCACACCCATAACCATATTAAGGGCTGGAAAACCAAAACCTGGGACTATTTAGAGAATATTAAGCAATGTGAAAAAGTATTCAAAGCGCAAGCCCCTCAATCGTCAATCGTCAATCGCCAATCGTTAACAACGAATCTGTTCCGGCCACCATACGGGCAAATTACTCTGAAACAAGGCAAAAATCTAATTGAAAGCGGTTATAAAATCATCATGTGGGATGTGCTTTCCTTCGATTGGGATAAAAACATTTCACCTGAAACCTGTTTAAAAAATGTAACCACTAAAGCTGTAGAAGGGAGTATTATTGTGTTTCACGATAGTGTAAAAGCTTCAAAAAACATGCAATATACCTTACCAAAAGTATTGGATTACTTTAGTGGAAAAGGCTTTGTATTTAAGAGTTTGGGAATTTAAAGATACTCCTGGACAATGGTAATTAACGTAGCGGCATCCTGCTCACCACTTTGGCGCCATTTCATCTCGCCATTTTTGTAGATAATTAGGGTTGGCAAGGTTTTAACACGCAAAGCTTCGGCCAGCTCCCGGTTTTTTTCAACCTCTATTTTTATAACTTTGGCTTTATCGCCCAAAGCTGCTGCAACATCTCTTAGGGCCAGATGCATCTCGCTTGTTTTTTCGTCCAATTCAGAATGAAAATCGAACAAAACTGGAATATTAACATCAATAAGTTCACCGAATTTAGACATACACTGTGGTTTATTAATCAAATGCATTTTTACAAACCTACATAAATTTGATGTACTTTAATAACATCATTTAGTAGAGTAACCGTTGTATTTATAAAAATAGAAAAATTTAAGATAAATATAGCATTTCTGGGCAATTATGCTTGGCTTAGACCTTTTTTCAACTCAATAACCGTTATTTCTGGCCAAATACCAACACGCCCTGGATAGCCTAAATATCCAAAACCACGGTTTACATTTATGTATTGCCCCATTTCTTTATAAATGCCCGCCCAATATTTGTAGCGCCATTTGGCCGGGCTCCATTTTACCCATCCCGGAATTTCGATACCAAACTGCATGCCGTGAGTGTGCCCACTTAAGGTTAAATGATAGTGCATATTATCTTTTATCACCTCATCTTCCCAATGCGAAGGGTCGTGACTCAGCAATATTTTAAAATCGTTGGTATCAATATTTTGTGTGGCTTTTTTTAGATCGCCCGCCTTTTTAAATCCGCCGCGCCCCCAATTTTCAACACCCACAATAGCTATTTTTTGTCCGTTTCGTTCAACATATTGGCTTTCATTCAACAAAAGATTGAAACCCATATCTTTTTGCAACTGCTTTAAATCGTCTAAATTTTGAGCCTTTGCTTCCTTTGATGGCCAATTTACATAATCGCCATAATCGTGGTTACCCAAAACCGAAAACACACCATCCTTAGCTTTTAAGGTTCCAAACAAATCCTTCCAAGGCAACATTTCAGAAGATTTATTGTTCACCATATCGCCCGTAAAAAATAAGGCATCTACATTTTGTTCGTTAATCAAATTGATACCGTATTCTATTTTTTTTCGATTGTCAAAACTCCCGGAATGTATATCGCTTATTTGGGCAATTCGGTAGCCGTCAAAAGCATCTGGCAAATCTTCAAAATTCAGGGTATAGTTCAGCACCCGAAATCGATACTTTCCTTTATACATACCGTATAACAACGAAGCAAACGGAATGGCTGCAGCACCCAATGCAATTTGACTGATGAATTTTCTTCGTGAAGGCATATAAAAACCCTCTTTTTTGGTTACCAATTTCTCGTAAAGTCCGTAAATAACCCTAACGATATCTTCTCCCAAAAGCAAAGGTATCAGCACCAATCCCAGAGATATAAACGCCAATAAAAACCCAAAGGCATAACTTTTGGCCGGATTGAGCACCCTACCTTCGGAATACACCGTAAACTGGACAATAAAATTACCTGCAATAATCACCGCCATGGCGATAAACAGGTACTGCAACCAAACGCTTTTGGTGATGGTTTTAATAGCCTGAAACCCGTAAAATACGATAAAGGCATAAAAGAGAATGAATAATATCCAACGTAGCATGGGTGCTTTTTTAATCAAAGATAAGGCTATTGGCCATGAATAGGGAATCCTTGATTTTATTTAACTAATTGTTAAGATTTTTAAGCATAGCCCTTTATAAATACACTAAACTATAAATGCCATTTTCAACATAACTTTTCGTAGTTTTGGTTTTCTATCAAAACACAATCCATGTCAGCACAAAAACGTCTTTTTTTGGTCGATGCCTATGCATTAATTTTCCGTGGCTATTATGCTTTTATAAAAAATCCGCGAATCAATTCGAAAGGTATCGATACCTCGGCCATTATGGGATTTATGAATTCGCTTTTGGATGTAATTAAGCGCGAGCGCCCCGACCATTTGGCGGTGTGTTTTGATAAAGGCGGAAGTGCCGACCGTGTGGAAATGTTCGAAGAATACAAGGCTAACCGAGACGAAACCCCCGAAGCCATTAAAGTGGCCGTACCCTACATTCAGGAGATTTTAAAAGCCATGCACATTCCCATTATGGTGAAAGAAGGTTTTGAGGCCGACGACGTTATTGGCACCCTCTCCAAACAAGCCGAAAAACAGGGCTACCAAACCTTTATGGTAACGCCCGATAAGGATTTTGCCCAATTGGTTTCTGAAAATATTTTTATGTATCGCCCCAAATCGTTTGGGGGAGGCTACGAAACTTGGGGCATTGCCGAAGTGCAGAAAAAATTTGAGGTGGAACGCCCCGAACAAGTGATTGACTTTTTGGGTATGATGGGCGACTCTTCCGATAATATCCCAGGGTTGCCGGGTGTTGGTGAAAAAACGGCCAAAAAATTCATTAAGGCTTATGGAAGTATGGAAGGTTTGTTCGAAAACCTCCACGAGCTAAAAGGTAAAATGAAAGAAAAAGTAGAAGCCAACCAAGAATTAGGACTACTATCGAAAAAATTGGCTCGCATCATGCTGGATGTTCCTGTGGAATTCGACGAAAAAGATTTTGAAATGTGCGACCCCGATGTTGAGGCCGTAAAAAACATTTTTCAGGAGTTGGAATTTAGAAGGCTTACCGAAAATTTTCTAAAAACCTTTGCTCCCGAAGAAGATTTAGCTTCTAATGTAACTGATGTCACTTCGAGCGGAGTCGAGAAGTCTCCTTCATCTTCAAAACAAGTTTCCCCTTCGGGGAAAATGTCCGCAGGACAAAAGGGGACTGCGGGGGCTGGTCAGTTTTCGCTTTTTGGTAATGACGGCGAGGCTAAAACTTCAGAAGCTACTTCCGAATACGCTCGTAAAACTGCCGAAACCACCTCACATTTCTACCAAAGTGTAGCATCAGGCATGGCCACAAAACTGTTCATTAAAAATTTAATGAACCAAACCTCGGTTTGTTTTGATACCGAAACCACGAGCATTGACCCCTTGCAGGCCGAACTGGTGGGCATTGCTTTTTCGTGGGAAACAGGCAAAGGCTTTTATGTGCCATTCTCCGAAAACAGGGATGAAGCCCAAGAATTGATTGAGCAATTGCGTCCGTTTTTTGAGAGCGAAAACATCGAAAAAATCGGTCAGAATTTAAAATACGACATCAAGGTTTTGGCAAAATATAACATCGAAGTAAAAGGCAAACTATTCGACACCATGTTGGCTCATTACCTCATCAACCCCGATATGCGCCACAATATGGATGTGCTGGCCGAAACCTATTTGAACTACACGCCCATTTCCATTGAAACCCTTATTGGAAAAAAAGGTAAAAATCAGCTATCGATGCGCGAGGTGCCTTTGGAACAACAAACCGAATATGCCGTTGAGGATGCCGATATCACCCTTCAGCTCAAAGAACATTTTCAAAATGAATTGGGCGAGGCCAATACGCAAACCTTGTTTGATGATATTGAAATTCCGTTGCTGCGCGTCTTGGCCGCTATGGAATTGGAGGGCATCAATTTAGATAAAGACTTTTTAAACTCCCTTTCGGAGCAATTGAATAACGACATTGCCAGTCTTGAAAAAAGCATTTATGAAGCTGCTGGTGAAGAATTCAACATTGCTTCCCCAAAGCAGTTAGGCATCATTTTGTTTGAAAAAATGAAATTGGTGGATAAACCAAAAAAAACAAAAACAGGACAATACGCCACATCCGAGGATATTTTAAGCTACTTGGCCAAAGACCACGACATCATTCAGCAAATTTTGGATTTCAGGGGGCTTTCAAAATTAAAGAGCACCTACGTGGACGCACTCCCTTTGCAGGTAGATCCATCAACGGGACGCGTACACACTGACTACATGCAAACGGTTGCCGCTACGGGACGTTTAAGTAGCAACAACCCCAACTTACAGAACATCCCCATCCGTACCGAACGTGGCCGACAAGTGCGGAAAGCCTTTGTGCCAAGAAATGAAGATTATATTCTGTTGGCTGCCGATTATAGCCAGATTGAACTTCGCATCATAGCCGCTTTAAGTGAAGAAGAAACCATGATTGAGGCTTTCAAAAACGGCGAAGATATTCATGCTTCCACAGCTTCAAAAGTGTTTAATGTGCCTATTGCCGAAGTAACGCGCGAGCAGCGTAGCAATGCCAAAACGGTAAACTTCGGAATTATTTATGGGGTTTCCGCTTTCGGTCTAAGCAACCAAACGGATTTATCGCGAAGCGAGGCCAAAGAATTAATCGACACCTATTACGAAACCTATCCTAAACTTAAAAAATACATCAGCACCCAAGTGGATTTTGCCCGCGATAATGGTTATGTGCAAACGGTTTTGGGCCGTCGTAGGTATTTAAAGGACATCAATTCCAGAAACGCCGTGGTGCGCGGTGCTGCCGAACGCAACGCCGTAAATGCCCCCATTCAAGGGAGTGCTGCCGATATTATTAAACTGGCCATGATTGCTATTCACCAAAAATTGAATGAAGGCGATTTTAAAACTAAAATGTTACTGCAAGTACATGACGAATTGGTTTTTGATGTTTACAAACCCGAACTCGACACCATTAAAAGCCTAGTAAAGACCGAAATGGAAAACGCCTATAAACTTGCTGTTCCGTTGGATGTTGATTTAGGGACTGGTAATGATTGGTTGGAGGCGCATTAGGTTTTAACATTCCTATCCGTCCAGGGGACACTACTCAGACTTGAAAAATCAATTGCCTTAAAAATTCTATTGTTTGAAATATTTACAGAAAAAATATTCGCAAACAAGCTAAAATGTCCCCTAGAGGGGACTACAGGGGTGTCAGTAAAAAATGAGAAACAAAATAATTCCATACAACCCAAAGTTAAAACTACTAGCAAGGCAGTTAAGAAAAAATAGCACCTTACCAGAAGTGTTATTATGGCAAAAGATTAAACAACGTGCGTTTGGTGTTCAGTTTCATCGACAAGTTCCTATGTTAAACTACATTGCCGATTTTTATTGCCACGAAATCGGCTTGGCCATAGAAATTGATGGAAAAAGTCATGACCATTCCTTTTTGTATGATGCAAAACGACAAGCCGAATTAGAAGCCTATGGTGTAAAGTTTTTAAGGTTTACCAACGACGAGGTCAAAAATAATATGTTTAGTGTTCTGTTGGTTATTGAAGAAACCGTAAAAGAATTGACTGAAAAACACCCCTAAAGTCCCCTCAAGGGACACCACTCATAACCTAAAAGCGTCAGATACGAAACCATAGGAATCCTTATTTTAAAAGCAAGGTGTAGTTAGAACACACAGCAATTGCCCCTTAAGGGGAGCCACAGAGATGTGGAGTTGTTAATCTACTACCAACCCACTTAAAAACGCTCTAATTGGCAAACTACAGGTTTAAAAACATTCATCGAGTTATTTAATCCTTACAGTTCTGAGGAGTAACGTGAGAATTAGTTGTGTTTAATAAAACAAGACCTAATAGATTTTTAAAATCTATCAGGTCTTGAAAAGTTTACTTTTTTATCGCCTTTTTGCTAATAACCGTGCCATTGGAAAGCACAACCTTAGCCACAAACACTGTACTGTTTAAGTTAGATAGGTTAAACACTTCGCTATCGTTTTGACCGTTAAATTGGTAAAGCTGGCGACCAAACAAATCGAACAACGATACGGTTTTAATACCTAATCCGTTGGGAGCGGTAAACTGTACGTTGTCGTTTTCAAGTTCTACGATTTTTAATTGGCTTGGGTTTACCAAAGCATTGGCGGTTGAAAGCGCGTCGGCTTTAAATACAATTTCAAAACGGTTATTGAATTCGCCCGTTTCGGAAGTAAAGGTATAATCGCAAACCGTTAAGTCGTGTACTTTATTCAATAAGTTGTCTTTTACAAACACCGAATGGCTGTTTAAAAAGTCGCCCTCCATTTTTGCAATCGATAGGGTGTAAAGTGTGGCTACGTTGATTTTGGTTTTAAAACCAAGTTGGATGGTTTCATCTTCGTTAATGCTATTTATCTCTTTTCCTTGAATAACGTATTTTGTTGCATCATCATCCATCAAAGAATAAAATACCGTTGAGAGGTCTGGTGTAAGTAACTTTGGTGCATCGTACATGAGTCCATCGTTTTCATTGGAGGCATGGTCAACATAACCAACCAATATTTGATTAAACACGCCGTTATCCGAAGTTAGGTTTACCCACAACCTGTTTTCTAAAGGGTTTCGGGCATTGGTTCTTTTCGATTTATTGCCTCCTTTGAAAAATTGAGTGTTACTTGTTCCATTCGCTATTCGCATGGCGTTGGTAAATGTTGCCGTTCCTGGCGTTATGGCAGGAATGAAAAAACCTTGAGCAGAGGCCACGTAACCTGTCGGTATTTCGGAAGCTACACCACCTGCTACACCACCTGTTCCAACTGTAAAAGTTGCATAATCGTTATTGCTAAAGTTTAATTCTTGGTTTCCGGGGTTTGATCTATCCGGAGGGGTAGACTGCGACCAAAAATAGGCCACACCTTCAAGTACCGAAGAATTTGCAGCATGGAAGGCCACAAAATCAATAGCTGATGGGTAAGGGTTGCCAATAAAATTCCATTTTATACCGGGGTTGAGTGGGTCTAAATCAATGTTTACATCAATATCTCTAGTATTAAATTCGCCTTCAAAAGTGGCTGTTCCAGTTCCTCCAGGAAAGTGAAATCTCGGTTCTGTTGACGCATAGCCGACTCCGGGAATCATTGTTGTTCCACCCAAAGCATAGTCCCAGTCGTTATTATTGTCGTCAATATCATCGCCGTTGCCATCGTTAAAATTAGCTGCGTTAAACCAAAAACGACGGTCGCCATCAACATTCGGGAATGCGTCAGCAATGGTTTCATTAGTTACTGGTGAGCTCCAATACGTATAATAGTACCAAGCGGCTTTTGGAGGTGTTTGCTTTATCACTCTTCCAAGCCCTGTGCCTAATAGGTTGAACGTACCGTTGCTGTCGTTTTGAACAAAGTTACCAGAGCTTTCAACATTGATAAAGCTTGCATCGTCAACAGTAACATCGTTTTCAACTTCAATATATGTGCCGTTGTTAACGGTAAGGGTCGCACCAGAATCTACGGTTAAAGAGCATGCTTGAAAACTACCATCAACGCCTGTGTTATAGGGAGCGGATATTGTAACTTCAGTTGTTAAATCTGGAGTGCCGACCCAAGATCCATTCCATGTTGCAGTAGATAAACATGTTGCGGGGGCGTCGCAGGTATAAGAACAACCGCCAAGAGTAGGTCGGTTAACTGCCGAATTAGAATTGGTTTGATACCAATTGGTAGCATTTACAGTGGCAACGGCTTCTAAAATTAATGTTTGGTTGCTTGTAACTGTACATTGGTAGTTACTGTTGTCAAAATTACCCAAATTAACGGCATTTACTCCTTCAGTTAAGCCTGCTGGAACAGCGCTGTCATTAGTTCCTGTTACATCAGTCCAACCGACATCATTTCCAAAATGAACAGCAAACAAAAAAACGGGGGATTCAGTCGTTCCTTGAAAAGCTATTATTTGATCTCCTGCACTAGCAAGATTAAAACCCGTGTCAGAAACTTCTAAAGCAGCCCCACTTGTCGCTGAATGAGTATTTGAACCGGTATCAGTAATAATTATTTCTGTACCGCACGATAAATCAGTTGTGGCGGTCCAATTGACAATTCCTTCTCCAATTCTTCCATTGGAACTATTGTAATTTCTAAATCCGCCTGTCGCAAACCAACCGCAATCTGTGAAATGAATTTCAGTTCCAGCAAGTATGTCGGTAAGTAATACAAAAGAAAATTCATCCGGGTTGTCTGCTATAACACCTGTTATAGCAATATCGCCTTCAGCTAAAGTGGTCTGCCCCCCCACAAAATTAAAAGTAAATAGGGCAACAAGAATAAGAGTAATGTTTTTCATAACCGTTAAGTTTAAAATCTTTATTTAGGCAAAGCCTTATACGATAGATTTGGTTTTATATATGTTGTTTTTTGTTCAATACAATTGTTATTTTTGGCTTGTTATGCAAACCAAAAAAACATATACGGTACAGGAAGCTACCCAAAAAATGGAGCACTACTGCGCGTACCAAGAACGCTGCCATCAAGAAGTGCGGCAAAAACTGGTGGCCATGCACATGATACCCGAAGCCATCGATGTGATTGTGGTCCATTTGTTAGAGCATAACTATCTTAACGAGTCGCGTTACGCCAAAACATTTGTAAGCGGTAAGTTTAGAATTAAGAAATGGGGGCGCGGCCGAATGGCTTATGTGCTTAAGCAAAAGGGCCTAAGCAAAATTAATATAAATGAGGCACTTGCAGAAATTTCGGATGCGGAGTACATCGAGGTTTTCCATGGTTTAGCCGAAAAAAAAGCCAATTCCATAAAAGAGAGCAACGTTTTTAAGAAACGCAAAAAATTAATCGATTATCTGTTGTATAGAGGCTGGGAATCGCATTTGGTGTATGAAAAAGCTTCTGAATTGATTCAGTAGTGTTTTATGCCCATAAAAAAAGCGGATAAAACCAATGGGCTATCCGCTTTCAATAATTTTGAATGTAATTTCTTATAGATTAAAAACCGTACCCAAATTAATGCTAAACTGGTTGTGCAATTTTTCGGGAGCTGTTAGGTTTTCGGTTTTATATTTGGCCAATGGCACGTTAAGTTCGGTATAAATACCAAAACCATCTGTAAAAAAGTAACGCGCACCAAGGTGTCCGCCAAAGTTTTTAAGGCCGAGGCTTAAACCGGGGTACACATCAAAGTTTTCATCTACATTTATCACATTGCCCAAGTTGGCGTTAAAACGGGCACGTACATCAAAACGGTTATCGAAATCGGCGTTTAAATCGTCATCTGCATTGTTTTTTAGGTTTTCATGGATGCCCAAAAGGTAGGTGGACGATATACCGACAGAAATATTTTCGCCAATACCAAAATCGTAACTTATGTTAAGGCCTGTGCCATTGTTTTGAAAGTTGGCGCCCACTTGAAATTTATTGTCGTTTGCACCGGTAAAGGCTTGTGAGTTAACTAATGAAACGCTTAATACTGCGATTAAAAAAATGAATCTTTTCATGTATCCTAATTTAAAATTTGAGTGGGCAAATATATGCAAGTTTTATATAAACGACGTACAAAAACTACATGTTGTATATTTTGAAAATAGAATTTGGTTCAACCGTTAGTTCGAGTGATTTTGAGATTATTGAAATCAAAATATATTTTGATTGAAGATACCTAAGCGGAGCTTAAAAAAATCGTTCCCTATAGTTATAGGGAGAGAACTTTTTTTTAGATAAAAATTCTTTTTCTCGATAGCTCTACTGAGCGGAGCCGAAGTGCAAATTTCACTCCTTCCTTCGTGAAATTCACTCGAAATGACGAATTTCAAGGTCATGCCAAAGGGTTAAAAACTACAAATTCTTATGGGTGTTTTTTATGGCCTGTTCGTTTTTCCAGTCAATCCATTTTTGCTTTTTAATGCGTCGCATCAGGTTGTCGTAGTTGCGCATAATTAATATGTTGTAAATGGCCTGACCGAAGTTTTTTGGGTTTCGGGCAATGGCGCGCAGGCTCATGGAAAAACCGGGGGTGATGTAGCGCATGTAATGCCAATAGCCTTCGGGCATGTACAAAATCTCGCCATGGTTCAGTTCGGTTTGGTAGCCTTTGGCTTTTTTGAGCATGGGCCACTTTTCAAAATCGGGATTGTTAAAATCGATATCCTCTCGGGTAATGAGCGAATGCGGAATTTTATACAGGTACTTATTCTGCTTTTGGTCGAACAGAATGATTTGTTTTTTGCCTTCAAAATGAAAATGGAAAATATTGGCCAAATCAATATCATAGTGCATAAAAGTGTAAGAATCCCGTCCGCCGAAAAAGAGCATAGGGATGCCTTTCATAAGCCGCAGCCCAAAGTCTGGAAACGAAAAATCGTTTTGTAACTGCGGAATTTCCTTTAGGGCATTCCATAAAAAGATGCGGAATTTTGTGGGCTCGCGTTTCAGCAAATCGATGTAATCGGCCAGTTTCATTTTGGCGTGCGGTTCGTTAAAACCATCGCGGTAATCTACAGGCCTATCGTCGTAAAGCGGAATGGTAATGTCGCCGCCAATTTGTTTGATGTAGTCTAAGTTCCATTTGGAATAAGCTGGCCAGTCTTCAATAAAACGCTCGATAACCACAGGTTTCTGCGGATTAAAGTAGTGTTTTAAAAAATCCGATTTGGTAATGGTTTTTACCCTCGGAATGTCCTGTAAGTTTAATGCCAATGCTTAAAAATTTAGTGCGCCAAAGTTAAGAAAACGTTACGTGATTTGAAATAGTATAACGTTACAGGTTTTATAAGGACAGTTATTCCGAGCGTAGCGTGGGAATCTTTTACTCTTTAGTTCAAATGAAAAGATTACTTTTCCCGTCCCTCGTAATTGACGTGCGTTTTTTGTGTGGGCGTTTCTTATATAACGTCATTACAATTACGATCGCAGCAACCTGTGTTGGGCCTTGTTAAAGTATGGTAGTCTGTTTGACTTTAGAACTATTTCAACAAATACTACTTTGTAGCTTTAGCTTTCGCCTTTGCTGCCTCGTTGCGCTCAATGGTATGTTCTGGCCTGCTCCATTTTGGTTTTTCACCCAAAGCTTCGTATTGCGAATCTTGAGCTTCAACCGTTTGTGGCTGTACTTTTTTGGTAAATGGCTTTTGTGGGTTTAAGCCCAGCAGTTTGAACATTTCCATGTCTTCATTTACATCGGGGTTGGGGGTGGTCAGTAATTTATCGCCTGCAAAAATAGAATTCGCTCCGGCAAAGAAACACATGGCTTGGCCTTCGCGTGTCATTTGCGTACGCCCAGCACTTAAACGTACTTGGGTTTCGGGCATCACGATACGGGTGGTAGCTACCATACGCACCATGTCCCAAATGGAAACGGGCTCTTGGTCTTCCAACGGCGTGCCGTCAACAGCGACTAGAGCATTGATAGGGACAGATTCTGGTTGCGGATTCAATGTGGAAAGCGCCACGAGCATGCCCGAACGGTCTTCCACTTTTTCACCCATGCCAATAATACCACCGCTACAAACAGTAACATTGGTTTTACGAACGTTATCGATGGTTTCTAAACGGTCTTCAAAACCGCGAGTAGAAATTACTTCTTTGTAATATTCTTCCGAAGAATCCAGATTATGGTTGTAGGCATACAAACCGGCCTCGGCCAAACGTTTTGCTTGGTTTTCGGTAATCATACCCAAGGTGCAGCACACTTCCATATCCAGTTTGTTGATGGTGCGAACCATTTCCAAAACCTGGTCGAATTCTTCGCCATCCTTTACGTTTCGCCAAGCGGCACCCATACAAACCCTTGAGCTTCCGCTGGATTTGGCGCGTAATGCCTGTGCTTTTACCTGCTGAACGCTCATTAAATCGTTGCCTTCAATATCGGTGTGGTAACGAGCGGCTTGCGGACAATACCCACAATCTTCTGGGCAGCCTCCTGTTTTTATAGAGAGTAGCGTGCTTACTTGTACCGTGTTAGGGTCGTGGTGCAAACGGTGTATGGTAGCCGCTTCGTAAAGCAACTCCATTAACGGTTTGTTGTAAATATCCAGAATTTCTTGTTGGGTCCAATTGTGTCTTGTCTCGCTCATAAATCTGCTCGTTAGTTGTGGCCAAAAATACTAATTATATGTTTATGCTACGGCTTTTTGCTCAATAATATGCTCACGGCATTCCCCCCAAACCCAACAGCATTTACTAAAACCGTTCTAATTTGTTTGGGGTGTTTTTGGTTTTCTAAATACGGAATGCCAATAAATTCTTGGTGTTGCAACATCATTACGGCCAGTTCGATGCTTAATGCGCCCGATGCCCCGAAGGTATGCCCGATTTTCCATTTGTTTGATGTTACTGCAGGCATGTGGTTGTTAAAAACGGCTTCTATGGCCTTATATTCCGAAGTGTCGCCTTTAATGGTACCCGGGGCGTGCATCACTACTACATCAATGTCTTCGGGGTTTTTATCGCCCAATGCCATTTTCATCGATTTCTGAAAACATTTTGCGTCGCTCGAAATGGAAATATTGTGTTTTAAAATTTCGGTGGCATAGCCATAGCCCGTAATTAATGCCAAGGCGTTGCTTTGTTCACCTTCTTCCAAACAAGCCATGGAAGCGCCTTCGCCCAAAACCATGGTGTTTTTGGTTTTGTTGAAGTCTAATGCCCGGCAGGGGTAGAGGTTAATGTTACCTTGAGCGGAGTCGAAAGGTCTCGACTTCGCTCGACCTGACAAATCATATTTAGAATAAATTTTCAGAGCCTGCATCTGCGCAATGGTAAATGGAGTTAGCGGCGCTTCACTGCCGCCCACCAAAAATTTATTGCACATGCCCGAATTAATCCATGCAATGCCATTAAGTAAGCTGTGCAATGCTGTGGAACAAGTGATGGAATGGCTAATTTCGGGGCCTTCGGTTTGCAAATCGTGACCTACCCACGACGAAATATTGCCCAAAGTTGTGGTGGGCGAACTTAAAGTTTCGGCTTTGTTATTTTTTAAAAAAGACTCGTGATAGTTTTCAAAAAGGGCTGTGGCACCGCGAGACGAACCGATATTGATTCCAAAATTATCCGAGGGTTTCCAGTTCGCCTGTTTTACCGCTTCTCGTGAGGCGTACATGGCAAAAAGGACGGTGTCGTCCAACGATTTGTATTTGGAATCCGATTCTCTCAATATTTCAATGTCCGCTTTGGCTTCCTTTGGAATTTCGGCCACAACAACGTCTTTGCCTAATACCGATTTTTTAGTCAAGTAATGGTTTTCGTTTTTGTAACTTTTCCAAGCTTCCGCAGAAGATTTTCCTAATGGAGAAATGGATGAAATGGCCGTTATGGAGATTGGTTTTTGCATAGTTTTGTCATGCTGTCCAGACGGTTTTCTGGACTGATTCGGAATCTCAAAAATTTGGTGAGCGAATCCTGTTTATATTTTAGCCTGCAAATTTACACTATTGATAAAGATTCTTCGATAACTCGGTACACTTTTTCCAATTCATGGTTGGTAATCACATAAGGGGCTTGTATGTAAATGGTATTGCCCAAGGGGCGTAAAAACACGCCGTTGTCCATAAAAAACTTAAAGAGTTTATCGCGGAGGTTACCGTAGCGTTGCATTTCTACATCTAAATCGAGGGCGAAAATGATTCCGGTTTGCCGGATGGATTTCACTTTGGGGTGATTTTTTATTCGGTTTCAAAGTTTTCGTGTGATGCCGTAATTTCTTTTATTCTACCTTGAATGTTTTCGGTTTGCAATAATTCAATACTTGCCAAGGCTGCGGTACATGCCAAAGGGTTGGCCGAGTAGGTATGCCCATGGAACAGCCCTTTGGCAATATTGTCGCTATAAAAAGCATCATAGATTTTTTGTGAGCATGTGGTAAGTGCCATGGGCAGCAATCCGCCAGTTAGTGCTTTGCTTAAACACATCACATCGGGTGGCGTTTCCATGTACAGCGAAGCGAAATGTTTCCCGGTTTTGCCGAAGCCTGTCATCACTTCGTCGGCAACGGTAATGATGTTATGGTCTGTGCAGAAATTTAAAATTTGGTTCAGTCCTTCGGTATTGTGCATTTTCATGGCTGCGGCACCTTGTACCAAGGGTTCGTAAACAAAACCGGCCACTTGGTGTGTTGATGCCAAATTTCGTAAAGTGTTTAATATGTCATCGTGATTTTTTCCATTGGGCACGGGAATGCGTTCCACTTTTAAAAAGAAGTCCTCAAAAGGCCCGTTGTATACAGAAAGTCCCGAAACGCTCATAGCACCAAAGGTGTCGCCGTGGAAACCGTCTTCAAAAGCGATTAAAGTATTCTTTTTATTGCCGTTGTTAAAATGATATTGCAGAGCCATTTTAATGCCAATTTCTACAGACGTGGAGCCGTTATCGCTAAAAAAAATTTTGTTTTGGTTTTTGGGCAGAATGTTTATGAGGGCTTCGCTGAGTTCTATAGCAGGTTTGTGGGTGAATCCGCTAAAAACCACTTGGTCCAATTGCTGCATTTGTTCGGACACCCGATGGGTAATGTATTCATTGCAGTGCCCGTACATACAGGTGTACCATGAGGCGATGGCATCGATATATTTATTGCCGTTTTCGTCGGTCAATGTGCAACCTTTAGCCTTAGTAATAGCCAAAGCTTCAGGGTGCAATTTGTGTTGCGTTAACGGATGCCAGAGGTGTTTTTTGTCGCGTTCTTGTAAATTCATATTTTTTATTTCTGCGAAGGCAGGAATCTTTTAATTGTTAATCTTTTTTGTGGATTCCTTCCCGACAGCTACAGCTTCTCCCTAAATCGTTCCGCATATTCCTTTATCACATTTTGGTCAAAATAGGGTTCTTCTTCAATCCTTCCGATAATAGGAATATTGGTCATTTTTTCGATGATGGATTCGGTGGTTTTGTGTTCGTTTCCACTGAAAATAATGGACACATCAAAGCCTTTTTCCTTTAATAAATTGACCGTTAAAAGCGTATGGTTGATGCTGCCCAAATAGTGGCGCGATACCACGATGACTTTAAAATCGGGTTGGATAATATTTAAAATGGTTTCTTTGTCGTTCAATGGAACCAGTAAGCCACCTGCGCCTTCTATGACCAAATGATTTTTGGTTTTAGGCGCATTTATATTTTTTAAGTCTATGGTAATGCCATCAATTTCGGCTGCGGCATGCGGACTCATAGGCGTGTTAAGGGCATAGGTATTGGGGTGAAATTGTGATTTTTTATTGGAAACCAAACGCTCCACTTTATGGGTGTCGCTATGGTCTAAATCGCCAGCCTGTATGGGTTTCCAATAATCGGCTTCCAAGGCTTCGGTAACGATGGCCGAAGCTACGGTTTTGCCCACCTCGGTTGATATTCCTGTTATAAAGTATGTTTTATTTTTCATTGAATTTTTTTAAGAGGCTACGAATGCACGAATCTATTTTGTAGTTATTGGAAAATGATTCGTGAATTAGTGGTAAAAATCATTTTAAATCGAATTCCGTGTTACAATTTTCGCATTTGTACTTGTGCCTGGTGTAAAAAGGCAACGATGAAAATAATACACCAAAAATAAAAGCAAAAAAGGACTTGGCATCTTTTATGGTTGAAAAGAGCTCAATGTTTTCGCTGTTACAATTAGGGCATTGTATGGTGTTGCCATCATCGTCAACCGAATATTTTTTAATGGACGCCAAAATATGTTGGGCTTCCAAGGCTTGTCGCGATAACACTTTAAGTTTAACGCCGCCAATGGCGTTGCTCACCAGTGGGTCGGTGTCGATGGTGAAATTATCCTGCATAAACACCTGAATGCCTTCGGCCTCCAGCCGGCCTTTTACAATTTGGGCTTCGGTGGAGTATTGAAATCGGGCTATGGTTTTAAATGTATCGCTCATTGATGCTTAATGTGTTGCGTCATGCTGAACCACAAAAATAGAAAGTCGCTGTAAAACTTCCGAAATTTCCTTTTTAGAATTGTAACTGTGTAAACAAAACCGCAACCGTTCCTGCCCCTTGGGTACGGTAGGTGATAAAATAGGCTTTACATCAAAACCGCTTTTTTGGATTTGTTGGGCGATGTGTTTCACCGTTTCGTTTCCCGGAATGATGCAACAATGTATGGCAGAATGACTTTCGATAAAGCTGTTGTTAAGGTTGTTTTTAACCATTTCAGATTTAAAAAACGCAATATTATCTTGTAGCTTATTTATACTTTCGGTTTTGGATAATTCGTTGTAAGCCGATTGAATGGTCGCTAAACTATGTGGGGGCAAGGCTGTGGTATAAATAAAGGAGCGCGAAAAATTCACCAAAAATGCTTTTAGACTATTGCTGCCCAAAATGGCGGCGCCGTGGCAGCCCATGGCTTTTCCAAAAGTGACGATGCGAGCGAAAATATCGTGTTCAAGTTGTAACTGTTGTATTAATCCAGTGCCGTTTTTACCAAAAACGCCAATGGCATGGGCCTCGTCAACCACCAAGTAAGCGTTGTGCTTTTTGCATAATTCTGAAAGCCCAACGAGGTTTGGGGTGTCGCCATCCATGGAGAATACCGATTCGGTAACGATGTAAATGTTATGGTGCGATTCTGAAACAACCTTTTGACTCCGCTCAAGGTGAGAAGGTTCAGAATGACGAAGAATTAGTTTTTCCAAATCCTCCAAATCATTATGTTTAAACTTGTAACCTTTGGCGTTGCTCATCGATATGCCATCGCGAATGGAAGCATGGATTAGTACATCATATATAATAACATCGCCACGTTGCGGTACGCTTGAAAAAAAGCCAATATTGGCGTCGTAGCCTGAATTGAAAATCAAAGCCGATGCGCTGTTGTGGAATTGGTAAAGTAGGCTTTCAACCACATCGTAAAGTTGGTGGTTTCCGGAAAGCAAGCGCGACCCCGTGGCTCCGTTTTGTTTTATGTGGTTTTTAATTAAAAACTGGTGGGCATTATTGAAAATCGTTTCGTTTTTTGAAAACCCCAAATAATCGTTTGATGAAAAATCCACTAAACCAGACGGCGTTCCCAATTCTCGAAAAGCGTTGTTTTCTTTGCGATTTTCTAATTTTTGCACAAGTTTTTTAGGAAATTCCATAGAGCAAATGTATGCAAAATTTGTACTTTTGGTTCTATTCAAAACAGATATACCATGAAAATATACGCCGTTCTTTTACTTTCCATTCTATCGTACGCGCGGGTTTTGCCCAAAACAATTACATTGTAAAAACCGAAGACGGTAGGCGTGTATTGTTGAAAGCTGATTACACTTGGGAATATATTGATTTGGAGGCTCCGAAACAGGCTGAAGAAGTACTTGTTGAGGCTGGGCTCGAAGAGGATGGCTGTAATGTGCCGGCAGATTTTGAAGAACCAAAATTGAATGGTAAGGTTCAAAATCAACTAAAAAAAGGCCGAGCCACTATTGATGATGTAAAAAAGAAAGTGGCCAAAGATTACAATTGTACCGTTGATGAGGTGATTTTGTTGTGGGCATCCGAACGTAAATCGAACGGAAAATATACGTTTTGCGCCAACGGTACCAAAGTAACTTACAAGCGCAATGGCTTTGTTATTATTGAAAACGGGAAGCTATTTTAAAGTTAGAAACCATTTTCATTATGATTCTAATAGATTTACAATTCACAAAAGCAAACAAATAACGTTATGGTGCAGCTGCATACAATAGACTATGTACTAATAGTTCTGTTTTTTTCAATTACATTATTTATTGGATTTTGGGTGTCAAAAAAATCGGGAGAAAATTCATCCGAATATTTTCTGTCAGGACGCTCCATGCCTTGGTGGCTTTTGGGACTCTCTATGGTGGCCACCACATTTTCTACCGATACGCCAAACCTTGTTACTGATATAGTAAGAACCAACGGAGTTTCCGGAAACTGGGTATGGTGGGCTTTTTTGCTTACCGGTTTGCTTACGGTTTTTGTTTATGCCAAGTTATGGCGTAAATCGGAAGTGAGTACCGATATCGAGTTTTATGAGTTGCGCTATGGCGGAAAACCAGCCCGTTTTTTGCGCGGTTTCCGTGCAGTGTATTTGGGAGTGGTGTTCAATGTTTTGGCGATGTCGGCCGTAACTCTAGCAGCTATTAAAATAGGAGGTATTATGTTGGGGTTGGAACCTTGGCAAACTGTTATTATAGCTGGTTTGGTAACGGTTGTTTTTAGTGCCATAGGAGGTTTTAAAGGTGTGGTGTATACCGATTTTTTACTCTTTTTTGTGGCGATGACAGGCTCAGTTGGTGCGGCATATTACTTGGTTAATCTTCCGGAGGTGGGTGGTATGGCTGCCTTAATTGAAAATAATCAAGTAACTGATAAACTCTCGTTGCTCCCAGATTTTAACGATACAAATTCGCTTATTGTTTTGTTGATTATCCCTTTGGCAGTGCAATGGTGGAGTGCATGGTATCCTGGAGCAGAGCCCGGCGGTGGTGGGTATATTGCCCAGCGAATGCTTGCCGCAAAAGACGAAAATCATGCTATTGGGGCTACTTTCTTTTTTAATATTATGCACTACGCCTTACGTCCTTGGCCATGGATTATTGTGGCTTTGGCTTCATTAGTGGTGTATCCCGATGTGGCCAGTATCCAACAAGCATTTCCAAATGTTACTGAAAGTAAATTGGGGCATGATTTGGCCTATTCTGCTATGCTTACCAAATTACCAGCAGGTTTATTGGGGGTGGTTTTGGCATCGTTGGCAGCAGCTTACATGTCAACCATTTCTACACATTTAAATTGGGGGTCTTCATATATTGTTAACGATTTTTATATTCAGCAGATTAATAAAAATGCTACCGAAAAACAGAAGGTTGCTGTAGGTAAAATTTCAACAGTAATTTTAATGGTTTGCAGTGCATTGCTGGCGTTGGTACTTCAGAATGCATTACAGTTGTTCGATATTATTTTGATGTTTGGAGCTGGAACAGGACTCATTTTTATATTACGCTGGTTTTGGTGGCGCATCAATGCGTGGAGCGAAATAGCAGCTATGTTTTCATCGGGTATTATTTCAATCTTATTGAATTTTACAACCTTGGGAACATACTTTTTTGGAGAAGAGAGTAGTGTGTTTCCAACTTGGGCCAAATTTCCATCAATAGTATTGGTAACAACCATTTTGTGGTTGGTCGTTACCTTTTTAACCCAACCGGAAAGTAAGGACGTGCTACAGTTGTTTTTAATAAAATACAGCCTGGTGGGCCAGGATGGAAAAAAGTGGTTGATGAAGCTGCAACTGAAAACATTACCATAGTAACAACTAAAGAAGGCTGGAGTGTGCCTTCGGGCATTCTAGCTATGCTCTTTGGGTGTGCGCTTATTTATAGTTGCTTGTTCGCTACAGGATATTGGATTTATGGTGAGTTTAATCTTGCTGTAATATTTACCGGTACAGCTCTAATTTCTGCGGTATTATTGATTAAAGTCTGGAAAGAAGTAAAAAGTACAGTTCTGTAATTTGCTGCAGAATCCTTGTCTGGTTTTGTTAAGTAAATTGAAAATCAATCCTTTTAAAAAGAAGGATTGATTTTTAACACATACCCCATTTTTTTTAACGTTAAACTAATCGAAAAGACGTAAATTTACATATGTTTGCTTTAGTAGATTGTAATAACTTTTATGCCTCATGCGAGCGGGTGTTCAACCCGAATTTGCAGGGGAAGCCCGTTGCTATTTTAAGCAACGATGGCTGTGTTATTTCGCGAAGCGATGAAGCCAAAGCATTGGGGTTGCCCATGGGGGCGCCTATTTTTAAATGGGAAGGCTTTTGCAAGGCCAACAACATTCAGGTGTTTTCTTCCAATTATCCGTTGTACGGCGATATGAGTAGCAGGGTAATGAAAATCTTGGAACAGTTTACGCCCGATGTTGAAGTGTATAGCATCGATGAGGCTTTTCTTCAATTTAAAGGATTCCATAATTACAATTTTAACGAGTATGCCACCCAAATCAGGAGTCGGATTTTAAAATGGACGGGTATTCCAACCTGTGTAGGTATCGCACCAACCAAAGCTTTGAGCAAAGTGGCCAATAGGATAGCGCGTAAATTTCCGAAGCAAACCAAAGGCATTTATGTGATAGATTCTGAAGAAAAGCGTATTAAAGCTCTAAAGTGGATTAAGATTGAAGATGTTTGGGGCATTGGCCGAAGATTGAGCAAAAGGCTTCAGGCTAAAGGTTGTAAAACGGCTTACGATTTTACGCAATTGCCAGATGAATGGGTTCGGAAAACCTTTTCAATAACCGAGTGGAAATTGAAAAAAGATCTAGAAGGCAATTCGAAAATAATTTTGGACGAGCCCCAAAACAAACGGGCCATAGCCACCACCAGAAGTTTTGAATATACATATTCGGATATCGATAATATAAAAGAGCGCATTTCTACCTTTGCCACCGCTTGCGCCGAAAAATTGAGGCAGCAAGGTTCCAGTTGCCACATGATTATTGTGATGTTGAGCAGCGATAGGCATAAAAAAGATTTGCCACAACATCGAACAAGTAAAAGTATTAGCTTATCTTACCCAACCAGTTCTTCTTTGATTATAAGCCAGTGTGCGGTTGATGCCGTAACAGCTATTTTTAAGGAAGGCATTAAGTACAAACGGGCGGGTGTAATCGTTACGGGTTTGGTGCCGACCAATAACCATCAGTTACAGTTATTCGATAAGGAAAACCCCAAGCACCAACCCTTAATGCAGTCTATTGATTTTTTAAACTCAAAATACAAAAGCCATAAAATAAAATTGGGCAACCAAGACTTAAAGCGTACATGGAAAATGCGCCAAGAGCGATTGTCGCCGCGGTACACCACAAACATTAACGATATTATTTTAGTAAGATGATAGCACACAGATCTGGAAGTTTAACGTTTTTTACCCCGCAAACCATTGATGGTGCTGCGGCACATTTTTTTGATGCTGGAATTTCGGCAGGGTTTCCTTCGCCGGCTGAAGATTTTAAAGAGCAGCGTTTGTCTTTGGACGAAGAGTTGGTTAAAAATAAAGAAGCGACCTTTTATGCCCGTGTAAGTGGCCAATCGATGATTGGGGCAGGGCTAGAGGATAACGATCTTTTGGTAATTGATAGAAGTTTGGAGCCTTCAAACAATAAAATAGCCGTTTGCTTTTTGGATGGCGAATTTACAGTAAAGCGTTTGCGTGTTTCGGGAGGCGAGGTGTGGTTGCAGCCCGAAAATCCTGATTATCCTATCATTAAAATTACGGAAGACAATAATTTTTTAATTTGGGGCATTGTAACCAATGTGATAAAAAAGGTTTGAAAATACGGCTTAACGGCATAAAAAAACGCGAAACCTAAGTTTCGCGTTTTTATTTATGTTGTGTAATGAAATTTAGTCTGCTAAAACAATCACTTTGTTGTCTTTCATTTCAACAGTTCCGGAATTGATTTTCAATAGGGTTGTATTGTTCTCTCCTTTTGAAAAGTTGTCCTCAACATCGGCGTTTAAGGTCACTGCTCCAGAAATTTTAATAAAGCCTTCCTTTAAAGAAGAAACAATAGCTGCGTGGTTGTTCAACATTTGAAACTCACCATTTACACCTGGTACGGCTACGGCGTCTACTTCGCCGCTAAATAGTGTAGCTTCTGGTGATACGATTTCTAAATACATATTTCTTAGTCTTTAGTTTGTGGTCTTTAGTTTGTAGTCACCGAAAAACTGCGACTGAAAACTGTCAACTAATTTTACGCCTCAGCTAACATTTTTTCGCCAGCTTCAATAGCTTCCTCGATAGTACCTTTAAGGTTGAAAGCTGCTTCTGGAAGGTGATCTAATTCACCGTCCATAATCATGTTAAAGCCTTTAATGGTTTCTTTAATATCAACCAATACTCCTGGAATACCTGTAAACTGCTCAGCTACGTGGAATGGTTGAGACAAGAAACGTTGTACACGACGTGCACGACCTACGGCTAATTTATCTTCTTCTGATAATTCTTCCATACCAAGGATGGCGATAATATCTTGTAGTTCTTTATAACGTTGCAATAACTCTTTTACACGTTGTGCGCAATCGTAGTGCTCTTTTCCTAAAATTTCTTTAGTCAAGATACGAGAAGTAGAATCCAATGGGTCTACTGCAGGGTAAATACCAAGCTCGGCAATTTTACGAGATAATACTGTTGTGGCATCTAAGTGGGCAAAGGTTGTTGCAGGCGCTGGATCCGTTAAATCATCCGCAGGTACGTAAACCGCTTGTACAGATGTAATCGATCCTTTTTTAGTTGAAGTAATACGCTCTTGCATCGCACCCATTTCTGTTGCCAAAGTTGGTTGGTAACCTACCGCAGAAGGCATACGACCTAAAAGTGCAGATACCTCTGAACCTGCTTGTGTAAAACGGAAGATGTTATCAACGAAGAAAAGTACATCTTTTCCTTGTCCGTCGCCAGCACCATCACGGAAATACTCAGCAATAGTCAATCCAGAAAGCGCCACACGAGCACGTGCTCCAGGAGGTTCGTTCATCTGTCCGAATACGAAAGTCGCTTTCGATTCTTTCATTTTAGATTTATCTACTTTCGATAAATCCCATCCGCCTTCTTCCATAGAGTGCATAAAATCTTCACCGTAACGGATAATTCCAGATTCCAACATCTCTCTTAAAAGGTCATTTCCTTCACGAGTTCTTTCACCTACACCGGCAAAAACCGATAAACCACCGTGACCTTTAGCAATATTGTTGATCAACTCCTGGATCAATACTGTTTTACCTACACCAGCACCACCAAATAATCCAATTTTACCACCTTTTGCGTAAGGCTCAATCAAGTCGATTACTTTAATACCGGTAAATAAAACTTCAGTAGAAGTTGATAATTCATCAAACGCAGGAGCTTGACGGTGGATAGGCAAACCAGCTTCACCAGCTTTTGGTAAATCACCTAATCCGTCAATAGCATCACCAATCACATTAAATAAACGTCCGTAAACAGCATCGCCGATAGGCATTTGTATTGGGGCTCCAGTAGCAATAACTTCTGCGCCTCTGCTTAAACCATCAGACGAATCCATTGCGATAGTTCGAACGGTATCTTCTCCAATATGGGATTGTACTTCTAATACTAAAATAGAGCCATCAGGTCTTTTAATTTCTAATGAATCGTAAATTTTTGGAAGTTCAGAACCCGCACCGAATTCAACATCGATAACCGGACCTACTATTTGTGCAACTTTACCTGTAACTTTAGACATTACTTATTTGTTTAATATTATGCGATTTAATTGTGTGAAAACTGTTTTGGTTTTCGGCTGCAAAGATATACCTTTTAATTTAAAATAAAAGTTGTTTTTCTAGGTTTTTTGGAATAAAAAAACACCCTCATTTCGAGGGTATTATATAAATGTTTATCTGCTTTTATTTATTGCAATGTTGGCGAGTAGTTGGTAGGGTAGTTACCAATGTCTACCAAGTTGCCCGAAGCCTCAAAGTTAGAGGAGTAAGTGGCATCAATAGCTTTCATAAATTCGTTGGCTATTAAAGCATTGCCTCTCGCAGTGGGGTGAATACCATCTAAAGAAAACGCGCCGCCAAACACCAAACTGGAATTTAAAGTGAAACTATTACTGGAAATGCCTCCGTTTGCTAATTGGTTAAGCAAGGCATTGGCATCAACAAAGGCCAAACCTGCTTGTGTTGCTGTGGCTTTAATGGTGGCATTAAAAGCATCGATGGCTGTTTTGATTTCAGCTTGCTCGCTAGGAATCAATACCCATTTGTCGGCCAAAGGAACAGCAACACCATTAACGGTTAAAGAGTTTCCGGGAACGGCTTCCGTACCAATAAACGATGATGCGGTAAGCACCAATAAATCATCGGCCGTAGCTTGACGGATTTTTGGAAGCGCCGCAAAGGCAGGGTTAATAGCACCAAGATCGGTTAAGCTTTCATCTTCAATAACAACAGCGTTGCCCGCACCCGCTGAAAAATTAATCATTCTTAAATTGGCTTCTTCTTCGGTAAATAAACCGGTGCCTGCAAGAGCAGCTAGTGCCGCTTGGATACCACCGTTATATTCGGCGTAAGCTTGATTCACGGCGGTGGCCGTTGATGCATCTAGCGGAATGGGGTTGTGTGGGACGGTTGTAAAATGCGGGATATCGGTTACATAAGGTATGTTTGCCACAACACCTTGCGCGCCTTGCGAGATTAATGTGGTTACCAGCGCCCCGTAAGTTTGGCTGAATCCAACGCCTGGAGGACCATCTACGGGAGTGATGGGGTTTGAACCATCTCCACCAGAAGTTGCATAACCCAGTACATCGTTATTGCCAATCCAAAGGGTGAAGAAGGTTGGCGATTGGGCCATGGCATCTCCCAGAATAGTGGCATTGGGAGCCGAAGCCATTCTTACAAAATAAGGGTTTGCAGTGGCTGGTGTAGTTTGTAAGCCAGCAGGATTTCCGTAGCCATCAAATAACAAATGGAAACTTTTTGCGCCTGGCACGCCCATATTATTGAAAGGACCAGTTGGGTTTGAAGTGAGATCGGTGGTCACCGTTACTGGTCCAACTACACTTTCTAACGGAACGGGGCCGGCACCACCAAAAACCAGTCTCGGGTTAAAACCGGGTAATCTGTTACCGCCAAAGGCAATGCCACCAAAATTATCTTCCATTAGCGGTAATGAAAAATCACCTCCACCTGCTAAAGCAAATTTTTGTGACAGTATATTAGGAGTAGCGTTTTCTTGTGCAGCCTTAAAAAGGGCATTGTCTGTAAACCCTGCAGTTAAAGAGTTTCCTACGGCTACGTAAGTTGAGAAATCTGCCGATCCGGCGGTGAGTTCCGGAAGCGGTTCTTCCATAACGGTATTGCTGTCATCGTCCTCACAGGAATAAAAAGCAATAAATAAAGTAGAAAGGAATATATATTTTAACGTTTTCATGTTTTGCAATGTTTTAATTTTTACAGGTTGTTGATGGTCCAAGACAAGTAGTAAATCGATCCGATGTTTCCGGTACCGAAAGCCGTGGCGTATTCATTGTTCAACAAGTTTGAAGCACCAATTTTAAAAGAAGATTTGATGCTGGGCACTGTATAATTCAATTGGGCGTCAACTACGTGATAGGAGTCAATCTCGCCGTCCCCAAAAGACGATTGCCACAAGTAGTTATCGCTCCATCTCCAAGCTAGGTTAAATCCGAAGTTTTTAAATAGTTCTGTATTTCCAAAGGAAGCTTTTACCTTGTGTTCAGGTGTGTTGAAGCTGGGGCGGAAATTAGGGTTGGCCTTTTTATCGAAATCGAAATTAGCGTAGGTATAGTTAGCACCAAGATCGAAATTGCCAAATACTTTTGTGTTTACTGCAACGGCACCACCGTATGAGTTTACTTCAGTGCTTGAATTGGTGTAGGTTTGGTATCTTACAAAATCATCGTTTTGGAGGGCGGCAAGAATGAACTGAGTATCTTGGTTTAAACCCGCCACTGAAGCCGGGTTGGCAGGGTCGTAACCTGTTAAATCGAAGTTTGCAACATTACCGTAGTATGGAGCGGCCACGGTTTCGTTCGCTATAAAATCTTGATAAGTGTTATAATACGCACTTAAATCGATGGTAACATTTTTTAATTTTCCGCGGTAACCCACTTCGAAAGAGGTTACTTGCTCCGGTTTTACATAGCTTGAGTTTCCAATATATTCACTTCCGTTGCTAGATGGGTTGTGTGTTGCCAAACCTGCTGCCACGGTCGAGGATAGAGAGTTATTGTAGGCCGCAGTACCCGATTGAGAAATGGAAGATGGTTGCCCCAAATTGTTTTGGGCAAATTGACTCACCTCATATGGCCGTACAAAACGGTCGCCATTATCATTGGCGCCACCAATCAATACGCCCAATCCGGTAACTAACCCGATGTACAAATCTTGGGTGTTTGGATTTCTAAAACCAGTTTGGACCGAAGCCCTAACGTTATGGTTTTCGTCTTCGCCTAAAGTATAGCCTGCCGATAAACGCGGCGAAAAGAATCCGTCGAACAGTTCCGATTTATCGTAGCGAATCGAGCCTGTTAACTTTAAGCGTTCCATAACTGTTTTTTGAATTTGGGTATAAACGCCAACTTCCGAATAGTTAATGGGACCTTGAGCGTCGGTATATATGGTTCCGAAGGAGTTTAACTTGTATCTTCTGTACGAACCGCCTACCTGTATTTCGGCCCAATCGATTAAGTGGCTGAAGTTATAGTTGGCATCCGAATGGTAAATTTTGGAATTATCCTGAAATTTTGAACCCGTTAAAAAGTTGGTGTCGCTTATAACGGCATCAAACGCATTTTGATATTCGGGAGTACCTGGAATAAAGCGTCCCGTTTCGGCGGTTTGGCGGGCAATGGCATGAGCCTCTTCGTTAGTGGCACCGCCCAAAGTCGATTGAATGTAAGCGCCTGTGTATTCACCAAACCAAACATCGTGGGGTTTCCATTTGGCTAATAAATTAGGGCCTGCTACGTCCAGTACATAAGAGTCTCCAGCTTTATCAGAAGTGATGTAGCCACGTAGGAAGAAATTATCATT
Organism: Tamlana crocina; assembly: GCA_040429635.1. Lineage (NCBI taxonomy): Bacteria > Pseudomonadati > Bacteroidota > Flavobacteriia > Flavobacteriales > Flavobacteriaceae > Tamlana > Tamlana crocina. The sequence goes on along the minus strand of CP158972.1, from coordinate 11,063 downwards.
TCTAACTTCCAATTTGTGCTGCTGCATGGAAAAGTTGTCAATCATATAACGTTGAGCACCTTGGTAAATGGTAGATCCTCGGCCAACTTTCCCCACATATTGAATTTCGAAATCGTTGGCCCATGGGCGGTAATAAAGTCCCCAATCAGCTTTTACACTTTCGGCTTTATAATCGGTCATATATTGTTCTTCGTACCCCGTTCTACTTACATCTACCGAGGGAACTAGGTTTTCGGATCCAGCTGGTGCTCTTCCCAGCTCGACCAACCTTAAAGCCACATCGTGTATGTTGATGGAAAAATCATCACCATAAACATTTACACCGTTGTAGTTTATGTTTGTCTCTCTGGTGCCTCCCGCTAAATTTTTATCGTCCAAATCATTGGCCATCCAATCGGTTCCTCTTAAATATCCAAAATTCACTTTAGCAGCAAACTTGTCACTGAATTTATATGCGGCACGCATGCCTACATCGGTGTACGGATTGGTGCCTGCTGCCTCTTGGGAGGTAACACCTCGCTTTATGGAAACGCTGATTCCCGGAAAATCGAAAGGGTTTTTACTTTGCATGAATAAAATACCGTTAAAGGCATTTGCCCCGTATAATGCCGAAGCTGCACCCGGAAGCAGTTCTATGTTTTGTACGTCGGTGTCAATCATCCCCACTAAGTTTCCTAACGGAAAGTTCAGGGCTGGTGCCGAGTTATCCATACCATCAACCAATTGCATAAAACGGTTGTTCCCGAAGGCGGCAAAGCCGCGGGTGTTAATTGATTTAAAGGTTAGACTGTTGGTGTTGATGTCAACCCCTTTTAAATTTTCTAGCCCGCCATAAAAGTCTGGAGAAGCCGTAGTTTTTAATGCTTTTAGTCCGAATCTTTCAACCGTAACGGGCGATTCAAAAATACGTTCAGGTGTTCGTGAAGCCGAAATAACCACTTCATCTAGGGAGGTACCTTCTTTAAGGGTAAAGGTTAAGTTTTGATTGTTGGCAGTAACTTCTTTAGTATCTGTTTCAAAACCTACGCTACTGGCCTGTACTTTGAAGGGTGGGGCCTGGCTATAGGTTAAAGTAAAGTTGCCATCAAAATCGGTAACCGTTCCGGTGGTAGTTCCAACAACAATAACATTGGCACCGGGAATAGGCTGCCGCTATCGTCTACCACAGAACCCGAAAAGGTTGTTTGTGAGTATAAAAAGCCGCCAAAAAGGAACAATAAAAAGGGGAGAATTGTTTTCATTTAGTGTAATTTAGGTTAAGGATTTTCGTATAAAAATAAAGATAATAATATTTTTGTGCTTTTAAAAATATAAAAAATTATGCATGCATAATATATTTTTAACAAAAATCAGCTATGATTTTTATTAATTTGATTAAATAGAAGTGCTTAAAATGAAAAAGGCGCAGTTTAATTAAACTGCGCCTTAGCTACTTTTTTGTATTTGGAAAATTATTCCACAGTTACCGATTTTGCTAAATTTCGGGGTTGGTCAACATTTTTACCCAGCATCACAGCAATATGGTATGATAGTAATTGTAACGGAATGGTTGTTAAAAGCGGAGAAAGTGATTCAAGACTTTCTGGCACTTCAATAACGTGGTCTGCCAATTGTCTTACCTGCACATCACCTTCGGTTACAATACCAATAATTTTACCTTTTCTGGATTTTATTTCCTGGATATTGCTTACTACTTTTTCGTAATGCCCTTTTTTGGTAGCGATTACAATAACGGGCATGTTTTCGTCAATTAAGGCGATGGGCCCGTGTTTCATTTCGGCTGCAGGGTAACCTTCAGCATGTATATACGAAATTTCTTTTAGTTTTAACGCGCCTTCCAAAGCTACAGGGAAATTAAATCCACGACCTAAATAAAGCATGTTTTTGGCATCTTTATAAATATTGGCTATGTTTTTTATTAAATCGTCCGACTTCAAAGCTTGTTCTACTTTTCCAGGAATCATTTCCAATTCCAATAAATGCTGACGGAAATCGGAACTGCTAATAGTACCTTTTGCTCTTGAAAGTCTTAAGGCGATTAAAGTTAACACTGTAATTTGGGTAGTGAATGCTTTGGTTGAAGCCACCCCAATTTCTGGTCCGGCGTGGGTGTATGCACCTGCATGCGACTCACGAGCGATAGATGATCCCACAACGTTACAAACGCCAAATACAAACGCCCCTTTAGATTTGGCCAATTTGATCGCAGCCAAGGTGTCGGCTGTTTCTCCCGATTGGGAAATGGCTATAAGCACATCGTTTTCGGTAATTACAGGGTTTCTATATCTAAATTCAGAAGCATATTCTACTTCAACCGGTATTCTGGCTAAATCTTCAAAAATATATTCGGCTACCAAACCGGCGTGCCAAGAGGTACCACAGGCCACTATAATAATACGATTGGCATTAAGGAATTTTTTCATGTTGTCCTCGATGCCTGCCATTTTAATAATAGCCTCATTTCGCAACAATCGTCCACGGTAAGTATCCTGAATAGCTTTGGGCTGTTCATGGATTTCTTTAAGCATAAAATGTTCGTAACCGCCTTTTTCAATTTGCTCTAAATTGATTTGTAGTTCTTGAACATAGGTGTCAACTAAAGAATCGTCCTTTATTTTTCTAACTTTTATGCCTTTATGGAAACGGATAACAGCCATTTCTTCGTCTTCCAAATACACCGCGTTTTTAGTGTATTCAATGAAAGGTGATGCGTCACTGGCGATGAAAAATTCATCTTCGTCTTTGCCAATACCAATAGCTAGTGGGCTACCGAGCTTGGCAACAACCACTTCTTCGGGTTTGTTTTTGTCGAATACCGCGATGGCATAAGCGCCAATCACTTGGTTTAAGGCGATTTGAACGGCTTTACCAAGTTTAACCCCTTCTGTTTTTTTTACGTATTCAATGAGATTGATTAAAACTTCGGTATCGGTATCTGATTTAAAGGTGTAGCCGCGAGACGTTAACTCTTGTTTTAGCGAATCGTAATTTTCAATAATACCGTTGTGGATAATCACCAACTCTCCAGAGTTTGAAACGTGGGGGTGTGAATTCACATCGTTAGGTACACCATGTGTAGCCCATCGTGTATGGCCAATGCCCACACAACCGTGGGTAGTTATTTCAGCTTCAGATTTTTTTTCTAAATCGGCAACTTTACCTTTGGTTTTTGAAACTTTTAAGTCTGTACCGTCAAAAAGTGCAATTCCAGCACTGTCGTATCCTCTGTATTCCAGTCTTTTAAGGCCCTCAATAATGATTGGGTAAGCGTCCCTTGTGCCTAAGTATCCTACAATTCCACACATAGTTTTTTTGTTTTAGTTTTGGGGTTAATAAATTCAAAACAAATATGTTAAATAAAAACTTATAACAGTTATTTATTATGTGAATTTGCCGTTTTATACGACAAAATTCACTTTTGCATTCCGAAGAAAGACTTTTGCACTAAAAGCTTAGATAAACGGTGGAGGTTATTTAGGCTCTGTGTAAAATATTTTCAACTTTAAACGCTTCTTTTCGGTAGCTGATTGGTTGCCGTGTAATACGGTGCCTCTTGGACTTATTATTGCTGCCGCTGGCACATTGCTAACCTCATCCGTCGGGTTTAAAATTTTAGCATTGTTGATGTAGTTGACGTTGTTAGACAACACCAAACCTATTTTTGTACTGGTTGAATCGCGTATCAAAATATTCTTTAAATGCTCGGTAAGTCTTATTTTGAATTTCCCGGTTATGGTATCTCTTTGGCTTAAACTTATAATTTTTGAATTGAATGCACTTGCTGAAGATTCTACAGGGTCAAGATTATAATCCACTGTGGGCAAACTGTTTTTAATATCGTAAGCGTAAAGGCGGTCGTATTTGTGGTATTCAGTGCCATAAGGCCCTGTTACCGCATTAATGGAGTCTTCATAAACTTCTAAAAAGGCATCGTTAACTAATTTTTTAAGCGGATAATTGCCGTTTACTTTTTCGGCATAATCACCATTTTCATCAAGCTCTCTATAAGTTCTTTTAAAGCAATCGAATGCCGTTCTCATGGTAATGGTGCCATCTTCATCTTCGCATTCAACCATTCCACTGAACAGATCAACAACAGCCATAGAGCCTTCAGTACCTTTAAGGTAAAGTGCGGCATCGCCTTCGGTAGCATTGCCATCTTCCAAAGGTTGGTCAAAGTTATTAATAAACGTATTTAAAATATTACCCGAAAAATTAAGGGTGTAAGTAGATTGTAATCGTGAATCTGCCGCACCATAAGTATAATGTATGGTGATATTGGCATTGGCTAAATTGAGTAATACCATTTGCCCATCGTTATTAATGGCTTCTGCTTTTAGGTAAAGGCCTCTAAAATAGTTTTTAAAGTCGCCAGGATTATCTAAAACAACATCACCTTCTTTATCAAGAATGGTGTTTTTCCAGAATAATTTAGCTTCATCTGATTCCAATTTAACATGGAAGGCAGGCGCAGAGCGTGTCGTATCGGTAGCTGTGCCAATAAAATTGGGCTTTGCACTTGGTAAAAAGTTGTTTGTTTGGTAGATGGTATCGACAACATGCTCATCAAAATTGATGGTGTTACCTTGGGGTGTTAGTATAGAATTTTCTGTGCTGCTACTGGCATTAGAGTAGTAATTCTGGGTTGAAGTTGAACCACCACTGGGGTCATATTCCAATAGAAAATAATTGTTTTGGTAAATAGACAGTTTTATTTTGGCTTCGGTATTTCCAAAAACAGAATCCAATCGGTAAATAGAGTTGCCATCTGTATCGGCATCAACAACTGTACTATAATACGGAATATTTATAGCAACAGAATCTATCACCGGGGTTTCTCCAAAATTAGGGCTGTAACTCGACGGTGTTACCTGTGCAACAATGCTTGCCGTGGTTGTGCCGTAAGCAGGATCGTAAAAAAAACCGAGCAAGTTTGATGCCAGTCTGTTAATGCGTAGCCCTTCCAGTTTTTTATTATAAGCTGCAATGGGCAGGGAATCCACTTTTGTATTGAAATTTGAATTTCCTTCACCCAACACATCACTCTCTAAAGTGCTAAAATCTTTATCGCAAGCAATAAAAGAGGTCACGGCAAAAATGATGAAAAAGGAAAATTTAAGGGCTTTAACAGATTTTTTCATATAGGTAAGTAAATGAATTAACTAGCTTAAAACGGCTTCGTTGAAAAAGCTGGTGTAGGCATCGCCAAATTCATCTTTGCTTTTGTATTCTAGAATAGGTTTTTCGGAAGCTTTGATGTATTCTTCCAAGTCGTCTGGGATATTTTCAGACCCAACAATCAACGCATCCGAATAATCAACGGCAACTTTCATTAAATTGTTGTATGATGGTTCTTCCAAAGTTTTAATGGCGCCTTCATCAATATTATCGAACTTAATTTTGTTGGCCATATCTTTATTCAACGTATTGTCAAAGCTTTGATTGTACACCGAAGTAACAATTTTGCTTTCGTTGAACAAAGGTTCATCTTTATAATATTCTTTAAGGTACAGCGGAAGCAACGAAGCCAACCAGCCGTGAACGTGAATAATATCGGGCGACCAGTTTAATTTTTTAACCGTTTCAATAACGCCTTTTGCGAAGAAAATAGCACGCTCGTCGTTATCGGGGAACAAATTGCCTTCTTCGTCGGTCAAAGTGGCCTTACGCTTGAAATATTCGTCGTTATCAATAAAATATACCTGAATGCGTTCTTTCGGGATCGAAGCTACCTTGATAATAAGTGGCATATCCAAATCGTTTACCACTAAATTGATTCCTGATAACCTAATCACCTCATGCAATTGGTGTCTGCGCTCGTTGATGTTGCCGTAACGTGGCATAAAAATTCTTATTTGTCCACCCTGTTGGTTAACCATACGAGGGGCTTCAAATGACATGGATGAAATTTCGGTTTCTGGTAAATAGGGTACAACTTCAGATGATACATATAATATCCTCTTATCTTTCATATGCTTTGTTTTGTATACTTTAATATAGCCTCAATAAAAAAAGCCGTTAATCTGTTTTTCGGTTGAAATTTTAAGAGCAATGCTTCAAGAAAAGCAGTGCTACTCGTTGTATTTCAAAATAAAAAACACGCAAAAGTACAAAAATTTATGCAAATTGCCTGTAAAATCTTAAGTTTGCACGCGTTAATTTTTTATTAAACCGTGGAGATTTATTCAAAAAGACAACAAATAGCAGAGGCTATTGAAGGACTAAAAGCCAAAAAGCAATCTGTTGGTTTGGTACCCACTATGGGCGCTTTGCACGAAGGGCATTTACAATTGGTTAAAAAGGCCCTGAATGATAACGATACAGTGGTGGTAAGTATTTTTGTAAACCCCACGCAGTTTAATAACCCCACCGATTTGGAGAAATATCCGCGAACCCTTGACAACGATGTAATGTTGTTGAAAGGTTTGAGTGATACCCGGATTTTGGTTTATGCGCCAACGGTTCAAGACATGTATGGCGATAACCCCGTTTCTGAACAGTTTGATTTTGATGGATTGGAATATGAAATGGAAGGGAAATTCCGCCAAGGGCATTTTGATGGTGTGGGTACTATTGTTAAACGTTTTTTTGAAATAGTAAAACCGCACAATGCCTATTTTGGTGAAAAGGATTTTCAGCAGCTTCAAATTATAAAAAAGCTGGTTGAAAAGCATGATATCCCTGTAAATATTGTGGGGTGTAAAATACAGCGCGAATCAGACGGATTGGCTATGAGCTCGCGCAATACACGACTAAAACCTGAGTATAGAAAAGTAGCATCTTTTATTTACGATACCATAAAAACTGCCAAAATGCACTTTGGCACAAAAAGTGCAAGAGAAATAACGGAATGGGTTGAAAATCAGTTTTCTGAACACGATTTATTGAAATTGGAATATTTCATTATTTCGGAAGTAGAAACCTTAAAACCGGTTAAACGAAAGATGGACAATAAAGACTATAGAGCATTTATTGCCGTATATGCTGACGATATTCGATTAATTGACAATATCGCATTAAATTAATTATCTTTGCCGCATGCAAATTCACGTAGTAAAATCTAAGATTCACAGAGTTAAGTGTACTGGCGCCGAGCTCAATTACATAGGAAGTATAACCATTGACGAAGACTTGATGGATGCCGCCAATATTATACAGGGCGAAAAAGTTCAGATTGTAAATAACGATAACGGCGAACGCTTGGAAACGTATTGTATTCCCGGCCCAAGAAATAGTGGTGAGATTACCTTAAATGGTGCTGCCGCCCGAAAGGTTTCGGTGGGCGATACCCTAATTTTAATCACTTATGCCGTAATGGATATCGAGGAGGCTAAAACATTTAAGCCTTCGCTGGTGTTTCCAGATGAAGCCACTAATTTATTAAAGTAAGCTTTTGGCTGCCAAAATAAAAAGATCATTAAAAATTTTACTCCCACTTTTGCTGGGAGTTTTTTTGGTCTGGTATTCACTGTCAAAAGTATCGTTAAGCGAGCTTTTAGTGTATGCCAAAAATGCCGATTACACTTATATTATTTTGGGCATGTTTTTGGGGTTTTTAAGCCATTTGTCTAGGGCTTACCGCTGGCGTTTTCAGTTAGAGCCTATGGGCTATAACATTAAGTTTGGTAATAGTGTTATGGCTGTTTTTGCTACTTATTTAATAAATTATACGATTCCCCGAGCGGGTGAAGTGGCTCGGGCATCCATCATTACAAATTATGAAGGCGTACCGTTCGAAAAAGGTTTCGGAACCATTGTGGCCGAGCGTATTGCCGATATGCTGGTGATGCTGGCCATTATGGCCATAACCTTGTTTTTACAGTTCGATTTTATTTATAGCTTTTTGGTAGAGCGATTCAATCCGGTAAAAATAGCCGTAGCCATGGGCGTTGGGGTTTTGCTCATGCTGTTCTTTTTTAAACTTCTGAAAAAAAGCAAGTCGAAACTGGCCGAAAAAATCAAAAACTTTGTAAACGGGTTGATTGAGGGGGCTTTGAGTATTTTCAAAATGAAAAAGAAATGGCCTTTTATTTTCCATACGTTATTTATTTGGGGCATGTATGTGCTCATGTTTTATGTTACTTCTTTTGCTATGGAAGAGTTGCACGGCATCAGTTTTGGGGCTATTTTAATCGGTTTTATTTCAGCCAGTTTTAGTATAGCTGCGACCAATGGTGGAATTGGCTCGTACCCCTTGGCCATTTATGCGGCGTTTTCGCTGTTTTCAATTCCTGAGCAACCCAGCATTGCTTTCGGTTGGATTATGTGGGCCTCACAAACCCTGATGATTATTATTTTCGGGGGGCTGTCACTGCTGTATTTGCCCATTTTTAACCGAAAAAAGCAAGTTGATAGCTAGGCTTTATTTTATTACCTTGCCTCGATAAAACTCAAATCTGTTCAAAAAAATGAAAAAATCGGTCATTTTTATATTGTTGCTGTGCGCTTCTTTTAGCATCAATGCCCAAGTGAAATACGAAACGTTTCAGTCTTCAAAATTAGGAGAAGAACGCCAAATAAAAATACAATTGCCGCGTGGCTATAATTCCAACGATGATAAAGCCTATCCCATATTTGTAGTGCTGGATGGCGATTATATGTTTGAAGCCGTGGCTGGAAACGTTGATTATTTTTCGTATTGGGAAGACATGCCCGAAGCCATTGTGGTTGGTGTAAATCAATACGGCAAGCGCTTCGACGATACTTTGTATTCCGAACAAAATTCGTTGCCCATTGAAACCGGTGCTGCTTTTTTTGAATTTATTGGCATGGAATTGATGCCGTATCTGGAAAAGAATTTTAGGGTGGGCAATTTTAAAATCGCTGTAGGGCATGGGGAAACGGCCAATTTCATCAATTATTATTTGTTGAAGCCCAATGCGCTGTTTCAGGCTTATGTGGTGGTGAGTCCGCAATTGGCACCCAATATGCTGGATTATATCCCCGATGTGTTGGGCAAAACGCCAACAAAAACTTTTTATTATTTGGCGAATACCAAAAATAATTCCGAATCCATTCTACAAATGACGCAGGCTTTGGATTCCGATATTTCAGCTTTGGAAAATGAAAATTTGGTGTACCGTTTCGACAGTTTTGAAAATCCATCGCACTATTCGGTGCCAACGCATGCTATACCTAGCGCCATTGAAGGCATCTTTAAAGTGTTTCAACCCATTTCCAAAAAGGAATACAAAGAAGTGATTTTAGAGTTGGAAGATTCCCCCGTGCTTTATCTTCAGAACAAATACCAAACGATTAAAGAATTGTTCGGAATTGAAAAGCCTATTTTAATCAACGATTTTAAGGCTGTCGCTGCGGCTATTGAAAAAAACGAGCGTTTCGAGTATTATGAAGAATTGGGTAAAATGGCCAGAAAAGCGTACCCAGAAACCTTGTTGGGCGGTTATTATTTAGGTCGTTTTTACGAAGAAGGTGGCGAGCCCAAAAAGGCGATGCGCACCTATCAATCGGCTTACACTTTAGAAGAAATAGGCGGAATTACCAAAGATGAGGTGTTGGAGCGCGCCGATTTAATAAAACAAGATTTCGGCTTTTAAAATATCTGTATTCAATTTCAATAAAAACTATGGCCAAGGTAAAAACGACTTTCTTTTGTCAAAACTGCGGTACGCAATATTCTAAATGGCAGGGGCAATGCAATGCCTGTAAAGAGTGGAATACCATTGTGGAAGAACTGGTTGAAAAACCGAGTCAATCGGATTGGAAGTCGCCAACATCAAGCGTAAAACGAAAAGCCGTTCCGTTAAAAATTAATGAAATTGATGTGTCGAGCGAACCCAGGCTAAATACGTTCGATGCCGAATTTAACCGTGTGCTTGGTGGTGGTATTGTGCCCGGTTCCTTAACGCTTTTGGGCGGTGAACCCGGAATTGGTAAAAGTACACTGTCGCTTCAGGTGTCGTTAAAACTACCTTATAAAACCCTTTATGTTTCGGGCGAGGAAAGCCAAAAGCAAATTAAAATGCGTGCCGAACGCATCAACCCAGATAACAACAATTGTTACATTTTAACCGAAACGAAAACACAAAACATATTCAAGCAAATTGAAGCTTTAGAGCCCGAAATTGTTATTGTTGATTCCATTCAAACACTTCATAGCGATTATATCGAATCGTCTTCAGGAAGCATCTCTCAAATTAAGGAATGCACCACCGAGTTGATAAAATTTGCCAAAGAAACCGCTACGCCTGTGTTGTTAATTGGGCATATTACCAAAGATGGCCATATTGCCGGACCTAAAATTTTAGAGCACATGGTCGATACCGTTTTGCAATTCGAAGGGGACCGTAATCATGTGTTCCGAATTTTAAGAGCCCATAAAAACCGATTTGGATCTACCAACGAATTGGGCATTTACGAAATGCAGGGTTCGGGCTTGCGTGAGGTAAGTAATCCTTCAGAAATATTGATTTCAAAAAAGAAGAAGAACTTTCGGGTAATGCCATTGCTGCGACTTTAGAAGGCATGCGTCCACTCAAAACATTACCGGAGGAATTACGGTTGATGATCCCGCTATCGATTTGGCGGTGGTGGCCTCTATACTTTCCTCAAATGAGGATGTATCTCTTCCAAGCGACTTTTGTTTTGCGGCCGAAGTAGGGCTATCGGGAGAAATTCGTCCTGTTCAACGTGTAGAACAGCGCATTTTAGAAGCCCAAAAACTGGGGTTCTCAACCATTTTCGTGTCCAAATACAATAAAATTTCTCTTAAAAATACCAACATAAAAATCCAATTAATTTCAAAAATTGAAGACTTGGTAGACTTTATTGTTTAATTAAGTTTGGGTTAAAGTATTGTTTATCAGTGTTTTAAATGTTGGTTTTTAGATTGTTTTATGTTGATTATTTTGCATTTCAACGAATTAATTAAACACTTTATCGAAAAAAAAGTTGTATTTTTTCTAGATTATTCACGCTTTTATTGGTAATATTGTATCGATTATTGCATTGAAAACTAAAATATTGGTTTAATGTGGCGATTGCTTTCCCTCGAGTTGTCCCAAATTAATTAATTTTTTTTTTGCGCCCCAACGCAAACTAAC